>NZ_CP063989.1:2264971-2588538 GCF_014595995.2 Actinomyces respiraculi
CCGCTGACGCAGGCCGACGTCGAGAAGCTGCGCGGCCTGGGCGACCCCATCGACCTGCCCGAGGTCGACGTCGTCTACCGCCCCCTGACCGCCCTGCTGGAGACGTACATCGCCTCGACCCGCGAGCGCGGGCGCCTGACCGCGGACTTCCTGGGCGTCAACGAGAGCCCGACCCCCTTCGTCGTCGCGGTGGCCGGGTCGGTCGCCGTCGGCAAATCGACGACGGCGCGCCTCATCGCCCACCTGCTGGCCCGCTTCCCTCAGACGCCGCGGGTGTCGCTGGTGACGACCGACGGGTTCCTGCTGCCCAACGCCGTGCTGGAGCAGCGGGGGCTGACGGCCCGCAAGGGCTTCCCGGAGTCCTACGACCGCCGGGCGCTGCTCGACTTCATCATGGCGGTCAAGTCCGGGGTGCCGCGCGTGGAGGCCCCGGTCTACTCCCACCAGGTCTACGACGTCGTGCCCGGCCGGCACACGGTGGTGGAGCGCCCGGACGTGCTCGTCCTCGAAGGCCTCAACGTCCTCCAGCCCGCGCGCCGGGTCCACGCGCGGCCGGAGGAGGGGCCGGTGGCTGACGTGTCGGCGCTGGCGGTCAGCGACTTCATCGACTTCTCGATCTACGTCGACGCCGACCCGAGCGACATCCGCCACTGGTACCTCGACCGGTTCCTGACCCTCAAGCGCACGGCCTTCACCGACCCCGACTCCTATTTCCGGCGTTTCGCCTCGATCGCCGACGACGTCGCCCTGGCGATGGCCGGGGAGATCTGGGAGAGCGTCAACCTGGTCAACCTGCGCGAGAACATCGCGCCGACGCGCCCGCGGGCGACGCTCGTGCTGCACAAGGGCGCGGACCACCACGTCCAGCGGGTGCTCCTGCGCAAGGCCTGACCCACACGCCCTCGCCGTCGGCTCTCCCCCAACCCCCGCCCAACTCCTCGGCGCGGCGGCGGGCGGCGGGGGCGGGCCGGTCAGCCGGCGACGACGGGGACGTCGGTCAGACGCCAGGGCGTGTTGGCCGCGTCGATCGACGAGTCCGCCGGACGGTCCACGATGACCGTGTCCTCACCGGTGTCCGGCCACACGACGCACACCCGGCCCGTCGTGCCGGCGCCGAGCGAGGCGAGGTAGAGGTCGGCGAGGGGGCGGCGACCATCGGCGCCCGGGGGCAGGTAGTCGACGGGAAAGACGTAGCTCCCGCCGGACAGGAGGGTGACACCGCTGGCGGCCTGGATCGAGGCCACCCCCACGCTCTCGCCGCGGGCGTTGTCGAGCCCCCACCCCCGGTTGTCGGTGAACCACGAGGACAGCGAGGCGTTGTCGCTCATGTCGGAGATAACGAATTCGCCGAACAGGAGCCCACCGCGCCGCACGACCTGCTCCAGGGTGATGGTGAGGCTCTCCCCGTCGGAGGCCCGCGCCACGCTCACGCCCTGGGGGCCCGGGGCGCTGGGACCGGCGGGTGCTGGCGGGGCGGTGTCGGAGGACAGGCCCCTGGACCCGTGCCCGTCCGTCCCCGCGGTGGGGGCGATGACGATCTCCACGCGGCGGTTGGCGGCCCTCGCCTCCTCGCTCGTCCCCTCCTGCCTCGGCTCGCTCTCGCCCTTGCCGGTGACGCTGGAGCTCCACGCCGACAGGTCGGTGAGCTGGGTGAGCCGGTCCCACACCGCCTGCGCCCGGCGCTCGGACAGCGCCTGGTTGTAGGCGTCGTCGGCGACATCGTCGGTGTGCCCGACGACGCTCAGGGCACCGCCGTCGGGGTAGGAGGCGAGGGAGTCGGCCACGCCCTGGAGGATCGTGTCGGCCTGGGACGTCAGCTCGGCGGAGTCCGTGGCGAAGGAGACGTCGTTGGAGACCGTGACCGTCACCGCGTCCTTCGTCGTCAGACCACTCGCCGAGCGGTTGACGGCCTCGGTGTAGTGCTCCAGCGCCAGCGGCTCGAGGCGCCCGCTGGCGGGCTCGGCGTCGTCGAGGACCTGGCGCAGGAGGTCGGGGTCCTGGGCCTGCTCGAGGTCGATGACCGCCGTGGGGACGAACCCGCTCTGGTTGAGCATGACGACGACGCTCTCCACGTCGGGGTCGACGCCCCCGAAGGTCGCGTAGTAGTCGCGGGCCTCGCCGACGTCGATGGCGCCGCCGTGGACGGCGTCTCGTGTCGCGGTGGAGCGCCACACGCGGCTGGAGAGCGGGTCGATGAGCCTCATCCACCTCAGCCCGTACTCGTCGCTGGGGCCGGCCCAGTCGAAGGACGGGCTCAGGAGCCACTCCTGGTTCGGGTCGTCGGCGGGGCGCTCGACGTGGAAGGGCAGGACGGAGGAGGAGGCGTCCACGCGCACGAGGGGGCCGAGCCTCACGTCGAGGGTGTGCCCGCCCAGGGCCCCGGTGAGGCGGACACTGACCGGCGCGCCGGCGGTGGCAGCGGCTGACGGGGCCTGCGCGGCGGAGGGCTCGGGGGCGGTGGGCGAGGACGCCCCGGCCTGCGGGTCGGTGGTGTCCCGGGCCCCGCAGGCGGCCAGGGCGTGGGCGGCCCCGGCGACGAGTGGCAGGGCAAGGGCGTGACGGCGCGACAGGAGCGGGTGGTGGGGTGCGACGGTCATGAGTCACCTCTCAGTGGTCGCTAGCAGGGACCTGCGTCGCGACGCAGACTAGGTGGGCCGCGAGCGCCCGACCATGGGCACCTCGTCCCGCCTGCCCGGGTACCCATCGGCGCTGCCCACCGCTACCCGTCCCTCCCCGTGGAGCGTCGCGCACGAGGCCCCCGACGGCGCGGGTGAGCGCGACGGGGGCCTCGCGTGCGAGCGCCGGGTCTCAGGCGAGGGAGAGGTTGTCCTTGACCGCCTCGGCGAGGCCCGCGGCGACGGCGTCCGCCTCGGCCTGGGTCGCGGCCTCGACCATGACGCGTACCAGGGGCTCAGTGCCCGAAGGACGCAGCAGCACACGACCGGCCTGCCCCAGGCGCTCCTCCGCCTGGGCGACGGCCTTCTGGACGGCGGCGTCGGTGTGGGCGGCCGCCTTGTCGACCCCGCGCACGTTGATGAGCGTCTGCGGCAGGCGCGTGACCACGCTCGCCAGCTCGGCCAGACTCGCGCCCGAGCGCGTGACCCGGGCCGCGACCCGCAGCGACGTAAGCACGCCGTCACCGGTCGTCGCGTGCAGGGTGTCGATGACGTGGCCCGACTGCTCGCCGCCGAGCGTGTAGCCGCCCTGGACCATCCGCTCAAGCACGTAGCGGTCCCCCACGCCGGTCTGCACGGTGCGGATGCCGTGCTCCTTCATGGCGAGCAGGAGGCCGAGGTTACTCATGACGGTGACGACGAGCGTGTCGGAGGCCAGCAGGCCATCCGCCTTCATCCCCACGGCGAGCAGACCCATGATCTGGTCGCCGTCGATGAGGTTGCCCTCGGCGTCGACGGCCAGGCAGCGGTCGGCGTCGCCGTCGTAGGCGAAGCCCATGTCGGCCCCGACGCTGGGGACATAGGTCTGCAGCTGCTCGGGGTGGGTGGAGCCGCAGGCGGCGTTGATGTTGAGACCATCCGGGGAGGCGTTGATGACGATGACCTCGGCCCCGGCCGCGCGCAGGGCGGCGGGACCGACGGTGAAGGCGGCACCGTTGGAGGCGTCGACGACGATCCTCAGGCCTGACAGGTCCGTGCCGGTGGAGTCGACGAGGTGGTTGATGTAGGTCTGGTCGGCCACCGTCTCGCCCTTAATGACGCGGCCGACGCCGGCACCGACCGGCGGGGGGTCCGTGCGGCCCAGCAGGGATTCGATCTTGTCCTCGACGGCGTCCTCGAGCTTGTAGCCGCCTCGGGCGAAGAACTTGATCCCATTGTCCTGGAAGGGGTTGTGGGAGGCGGAGATCATGACACCGAGCTCGATGTCCTGCGTGGCGGTCAGGTGCGCGATGGCCGGGGTGGGCAGAACGCCGACCCGCGTGACGTCGATGCCTGAGGAGGCCAGGCCCGCGCTGATCGCGTGGTCCAGGAACTCGCCCGAGGCGCGCGTGTCGCGGCCGACAATGGCGCGGAAACGGCCGGTGCGCGAGCGGGAGGAGGCGGGCGCCCCGCGGGTGAGCACCTGCGCGGCGGCCTCGCCGAGCTGGACCGCGAGGGCGGGGGTGAGCAGGTCGTTGGCGAGGCCGCGCACGCCGTCCGTGCCGAAGAGTCGTGCCATGTGTGAGCCAGTCCTTCCGGATGGGGGTCGTGGGACGGGCTTCATCCTCCCACGCCGGCACCGGCACGGTCCGGGACCCGTGGGAGGCCCGGCCGACGGCGCCCGGCCCGGTGGCACAACGACGACGCCCCGCCGTCCACCGCGTGAGCGGGGAGGCGGGGCGTCGGCAGCGCGGGCGCGGGTCAGCGCTTGGAGTACTGCGGGGCGCGGCGGGCCTTGTGCAGACCGGCCTTCTTACGCTCGACGATGCGGGCGTCGCGGGTGAGGAAACCGGCCTTCTTCAGAGACGGGCGGTTGGCCTCACGGTCGATCTCGTTGAGGGCGCGGGCGATGCCCAGGCGCAGGGCGCCGGCCTGGCCGGAGATGCCGCCACCGTTGATACGGGCGACGACGTCGAAGCGGCCCTCAAGACCGAGGAGGGTGAAGGGGGCGCGCACGAGCTGCTGGTGCAGCTTGTTGGGGAAGTAGTCCTCAAGCGTGCGGCCGTTGAGCGTCCACTGGCCAGTGCCGGGGACGAGACGGACGCGGGCGACAGCCTCCTTGCGGCGACCCAGGCCAGCACCGGGAGCGGTGATGGACTGGCCGCGGCCCTCGGCGGCGCCGTCGGTCTCAGTGGTGTAGCTGGAGGGGGCGTTCTCCTCGTCCAGCGCGTCGATGTCGACAGTGGTCTCAGCCACGATGTGTCCTTTGCTTGTCGCGGGGTGCCGGGCGCTGGAGCGCTTACTGGGCGACCTGGGTGATCTCGAAAGTCTGGGGGTTCTGCGAGGCGTGCGGGTGCTCGGCGCCTCGGTAGACCCTGAGCTTCTTCAGCTGCTGACGGCCGAGCTTGGTGTGGGGCACCATGCCCTTGACGGCCTTCTCGATGGCGCGCTCCGGACGCGTCGCGAGCAGCTCGCGGTACGAGACGGAGGTGAGGCCACCCGGGAAACCGGAGTGACGGTGGGCGAACTTCTTGTCAGCCTTGCCGTTGGTGAGGGCGACCTTGTCGGCGTTGATGATGACGACGTAGTCGCCGCAGTCCGCGTGGGGCGCGAACTGGGGCTTGTGCTTCCCACGGAGCAGGGTCGCGGCCTGGGCCGCAAGGCGGCCGAGGACGACGTCGGTGGCGTCGATGACGTACCAGTTCTTCTCGACGTCGCCGGGCTTCGGTGTGTACGTGCGCACGGGCGTTGCCTTCGTTTCTCTTGGCGAGTGGGTCATCGGGCAGCACGTTGAAGCTTTCGCGGCCCGACGAGACCACCATGGTCAGGTGAGTGGTCGGAGCACTGGCGATCCGGGGCGAGTGGGACGGCACCGCGGACGCGCACATGCGTGCTGCACGACGGTTACCCACCCTACCGGGGCTCCGGAAGGGGGGTCAAAAGAACTGACGCCACCGGGACCGTGAGACCCGACACGCTGCCGTGAGCCCGGGCCTAGCAGCCGCAGTCCTCGGCGAGGGGATCGGCAGGCAGGCGACGCACCACCCGCGAGCGCCGCGCCTGCTCGGCGAGGGCGTCGTCGCTGGGGTAGACGACCTCCTCAAGCGTCAGACCGTGGGCGGGGGCCACCGGGGCGGCGCCATCGCGTGAGCGGCGCTCGAGCAGGGCGGCGGGCCAGGCCTCGTCACGGCTACCGCGTCCGACGGCGAGACCCACCCCGACCAACGAACGCACCATCGAGTGGCAGAAGGCATCCGCGACCACCGTGAGGGTCACAAGACCGGCGTCGGCCCCCCGGGTGGGGCGGCGCCAGTCCAGGCGCTTGAGGGTGCGCACCGTCGTCGCCCCCTCGCGCGGACGGCAGTAGGACAGGAAGTCGTGCTCGCCCAGCAGGGGGCGGGCGCTGCGGTCCATGGCCTCGACGTCCAGCGCCTCGGGCAGCCACAGCACCTGGCCGCGGCGGGAGGCGTTGCGCGGGGCCCCGGCGGGGCCGCCGTCGGCGATGCGGTAGACGTAGCGGCGGCTGAGGGCGGAGAAACGGGCGTCGAAGCCCTCGGGCGCCACGCGCGCACCGGTGACGACGACGTCGCTGGCGCCGCGCGGGACCGGGCCGGTGAGGCCGGCGTCGGCGGCGAGGTGGGCCTGGCGGGCCAGGACCCCGGCCAGGCGGGTGAGCAGGGCGTCCTCGGGGCGCCGCCCGGAGCGTCCGGGCAGCGCCTGCCAGGCGGCGAGCGGCACGTCGAGGTGGACGGCCTGGGCGGCGGCGTGCACGCCGGCATCCGTGCGCCCGGCGACGGTCAGCCGCACGGGCGTGCGCAGGACGGTCTCGAGGGCGTCGGTGAGCTCGCCCTCGACGGTGCGCAGGCCGGGTTGGGCGGCCCAGCCGGAGAAGCCGACGCCGTCGTAGGCGAGGTCGAGCCTCAGGCGCACGGTGGCCCCGTTCTTAGCCTCGGCCCCCTCGGCCTCCTCGACGACGGCGCCCGGGGTCGGCGCGTCGCCCGGCTTCACATCGGTGAGCATGGCGCTATTCGACCACGCCCGCCGGTAACCTTCCGCCATGAGTAGTCCCACGACCCTGACCGTCGACTGCGGCGGGGGCGGAATTAAGGCCTCCGTGCTGTCCCCCGAGGGCGCGATGATCTCCCGGGCCGTGCGAACCTCGACGCCCTACCCCCTGCCACCACTGACCCTCGTCGACACCATCGCCGAGCTCGCCGCCCAGCTACCGCAGGCGGACCGTGTGACGGTGGGGATGCCCGGCATGATCCGCCACGGCATCGTCGTCGCCACCCCCCACTACATCACCCGTGACGGCCCGCGCTCGAAGGTGCTGCCCGAGCTGGTCGAGCAGTGGCGACGCTTCGACATGGGGGCGGCACTCGCCCAGCGCCTGGAGCGGCCCGTACTCGTCCTCAACGACGCGGAGGTCGCCGCCGCCGGCGTCGTCACCGGCAAGGGCCACGAGATGATCGTCACGCTTGGCACCGGGCTGGGTAACGCGGTCTTCGACAACGGCGTGCTGGCCCCTCACGTGGAGGTCTCCCAGGGGCCGATCCGCTGGGGCCTGACGTATGACGACTACATCGGTGAGCACGAGCGCCTGCGCCTGGGCGACGCCCACTGGTCGCGGCGGGTGCGGCGCGTCGTCGACGCCCTGCGGCCCATGTACCTGTGGGACCGCCTCTACCTCGGGGGCGGCAACTCCCGGCGGATTCTCGCCTCGCAGCTCGCATTGATGGGCGACGACGTCGTCGTCGTACCCAACGAGGCGGGGATGACCGGCGGTGCCCGCTGCTGGGACCTGGCCCGCCCCTGAGAAACACCCTGACCCTCACCCTGAAGATCCCCCGACCCTGGTAGGAGGAGATCTCCTCTCATCGGGGGATCCGCACACACACCGACGGCTGCCAGGATGCATCCATGCCTCATCCCCGCTCTCCGCGCCCTCGCACCGCCGGAGCGACCCGGAGCTCGATTCTGCTGCCCCGGGCCGTGATGACGGTAGGAGTGGTGGCACTGCTGTCCACCTTCCTCGACTCGGTCCCCGGCCTGAGCGGGTTCATCAACTTCGTCCTGATCTGGTTCGTCCCCCTGCCGGTGCTCGACTGGTTCACCGCCGTCGTCATCCTCATCCTCGGCTCGGCCCTCTCGCGCCGCATCCGCGTCGCCTGGGTGGCCACCACTGTCCTGGCGGTGCTGAGCATCGTGCTGTTCGTCACGGCCGACGTCTCCCTCATGCTCCTGCGCGAGGAGGGCGTCACCAACCTGGACCTGCTGGCCCTCGGCTTCAATGCCCTCACGCTGGTCCTGCTCGTCGTCCTGCTCCTGCGTGACCGCAGCTCCTACCGAGTGCGCATGAGGCCCGGTAACCTGCGCCGGGCTCTGACCGTCACGACGCTCGGCGTCGGCGCCAGCACCGCCCTGGCCGCCCTGGCCGTCCTCGTCACCCACCCCTCGGCCCTCACGCACCTGTTCCTGGCGGGCGACCCCCACCCCCTCGTCGAGATCATCCAGCAGTTCCCGGACGTGGCCTTCAGCCTCTTCGGCCTGGGATGGGCCCTGTCCTTCCTGGCCGGCCTGGCCACGCTCATGCGTTCGCAGCGGCTGGCCGCGCGCATGAGCGTGGACGAGGAGGAGCGCGTGCGCACGCTCCTGGCCGCCCACCCCCAGGACTCGCTCGGTTACTTCGCCACCCGCCGCGACAAGTCCGTGCTGCTCACCGAGCGCGGCGCTGTCGCCTACCGCCCCAGCCTCGGCGTCGCCCTCGTCTCCGGCGACCCGATGGGCGACCCGGCCACCTGGCCCGCCACCGTGGCCGCCTTCTGCCGCCACTGCACCTCCTACGGGCTCACACCCGCCGTCATCGGCGCCTCCGAGGCCGGGGCCCGCGCCTGGGTGCAGGCGGGTATGCACGCCCTGCACATCGGCGACGAGGCGGTCCTGCGTCCGGCCCGCTTCCGCCTCAACGACCTCACGGAGGTCCGCCAGGCCGTGCGCCACGCCTCCGGCGCCGGGTACACGGCGCGGGTGCGGCGCCATCGCAGCATCCCTGCCGAGGAGCTGGCCGAGCTCAGCACGCTTGCCACCACCTGGCTCAACGGCGAGGCGGAGCGCGGCTTCTCCATGGCGCTGGGCCGCGGACTCGACGACCCCTCCGACGGCCAGTGCGTCCTCGTTGAGGCCCTGTTCCCCGACGGCGACGAGCGCGGGCAGGTTGCCGCCCTGCTGTCCTTCGTGCCCTGGGGCGCCACGGGCCTGAGCCTGGACGTCATGCGCCGCCACCCCGACGCCGACCACGGTGTCACCGAGCTCATGGTGAGCACGCTCATGGCCGAGGCCGCCGCCCTGTCCGTCACCCAGGTCTCGCTCAACTTCGCCGTCTTCCGCGACATCTTCGACCAGGGCGCGCGTCTGGGTGCCGGGCCGCTCCAGCGCGCCCGCCGCCAGGTGCTCATGGCGGCCTCGCGCTGGTGGCAGCTGGAGTCCTTGTACCGCTCCAACTCCCGCTACGAGCCCGACTGGGTGCCGCGGCTGCTGTGCTACCCCGACGGCGGGGACCTCGTGCGCGTCTCGGCCGTCGTCGCCGTCGCCGAAGGCTTCCTGCGCCCGCCCAGTCTCTTCAGCGGCCAGGACTCGTCCCAGCCGCGCCTGAGCGAGGAGGACAGCGCCCGCATGCTGGCCCTCACCCGCGCCGTCGCCGAGCCGCAGCCGGCCGCGCGCCTGCCCCACGAGGTGCGTGCCCGCGCCGCCAGCCGCGAGCGGATGCTCAGCCAGGGGCTCACGCCCTACCCGGCGAGCACCACCGTGACGGCCGGCTGCGCGCAGGCGCTCGACGGCGGTGGCGAGCGGACCATCGCCGGGCGCGTCGTCGGGCTGCGCGACCACGGCGGAGTGCTCTTCGCCGACCTGCGCGACTGGGGCGGGGAGGTCCAGGTGCTCCTCGAGCGGGACGCGGCCCCCCAGGCCCTGACCGACTTCCAGCGCCTGGTGCGCGTCGGGGACCAGGTGGCCGTGACCGGCGTGCCGGGCACCTCGCGCACCGGCACGGCGAGCCTGGTGGCCTCCGGCTGGACGATGACCGCCAAGGCCCTGCGACCGCTGCCGGACAAGCACCGGGGCCTGACCGACCCCGAGACCCTGGTGCGCCAGCGCCACCTGGCGCTCATCACCTCCCCGCGTCAGCGCCACCTCGTCGAGACCCGGTCCCGGGCGGTGCAGGCCGTGCGCTCCCGTCTGCTCGATCGCGGCTACCTGGAGGTCGAGACGCCCATCCTCCAGCCGGTGCACGGCGGGGCGAACGCGCGCCCCTTCCGCACCCACATCAACGCCTACGACCTGGACCTGTACCTGCGCATCGCCCCCGAGCTCTACCTCAAGCGGCTCGTCGTCGGCGGCATGGACCGCGTCTTCGAGATCGGCCGGAGCTTCCGCAACGAGGGGGCGGACTCCACCCACAACCCCGAGTTCACGATGCTGGAGGCCTACCAGGCCTACGCCGACTACGAGGTGATGAAGACGGTCGTCCAGGACCTCGTGGTCTCGGCGGCGCATGAGGCCCTGGGCACCACCGTCGTGCGGGGCACCGTGGGCGGCACCGAGCACGAGGTGGACCTCGCCCGGCCGTGGCGGACCGTGAGCGTGTGCGACGCCGTCTCCCAGGGCCTGGGCGAGCAGGTGACGACCTCCACCCCCACGGCCGTGCTGCGCTCCCACGCCGAGCGCCTGGGCCTGCGCCACGACCCGTCATGGGGGTGGGGCACCCTGGTCCAGGAGCTCTACGAGCACCTGGCGGAGTCCAGCACCGCCCAGCCGACCTTCTTCAGCGACTTCCCCGCACAGACCTCGCCGCTCACACGCCCGCACCGCCAGGACCCGGTGCTGGCCGAGCGCTGGGACCTCATCGTCTTCGGCTCGGAGGTCGCCACCGCCTACTCCGAGCTCGTGGACCCGGTGATCCAGCGCGAGCGGCTGACGGCCCAGTCCTTGGCGGCCGCCAGCGGTGACGCGGAGGCGATGGAGCTGGATGAGGCCTTCTTGGAGGCCCTGGAGCACGGCATGGCGCCCTCGGGCGGGCTGGGGGTCGGCATGGACCGTCTTGTCATGATGCTCACGGGCGCCTCGATCCGCGAGACCATCGCCTTCCCCCTCGTCAGGCCCTCACGATGAGGCGCCTGCTGGCGGCCGGCGTGCTGCTCGCCTACAACACGTGGGTCCTGGGGCCGCTGCTGTGGAGCGGTGACGTCCCGCCCGGCTACCTGTCCGAGCTGGCGGCGGACGACCAGCCCTGGCAGTGGGTCTTTCGCGGGGGCGACCTCATCACCGGCGTGCTGCTGCTGGCCATCGCGGCCCTGGGGGTGCGCGGGTGGCGGGCCTGGCTCGGCGACTGGTCCACCGCCGTGGCTCTCGCGCTGGCGGCCTGCGGGGTGGGGACGGTGGCGGACGCGCTGGGCAACATGCCCTGTGCCCCGACGACGAACGCCATGTGCCAGGACACGACGACGGTCTCCGGCCTCGTCCACACCATCGCCTCGGGCACGGTCGGTGCCGGCTTCCTCATGGCCACGGGGCTGCTGGTGCTGGGGCTGCGCGACCGGGGGGCGCCGCACCCGCAGCTGCGCACGGCCCTGGTGGGGGCGGGGGCCCTCGGTGTCGTCGACGTCGTCACCCTGACGGCGATCGTCCTGGCTCCCGGCAGCCAGGTCTGGCCGCAGATGGGGCAGGTGCTCCTGTCCTCCCTGCTGGCGGCCGTCCTCGCCCTGCGTCTTACCAGGAGGTCCGACGGCGATGCCCGCCTTGCGGCCTAGGCCCGCTGTCTCCGGTGTTCCCGGTTCCGGTGCTGACGACGGCGCCCGTGCCGGCGCCCCGAAACCCGCCGCCGGTGGTGCCGACGCCGGAGGTGCTGCCACCTCGGGACCCGCGGTCGGGAGTCCGGAGCGCTGGGCGCGTCGCGCCGGTGTGACCGCCCGCCGTCTGAGGCCGCCCGGTGCCGGTGAGCCCACGCTTGTCCTCCTGGCGGGGGCGGGCCTGGGCTCCGCCTTCTGGGAGCCGGTGCTGGGGCTGCTGCCCGGCACCCACGTCGTCGTCGACCGGCAGGGGCGTCTGGGCACCCACTGCCATGGGCTGCCGGCACTGCACACTCAGGCGGGCATCCTCGCCCGGCTGCTGGAGGACCTGGGGGTGGCCGATGGCGCCCCGACCGTCCTCGTGGCCCACTCGATGGCGGCCTTCGAGGCCGAGCTTCTGGCGCGTCGTCGTCCCGGTCTGGTCGATGGCATCGTCCTCGTGGACCCCTCCGTCGCCCACCAGCCCAGGCTGACGCCTGTCCTGGCTGTCGGCGCCGTGAGAGGCCGTGCGCCTCTGGCCGCGCTCGGCCTGGCGGCGACGCGCGGCCTGCTGAAGGTGCCGGGCGCCCACCGGGGCCTTGCGGCCCTGGCGCGGGCGTCCATGCGCGGCATGGTCACACGGCCTCAGGCCCTGGACTCGCCCGCCTGGCAGGACACCTGGACCGTTTCCTCGCTCACGGGTGGTGCGGCGGAGTCCCTGGCCTACTCGGCCCAGCAGGCCGACCTCCTGCGCTCCCGGGCGCTGGCCGACGGCCCCGTGCGCGTTCCGACGCTTCTGCTTCAGGCTCCGCCCTATGCCTCGCGCGGGCGGCTGGCCTCGGCGCGGAGGGCCTTCTCCCGCCTGGTGGTGCGCGAGGTCCCCGACTCCGGGCATTTCATGACGATCGACGCCCCGCAGGAGGTGGCCCGCGCCGTCCGCGAGGTCATGGCGATGCTCGACACCTGACACCCGACCCCGCCCGACGTCGGGAAGGCGAGCATCGCGACTTCCGCGGCGGCGGGGCCGACGACTGGGCTGCGGCGGGGCCGACGATCGGGCGGTGGCGGCCGTCGCGGCCCCCACGGCGGAGGGGCTTGCACGCTCACGCTTGTCGACCTCTGTCGCAAGCCGCGGAATCATGCGGTTTTCTCGATCGGCGCCCTCGAGAGCCTCGGCTCCCATGTGCATGGACCACGCCCATGCACATGGGAGCCAAAAAACCGTTTTGACCAAGAGAACCAAAACGGCGCAATACCAACGAAAAACCCAGATCCGCCAGATCACACCAGTCACATGAGCGTGCACGCCCCCTCCCAGCACCCCGGGCACGAGCCCGCACGGCACCGGCCAGCCTCCCCACGTCACCTACCAACGCCAAGTTCGAGGGTCAAGAGGCTCGAACTCGACACGTCACCCCCGAACTCGCGGCGCACCAAGACCCACCGGGGCGCGCGCCAGTGGACCCGAGCTGGCGCGCCCACGGGGGCAGTGCCCCGGCGCCAGGGATGCCCATACGGCGGTGAGCGCCACCGGCAGCTGAGCCCGTGGCAGCACGCCGGCCTGGTGGCGCTAAAGCCGCAAGGCCAGCAAAATGCCACACGCACGGCCACCCGGTCCGAGCCCACCCGCTCCATACACGACCGCGGGCCCGTCACCGTGTGGTGACGGGCCCGCGGTCGTACAGGTCAGACCTCGAAGGTGGTTCAGTCCGCGACCTTCTGGGCGGCGGCGCCGCCAGCGGGGGCGAAGCCTGCGGCCTCGGCGTCCTCGGCGGTGGCGAACCAGACCTCGGCGATGGTGGCGTCGTACCAGCGCGAGCCGGGAACGTGGTACTTCTTGGAGTCCTCGTTGCCCTTGATCTGGTGGTCGGCGTCGGGGGCCTCAGCCGAGCCCTCGGCAAGACGGACGGCGCCGGCGTACTCGACGGGCTCAGCAGCGGTCTCCTCGACCGGAGCCTCAACCGGGGCCTCGGCGGCCTCCTCGGCACCCTTCTCAGCGGCCTTCTTGGCGGACTTCTTCTCGACAGCCTTCTCAGCGGCGCGCTTGGCGGTGGCGACGGCGTCGTCCACAACCGCCTTCTTGGCCACGGGCTCGAGCACGAGGGAGATGACGGCCATGGGGGCGTTGTCACCCTTGCGGGGGGCCACCTTGATGATGCGGGTGTAACCGCCCTCGCGGTCCTTGAACTGGGGGGCGATCTCCTCGAAGAGGCGGTAGACGGCGAACTTGTCCGTCACCTTCTTCAGCACCGTGCGGCGCGCGTGCAGGTCGCCACGCTTGCCCTTGGTGATGAGTTTCTCGGCGTAGGGACGCAGGCGGCGGGCGCGGGCCTCCGTCGTCGTGATGGACTCGTGGATGAAGAGCTGCGTGGCCAGGTTGGCCAGCATGTGGCGCTCGTGCTGGGCGGAGCCACCCAGACGGGGACCCTTGGTGGGGCGAGGCATTGTTGTCTCCTAAGTGATTGGCGAGCGGAGCGCGCGGGTTCAGGCCTGCTCGTCGCTGAAGGTGGGGTTGGTGTAGTCGTCGTCCGCGATGTAGTCGACCGGCGAGCCCTTGAGGGACAGGCCCAGCTCGGCGAGCTTCTCCTTGATCTCGGAGATCGACTTGGCACCGAAGTTGCGGATGTCGAGCAGGTCCGCCTCGCTGCGCGCGACGAGCTCACCGACGGTGTGGATGCCCTCGCGCTTGAGCGCGTTGGAGGAACGGGCCTGGAGGTTGAGCTCGTCGATCATGAGGGCGAGGTCCTGCTGGAGGGCCTGGTCCATCGGCGAGGGGCCGACCTCAATGCCCTCGGCCTCAACATTGAGCTCACGGGCCAGGCCGAAGAGCTCGACGAGGGTCTTGCCGGCAGAGGCAAGCGCGTCACGAGGAGTGATCGAGGCCTTGGTCTCGACGTCGACCACGAGGCGGTCGAAGTCCGTGCGCTGCTCGACACGAGTGGCCTCAACCGCGTAGGAGACCTTCTTGACCGGCGAGTAGATGGAGTCCACGGGGATGCGGGAGATCTCCGCGTTCGGGTCCTTGTTCTGGGCCGCGGAGACGTAACCGCGCCCACGCTCAACCGTCAGCTCGATCTCGAGCTTGCCCTTCTCGTTAAGGGTGGCGATGACGAGGTCGGGGTTGTGGATCTCCACGCCGGCGGGCGGGGTGATGTCACCGGCGGTGACGACACCCGGGCCCGACTTGCGCAGGTACATGACGACCGGCTCGTCGTTCTCGCTCGAGAGCACGATCTCCTTGATGTTGAGGATAATCTGAGCGACATCCTCCTTGACCCCGGGGATGGTGCGGAACTCGTGGGGCACGCCGTCGATGCGCACGCTGGTCACGGCGGCGCCCGGGATGGACGACAGCAGCGTGCGGCGCAGGGAGTTGCCGAGCGTGTAGCCGAAGCCGGGCTCGAGAGGCTCCAGGACGAACCGCGAGCGGCGGTCCTCCTCGATGACCTCCTCGGAGAGGGTGGGTCGCTGTGCAATGAGCACGTGGTTTCCTTTCGTGGCGGCGCCCGCTATATGACGCCGATCCTGCGGGATGTGGACGGTCTCCGAGAGGACCCGGCCCGTCCGCGTCCGCCCGTGAGGGGCGGACGCGAGGAGCCGACGACGTCACGGGCCCGGGGGCACGGACGCCGTCGGCCTCGGTCGTCTCAGACGTGCCGACGCTTGGGCGGACGGCAGCCGTTGTGAGCCTGGGGCGTGACGTCGGAGATGGAGCCGACCTCGAGGCCGGCGGCCTGGAGGGAGCGGATCGCGGTCTCACGGCCCGGGCCGGGGCCCTTGACGAAGACGTCGATCTTCTTCATGCCGTGCTCCTGCGCACGGCGGGCGGCGGCCTCAGCGGCGAGCTGGGCGGCGTAGGGGGTCGACTTGCGCGAGCCCTTGAAGCCGACCTGGCCGGAGGAGGCCCAGGCGATGACGGCACCGTGCGGGTCCGTGAGGGACACGATGGTGTTGTTGAAGGTGGACTTGATGTAGGCGTGGCCGTGGGTGACGTTCTTGCGGTCCTTGCGACGCGTCTTGCGCACGGCGGTGCGGCTCTTGGGAGGCATGTTTCCTTCTTCGATCTAGGTCGTCGTTCCATGGCGGGCAGCCGAGCCCGCGCTCATGGACTGCTGCTTACTTGGCCTTCTTCTTACCGGCCACGGTGCGCTTGGGGCCCTTGCGGGTGCGCGCGTTGGTCTTGGTGCGCTGGCCGTGCACCGGCAGGTGACGGCGGTGGCGCAGGCCCTGGTAGCAGCCGATCTCGATCTTGCGGCGGATGTCCGCCTGGACCTCGCGGCGAAGGTCGCCCTCCACCTGGTAGTTCGCGTCGATGTGGTTGCGAAGCAGGACGAGCTCGTCCTCGGTGAGGTCCTTGACTCGGGTGTCGGGGTTGACGCCCGTCGCCACGAGGGTTTCGTCCGCACGAGTGCGG
Source organism: Actinomyces respiraculi (assembly GCF_014595995.2). Classification (NCBI taxonomy): domain Bacteria; kingdom Bacillati; phylum Actinomycetota; class Actinomycetes; order Actinomycetales; family Actinomycetaceae; genus Actinomyces; species Actinomyces respiraculi. The sequence continues at coordinate 2,280,802 of NZ_CP063989.1, forward strand.
CCGATCCCGAAGATGTATGTGAGGGCGACCTCGACTCGCTTCTCGCGAGGCAGGTCGACACCGGAAATACGTGCCACGGTGTGGTTCTCCTGTGTGCTCCCGGAGGTCGTCGCCCACCTCCTCCGCCATCAGTCGCAGCGGCCCCGGCCTCCAGGAACCGGGGGTTGCTCACCGGTGGTGAGCTGGGGTGGGTGCTTATGTGCGGCCGCCCGGACGGCGGCCGTCAGCGCTGGGATCAGCCCTGGCGCTGCTTGTGCCGCGGGTTCTCGCAGATGACCATGACGCGGCCGTGGCGACGAATCACCTTGCAGTTGTCACAGATCTTCTTGACGCTCGGCTTGACCTTCATGATGTTCCTCCGTCATCCCCGTCAGGGGAGGACTGTCACTTGTACCGGTAGACGATGCGACCGCGCGTGAGGTCGTAGGGGCTCAGCTCCACGACCACGCGGTCCTCGGGGAGGATGCGGATGTAGTGCTGCCGCATCTTGCCGGAGATGTGCGCGAGCACGACGTGCCCGTTGCTCAGCTCCACCCGGAACATCGCATTCGGAAGGGCCTCGACGACCGATCCCTCGACCTCGATGACGCCATCCTTCTTAGCCATGTTCCTCCATCGGTGCTTGCTCGCTCGAGTTCCTCCGACGACGTCGCCGTCGGACGACACGCCCCGTCGCCCACGCTCAGTTGATGCTGCGCGCGGACCGTAGGACGCACCGGCCTTTAACAATACGGCAGGGCCGCCGGGCCTCACCACGCGAGATCGGGCACAGTGACGGTGTTTCCGGCCACAGACGGGCCCTGTCGGCGCGTGGCCGAGCCCGGCCTCACCCGGTCCGACGGGCCGCGGCCCACCCGGCCCGACCCGGCTCAGGACCGGGCCGCACGCGCGGCGTCCTGCTCGGCCGCGACCTTCGGATAGTCGGGGCCGGCCTGGCGCCACGGCACCCCGGGCACGAGGACGAAGCGGGTCCCGGCGGCACGCATGCGGGCACCATAGGCGGCGCAACGGTGCGCAAAGCCGTCCAGCGTCAGGGCGCGCTCGCTGCCGTCCTCGGGCAGCGCCTGGCACCAGCCGACCTCGGCCGTGCCAAGCAGGCGCGGCAGCAGCAGCGTCTCGACGTCCTCGACGCCGCGCGCCGTCTCCGACCACACAGTCGCCTCCACGCCCTCGATGCTGGACTCCCCCACGGCCTCAACAGACCCGACGGGGTCCCAGTCGCGCGCCGCGCTCAGGTCCAGCACACCGGCCCAGTCCAGGCCCAGCGGCGCCTGGGCATCCCAGATCATGTCGAGGTAGGCGTGCCGGCTGGGGGACATGATGAAGCGCGCCCCCCGCTCGGCAGCCAGGCGCTGGCCCTCGGCGGACTCCTCGCCGCGCACGTCCCACACCTGCAGCTGCATGGACGCCGCGGCATCCCCGGGCGTCCCGACGGCGCTCTGGGCCGGCTGGGCCGACGGGAGGGACTGGGCCGGCTGGGCGGACCAGGCCTCGTTCCAACCGATGGGCACGCGCCCGTGCTCGCGCACGACCTCGCAGGCCCAGGTCAGCAGCTCGGCGTAGGCCGAACCCGGCCCCGCGCCGTAACGATCGGCCATCGCCCAGGGCTCATCGCCGCCGAGGTGGACGCGCCTGCCCTCGGGGTCGAGGTCCATCACCTGGGTCAGGACGTGGCGCAGGAAGGCGCGCGTGGCCGGGGCATGAGGGTCGAGGTAGGAGTAGCCGACGACGATGCCGCAGTCCGCCGGGGCGGTGGGCTCCTCGGGGGTGGAGGTGTGGGAGCTGCCCGGGGTGCACAGGCCGGGCAGGGCGTGCAGGGCAGCCCCCACGTGGCCGGGCAGGTCGATCTCGGGGATGACCTCCATGCCCCGGCTGTGACAGAAGGCGAGGATCCGCCGGTAGTCCTCCTGCGTGTACCAGCCGGTGCGGCCCGGACGGCCGTTCCAGGCGGGCAGGGCGACGGCCGTGCGTCCGGAGACCTCGGTCAGCTGCGTGTAGTCGTGGGTGTCGTCCTCGGCGCGACCCTCGTTGGTGATCTCCAGGCGCCAGCCCTGGTCGTCCACGAGGTGCAGGTGCAGCACGTTGATCTTGAGCAGACTGACGGCTTCGACGACGCGCAGCAGGTCATCGACCGGCAGGAAGCTGCGGGCGACGTCGATCATGACGCCGCGGTGGCTCCAGCGCGGGGCGTCCTCGATGTGGGCGCCGGGCACGACGGCGAGGACCTCGTCGTCGGCCGGTCCCCACAGCGCGCCCTCGGGGTCCATGACGCGCGGGGGCAGCAGCTGCAGGAGGGTGCGCACGGCGTGGAGCGCGCCGAGCCGGGTGGCGGCGCGCAGCACGATGCCCTCGGGGGTCGAGTCGAGCGTGTAGCCCTCGGGTCCGAGATCCTGCCCTGGGTCGAGCAGGAGCGTGAGCGCGCCGGCGACCGGTGCTCCGGCCCGGTTGCCCACCACCGGCAGGCGCTCGGCGCTGGAGGGCCAGCCCAGGCCGTCGCGCAGCTTCTGGGCCAGGATGGCGGCACTGTCCTCGGTGCCGGCCTGGAACAGCAGCGGGGTGGTCCTCAGCAGCGTGAACCCGGCCTCGCTCACCTCAAAGGAGCGTGGGGCGGGCAGGACGTGAACGGGCGGGCTCAGGGGCGAGACGACGGTGTCTTCCATGTGCCGAAGCGTAACGGGGACGCTGCGGTGATGGGGGGCGGCGTCGGAAACGCCGTCGGGAACGCCGGGTTCTTAGCGCAGCGGCTTGGGCTCGATGTCAAAGGCACTCAGGCCCTCGACACCGCCGTCGGGCGCCGTGAGCACCCACACGCCACCCGGGACGATGGCCACCGTGTGCTCCCACTGGGCGGCCCGGGAGCCGTCATTGGTGACGACGGTCCAGCCGTCCTCGAGCTCATGCACCTGCGGCGAGCCGGCGGTGAGCATCGGCTCAATGGCCAGGACCATGCCCGGGCGCAGGCGCGGCCCCTTGCGCCTCACGGAGTAGTTGAGGACGTCGGGCGCCATGTGCATGGCCGTGCCGATGCCGTGGCCGACGTACTCCTCCAGGATGCCCAGGCGGTAGCCGTGCTCCTGCTCGACGGCGTCGACCACCTCCTCGACGGCGTCGCCGATGGCGTTCAGACGCGCTCCACGCCCCGTCGCCTCGCCGGCGGCCGCGCGGGCGACGGCGGCAATGGCGGCCCACAGGGCGCTGCGGGTGGCGGTGTCCAGGATCCGGTCGGACTCGCTGGCGTAGCGGCCGCCGACGACGGTGGTGAAGGCCGCGTCGCCGTGCCACTGGGTGCCGTCCTCGTCCAGGATGTAGGCGCCGCAGTCGAAGGTGATGAGGTCACCTTCAGCGAGGACGCGCTCACCCGGAATGCCGTGGACCACCTCGTCGTTGACGGAGGTGCACACGGTGGCCGGGTAGTCGTGGTAACCGAGGAAGTTCGAGTGCGCCCCGGCGCGGGAGATGACCTCGGCGCACACGGCGTCGAGCTCGGCGGTGGTGATGCCGGGGCGGACGGCCTCGCGCAGGGCGGCGTGAATGTCGGCGACGACGAGCCCGGCGCGGCGCATGAGACGCACCTGGTCCGGGGTCTTGATCTGGATCTGCTCGCGTCCGATCACGGTGGGGTCCTTCCAGCAAGAGAAGCTGTCGCTGCCCGACGGCGAGGACGGCGGGTGGCCCGTATGCGGCCCGACCCGCCGTCGTCGTGCCTCAGGCGCTCACACCGGCCTCTACGAGTGCCGTCATGACGCGGTCGGTGACCTCGTCGAGAGTGCCGATGCCGTCGGCGGAGACGAGCAGGCCCTTGTCCGCGTAGATCGCGACGAGGGGCTCGGTCTGCTCGGCGTAGACCTCGAGGCGATGGCGGATGACGTCCTCGGTGTCGTCGGCACGGTTCTGCTCGGTGGCGCGCTTGAGGAGCCGGGCGACGACCGCCTCGGCGTCGGCGGTGATCTCGAGGACGACGTCGAGGGCGAGGCCGCGCTGGGCGAGCATGGCGTCGAGCGCGTGGACCTGGGACACGGTGCGCGGGTAGCCGTCCAGGAGGAAGCCCTCGGCGGCGTCGGCCTGGCTGAGACGATCCTCAACCATGGCGTTGGTGACCGAGTCCGGGACGTACTCGCCCCTGTCCATGTAGGACTTGGCGAGGATGCCGAGCTCGGTGGCGCGGGCGACGTGGCTGCGGAAGATGTCTCCGGTGGAGATGGCGGGGATGTTAAGGCGCTCGGAGATGCGGGCGGCCTGGGTGCCCTTGCCGGCCCCGGGCGGGCCGAGCAGGACCATACGTGCACTCATGAGAGGAACCCTTCGTAGTGGCGCTGCTGGAGCTGGGAGTTGATCTCCTTGACCGTCTGGAGGCCGACGCCCACCATGATGAGGATCGTCGTACCACCAAACGGCAGGTTCTGGGACAGGCCGAGCCAGATGACCGCGACGGTCGGCAGCAGGGCCAGGATGAGCAGGTAGACGGAGCCGGCGGCGGTCACCCGGTTGATGACGTACGTCAGGTAGCGCACCGTCGGCTCTCCCGCCCGGATGCCGGGGATGAAGCCGCCGTACTTCTTCATGTTGTCCGCGATCTCCTCCGGGTTGAAGGTGATGGCCGTGTAGAAGAAGGCGAAGAAGAGGATGAGCAGGCCGTAACCGACGAGGTAGACGGTGTCGGTCTGGGACAGGTTGTTCGAGATCCAGCGCACCCAGCTGGACTCCTTGTTGCCGAACTGGGCGATGAGCTGGGGCATGGCCAGGATCGAGGAGGCGAAGATGACGGGGATGACGCCGGCGGTGTTGATCTTGATCGGGATGTAGGTGGTGGAGCCGCCGTACTGGCGACGACCGACCATGCGCTTGGCGTACTGCACGGGGATGCGTCGGGTGGCCTGCTCGATGAAGACGACGGCGAGGGTGGCCGCGAGGATGACGATGAGCACCGTGAGGAACTTGGTGGCGCCGTTGTTCGTGCCGACGATGGAGAACAGGTTCTGCGGCATGCGCGCGACGATCGAGGTGAAGATGAGCAGGGACATGCCGTTGCCGATGCCGTGCTCGGTGATGAGCTCGCCCAGCCACATGATGAGGCCGGTGCCGGCCGTCATCGTGACAATCATGAGGGCGAGGTCGAAGGGGGAGGCGTCGGGGATGACGGAGACCGTGCAGGTGGGGAACAGTGCGCCGGAAGCGGCGGTGGCCACAATGGTGGAGGACTGCAGGACACCCAGGCCGATGGTGAGGTAACGGGTGTACTGCGTGAGCGTCGCGTTACCGGACTGGCCCTCCTTGTGCAGCTCCTCGAAGCGCGGGATGACCACGCGCAGGAGCTGGATGATGATGGAGGCGGTGATGTAGGGCATGATGCCCAGTGCGAAGACGCTCAGCTGGAGCAGCGCGCCGCCGGAGAAGACGTTGATGAGACCCAGCAGACCCGCGTCCTTGCTCTGGCCAACACACGTCTGAACGTTGGCGATGTTCACCCCGGGCGTCGGCAGGACGGAACCAAGGCGGAAGAGGGCCATGATGCCCAGGGTGAAGAGGAGCTTTCCCCTGAGGTCGGGCGTGCGGAACGCCTGCATGAACGCAGTGAGCACTCGTACTCCTGTTGTTGCTGCTGGGCACGGACACCGCCGTCGGGCATGGGGTCGCGGGACGCGGTGAGGTCAGGCGCCCGGTGGGCACCGTGGGTCACCCTACCGTGCACGACCTCAGCGCTGCACTGGGCGAAGCCCTGCGGGAAGTGGGGATCGGTCACGTTGTGGCGCGAATCGGTCGCGTTGGGGAGTCGTCGGCCTCACACGACTGCGGGCTCGTGTCACCACCGGGGTGGTGACACGAGCCCGCAGACAGTGCGTGCGACCGGTGGCTCAGCGAGCGCTGAGGGTGCCGCCGGCGGCCTCGATCTTGTCCTTGGCGGAGGCGGACCAGGCGTCAACGGTCAGGTTGAGCGCAACCGTGATGTCGCCGGCGCCCAGGACCTTGACGAGCCGGCCGCCGCGAACGGCGCCCTTAGCGACGAGGTCCTCCACCGTGATGGTGCCGCCCTTCGGGAACAGCTCGGCGATGCGGCCGACGTTCACGGGCTGGAACTCCACACGGTTGGGGTTGCGGAAGCCACGGAGCTTGGGCAGGCGCATGTGCAGAGGCATCTGGCCGCCCTCAAAGCCGGCCTTGACCTGGTAGCGGGCCTTGGTGCCCTTGGTACCGCGACCGGCGGTCTTGCCCTTGGAGCCCTCACCGCGTCCAACGCGGGTCTTGGCCTTCTTGGAGCCGGGGGCCGGACGGAGGTGGTGCAGCTTGACGATCCGCACCTTCTCCTCGGTCTTCTTGGTGTCAGCCATGTTCTCAGGCCTCCTCAACGGTGACGAGGTGCGCCACCGTGGCGATCATGCCGCGCACGGTGGAGGTGTCCTCGCGCACAACGGACTGGCGGATCTTGCGCAGGCCGAGGGAGCGCAGGGTCTCGCGCTGGCGGTGGGTTCCACCGATGCCGGAGCGGACCTGGGTCACCTTGAGCTGCTTGGTGGTGGTCTCAGCCATCACGCCTCAACTCCTTCAGCGGCCTTCTCGGCCTCCTTCTTCTCAGCCTCGGCGCGCCTGTCGGCCTCGCCCTCGGCACGTGCGCGCAGCATGGACTGCGGCGCGACGTCCTCGAGGGGCAGACCACGGCGGGCGGCGACGCCCTCGGGCTGCTCGAGCTTCTTGAGCGCATCGACCGTCGCGTGGACGATGTTGATCGCGTTCGAGGAGCCGAGGGACTTCGACAGGATGTCGTGGATACCGGCGCAGTCCAGCACGGCGCGCACCGGGCCACCGGCGATAACACCGGTACCGGGCGAGGCGGGGCGCAGGAGGACGACTCCGGCGGAGTCCTCGCCCTGGACCAGGTGCGGGATGGTGCGGCGGATCATCGGGACGTGGAAGAAGTTCTTCTTCGCGACCTCGACGGCCTTGGCGATGGCGGCGGGAACTTCCTTCGCCTTGCCGTAGCCCACGCCAACCGTGCCCTCGCCGTCGCCGACGACGACCAGCGCCGTGAAGGTGAAGCGGCGGCCGCCCTTGACGACCTTGGACACGCGGTTGATGGTGACGACGCGCTCGATGTACTTGTCGTCGTTGCCACGGCCGTTGTTGCGGTCGCGGCGGTCGTTGTTGCGGTCACGACGCCCGCGGCCCTCGCCGCGGTTCTCGCCGTTGCGGGCCGAGCCGTCGGACGACGCGGACCTGTCTCGCTGCGGTGCAGCCATCAGATTCTCCTTAGCTTTCGTCCGGGTCAGAGCTTCAGGCCGCCCTCGCGGGCGCCCTCCGCGACGGCCGCGACACGACCGTGGTACTTGTTTCCGCCGCGGTCGAAGACGACCGCCTCGATGCCCAGGGCCTTGGCGCGCTCGGCCACGAGCTCGCCGACCTTGTGAGCAGCGCCGACCTTGTGACCCTCGACGCCCTTGACGGCCGCCTCGAGGGTGCTGGCCGAGCACAGGGTGTGACCGATGGTGTCGTCGATGACCTGCGCCACCATGTGGCGGTTGGAGCGGGTGACGACGAGACGGGGACGCTCGGGAGTGCCGTTGACGCGCTTGCGCACGCGCTGGTGGCGGATCTTGCGGGCGATGGTCTTGGACTTGCCCCTCTTGATCGAGTAAGCCATGGTCACTTACCAGCCTTTCCGACCTTGCGGCGCACGTTCTCGCCGGCGTAGCGCACGCCCTTGCCCTTGTAGGGCTCCGGCGGACGGATCTTGCGAATGTTCGCGGCGACCTCGCCGACCTGCTCCTTGGAGATGCCGGAGACGGCGATCTTGAGGTTGCCGTTCACGGTGAGCGTGATGCCCTCGGGGGCCTCGACGACGACCGTGTGCGAGAAGCCGAGCGACAGCTCGATGCCGGTGCCCTTCTGGGCGGCGCGGTAACCGGTGCCGACGATCTCGAGGTCCTTGGTGTAGCCCTCGGTGACGCCGACGACCATGTTGTTGATAAGCGTGCGTGACAGGCCGTGCAGCGAGCGCGACTCGCGCTCGTCGTCCGGACGGGTGACGAGGATGGAACCATCCTCCTGGCGGTTCACGCTCAGGGGCTCGGCGATGGTGCGCGTCAGGGTGCCCTTGGGGCCCTTCACGGTCACGTCATTGCCGTTGATGATGACGTCCACTCCGGCGGGAACCGGAACGGGGAGACGTCCAATACGAGACATTGCTATTCCTCCGTTCCCGTGCTCACCAGACGTAGGCGAGGACTTCGCCGCCCACGCCCTTGGACTCCGCCTGACGGTCGGTCAGCAGACCGGACGAGGTGGACAGGATCGCCACCCCGAGGCCGCCGAGGACCTTCGGCAGGTTGTTGGACTTGGCGTAGACGCGCAGGCCGGGCTTGGAGACGCGCTTGAGGCCCTGGATGGCCCGCTGGCGGTTGGCTCCGTACTTGAGGTTCAGCGTGAGCGTCTTGCCGACCTCGGCGTCCGTGACCTCGTAATCGGCGATGTAGCCCTCGGCCTTGAGCATCGAAGCGATGTTGACCTTGAGCTTGCTCGACGGCATGGAGACGGCGTCGTGGTAGGCGTTGTTAGCGTTGCGCAGACGGGTCAGCATGTCTGCGATCGGGTCTGTCATAGTCATGAGTGGGCCTCAGCCCTTCCTCGTCGTGGTTTCCTCGCGGACCTGCGACGTAAGTTCTTACCAGCTGGACTTGCTCACGCCCGGGAGCTGGCCGGTCAGGGCCATCTCGCGCAGGCAGATACGGCACAGGCCGAACTTGCGGTACACGGAGTGCGGGCGGCCGCAGCGCTGGCAGCGCGTGTAGGCACGGACGCCGAACTTCGGCTTGCGGTTCGCCTTCTCGATGAGAGCGGTCTTGGCCATGTCACTTCTCCTTGAAGGGGAAGCCGAGCTGCTTGAGCAGCGAGCGGGCCTCCTCGTCGGTCTTGGCGGTGGTCACCACGGTGATGTCCATGCCGCGCACGCGGTCGATCTTGTCCTGGTCGATCTCGTGGAACACGGCCTGCTCGGTCAGGCCGAAGGTGTAGTTGCCGTTGCCGTCGAACTGCTTGGGGGACAGCCCACGGAAGTCGCGGATGCGCGGCAGCGAGATCGAGATGAGGCGGTCGAGGAACTCCCACATGCGGTCGCCGCGCAGCGTGACGTGCGCGCCGATCGGCATGCCCTCACGCAGCTTGAACTGCGCGATGGACTTGCGGGCCTTGGTGATCTGCGGCTTCTGGCCGGTGATCGCCGCGAGGTCGCGCACGGCGCCCTCGATCATCTTGGAGTCGTGAGCAGCCTCGCCGACACCCATGTTGACGACGACCTTGACGACGCGGGCGACCTCCATCACGTTGCGGTGGCCGAACTCCTCGCGCAGGGCGGGCTGCACCTGCTCGGTGTACGTCGTCTTGAGACGGGGGGTGGTGTTCTCAGACATGGTCACAGGTCCTCCCCGGACTTCTTCGCGTAGCGCACGCGAACGGTCCGCTTGGCACCGTTGGGGCGGGTGCCCTCCTCGACGCGGAAGCCCACGCGGGTGCGCTTACCCTTGGCGTCGGCGTCGTAGATCATGACGTTGGACACGTGTATCGGGGCCTCGACGGTCTCGATGCCACCGGTGCGGGCGCCCTGGGCGGACTGGCCGACCTTGGTGTGCTTGGTGACGCGCTGGACGCCCTCGACGATGACGCGGTCATCGGCGGGGCGCACCTCGAGGACGCGACCGACCTTGCCCTTGTCCTTACCGGCGATGACGATGACCTGGTCGCCCTTCTTGATGCGTGCCATGGTCAGATCACCTCCGGGGCGAGAGAGATGATGCGCATGAACTTCTTCTCACGAAGCTCACGGCCGACGGGGCCGAAGATGCGCGTGCCGCGCGGCTCGCCGTCGGCGTTCTTGAGGATGACGGCGGCGTTCTCGTCGAAGCGGATGTACGAGCCGTCCGGGCGGCGGCGCTCCTTGCGGGTGCGCACGACGACCGCCTTGACGACGTCGCCCTTCTTGACGTTGCCGCCGGGGATGGCGTCCTTGACGGTAGCGACGATCGTGTCGCCGATACCCGCATAGCGACGACCAGAGCCACCGAGAACACGGATGCAAAGGATCTCCTTGGCACCGGTGTTGTCGGCGACCGTGAGTCGCGACTCCTGCTGGATCATTGAGTGTTCTCCTGTCGTCGAGCCGGTTCTCGGCATCCCGGTGGGGGGCGCGAGCCTGGCCGAACGTTCTTTCGGTCTTGCGTGCTCCTGCCCCGCACGGGGGCGAGGGTTCCTCGGTACGCGGGTCCCGCCAGACACAGGCGCAGGGAGCACGAGGTCTCTGGAGGGCGCACCTTCGGCGCACGCAACTCCCACAGCCTAGTCGAGCCCGTCATCACGCGGAACCTGAGGGGGTCGCCGGCGCCTGTGCCCTTGCTCACCGCCGACGCCCCGTCGTCCCATACGAGACGACGGGGCGTCGGCGGACGGATCGAGAGACTGACCCGGTCCTCCGAACTACGTCACGATCAGCCGTCGTACTGCCAAACTCCATTCGGAGCGAACAGTGACCAGTGCCCATCCACTCTGACCCAGCCGGTGACCATCGCGCCCGAGCCGGTCAGGTAGTACCACGACCCACCATCCCTGACCCACCCGGTCGCCATCGCGCCCGAGCCGGTCAGGTAGTACCACGACCCACCATCCGCGACCCACCCGGTCGCCATCGCGCCCGAGCCGGTCAGGTAGTACCACGACCCACCATCCGCGACCCACCCGGTCGCCATCGCGCCCGAGCCGGTCAGGTAGTACCACGACCCACCATCCGCGACCCACCCGGTCGCCATCGCAGTGGTTGCCTTGTCGAAGAAGTACCAGCTATCGCCGATCCGCCTCCAGCCCTGGTGCGGGGCTCCGTCATCGTCAGCCCAGTGCCAGGATGAGCCGACCTGGTACCAACCCGTCGTGGATGCTCGTGCAGGCTTGATAGTCACCGGGTAAATAATTTCGTGACGACGCCACGTATCGCCGGTCATACCATCGACGTAGAACCAAACCACAACCCCGGACCACCGGTCGAGATCCTCCTGGCTGAAGCCGGGAATGGTCATCGTGACCCGCCATGTCCCATCCTCGCGAGCATGTCCCACGAACCTCCCGGAAAACGGAGGCCCATCCCCATCGTAGTGAAGCGGATAGAAACCTCCGCCGATATTAGTCTCGCCACCTGATAGTCCGGGCATCGACGCGCCACTTCCAGTAAAGGTGACCACCTCACCCACCGTAAGCTCTGGCAGGTCGTCAAGCGCAAAGTCCGGGAAGTCCAAGCACTGATCCTGCTCTTCATGACGGCAATACGAAGTGTCAATAGGGGGTGCGGCAGCATGGGCCGGCGAATCGAGCGCCAGGCTAGAAAACGCCAGAACCATGCCCAGCAGCGCCACTACGGGAGAACGTCTCATGTCAACTCCTCGATCTGTTTGATGAGAGCGTTCTCATAACGTACAGACCAGTACCGGGCCCGGCAACATCCCGGACACCGGGCTCTCAGAACTGATAGTCCTCGCCGCCGGAGAAGCCCACGGGTACCGGGCCCAGCAACATCCCGGACACCGGGTTCTGCCCAACCCGCGAGGCGACGACGCCGTCGCTGTCCGTGAGGGACGGCGACGGCGTCGCGTTGGGTGCCGGGGTCAGCCGAGGGTCACTTGGCCCGCTCGGCGATCTCGACCAGGCGCCAGTGCTTGGTGGCGCTCAGCGGCCGGGTCTCCATGATGACGACGAGGTCACCGGGGTGCGCCTCGTTGTTCTCGTCGTGGACCTTGACCTTCTTGGAACGACGGAGGACCTTGCCGTAGAGGGAGTGCTTGTAGCGCTCCTCAAGCAACACGACGATGGTCTTGTCCATCTTGTCGCTCACGACGTAGCCGCGGCGGACCTTGCGGTGAGGGCGCTCGCCCTCGACAACGGGGGTGGTGTTCTGCTCGCTCACTTGGACTCCTGGCTGCTCGGAGCGGTACGGATGCCGAGCTCACGCTCGCGCACGATGGTGTGGATGCGGGCGATGTCGCGACGCACAGCCTTGAGACGGCCGTGGTCCTCGAGCTGGCCGGTCGCCGAGGCGAACCGGAGGCTGAAGAGCTCGGCCTTGGCCTTGGAGAGCTCCTCAGAGAGGCGCTCGTTATCCATGGCGTCGAGGTCGGTGGGGGTCAGCCCCTGGGAACCGATTGCCATCAGACGTCACCACCCTCACGTGTCACGAAACGGGTCTTCATCGGAAGCTTGTGCTGTGCGCGGCGCATGGCCTCGCGGGCGAGGGCCTCGTCGACGCCGCCGAGCTCGAACAGGATGCGTCCGGGCTTGACGTTGGCGATCCACCACTCGGGGGCTCCCTTACCGGAACCCATGCGGGTCTCGGCGGGCTTCTTGGTCAGCGGGCGGTCCGGGAAGATGTTGATCCAGACCTTGCCGCCACGCTTGATGTGGCGGGTCATGGCGATACGGGCCGCCTCGATCTGACGGTTGGTGATGTAGGCGGGCTCAAGAGCCTGGATGCCGTAGTCACCGAAGGCGATGCGGGTGCCGCCCTTGGACATGCCCGAACGACGCGGGCGGTGCTGCTTGCGGAACTTGGTCCGGCGAGGAATGAGCACGGCTCAGGCCTCCGTTCCCTGGTCTGCGGCAGCGTTCTCGGCGACCGGCGCCTGCTCGGCCTGCTGCTCGTTCTGACGCGGGGCGCGCTCGCCGCGACGCTCGCCACGGCCACCACGGCGGTCGTTGCGCGCACCACGACGCTGGCCGGCCTCGGCCTGCTGACGGGCGAACTCGCGCTCCGTCATGTCGCCCTTGTAGATCCACACCTTGACGCCGAGACGTCCGAAGGTGGTCTTAGCCTCGTAGAAGCCGTAGTCAATGTTCGCGCGCAGGGTGTGCAGCGGCACACGGCCCTCGCGGTAGAACTCGCTGCGGCTCATCTCGGCGCCGCCGAGACGGCCGGAGCACTGGACACGGATGCCCTTGGCGCCGGCGCGCATGGCGGACTGAATGCCCTTGCGCATGGCGCGGCGGAAGGAGACTCGGCTGGCGAGCTGCTCCGCAATGCCCTGGGCAACGAGCTGGGCGTCGAGGTCGGGGCTCTTGACCTCGAGGATGTTGAGCTGAACCTGCTTGCCGGTCAGCTTCTCGAGCTGACCGCGCAGACGCTCGGCCTCGGCGCCGCGACGGCCAATGACGATGCCCGGGCGGGCGGTGTGCAGGTCGACGCGGACGCGGTCACGCGTACGCTCGATGTCCACCTTGGAGATACCCGCACGCTCCATGCCGTCCTCCATGAGGCGGCGGATCTTGACGTCCTCCTCGACGAAGTCGCGGTAGCGCTGACCCGGCTTCGTGGAGTCGGCGAACCAGCGCGAGCGGTGGTCCGTCGTGATGCCCAGGCGGAACCCGGTCGGGTTGACCTTGTGCCCCATTACCGGGCTCCTTCCTTCTTCGCGGAGTCGGCCTTGGGGCCGACGATGACGGTGATGTGGCTGGTGCGCTTGAGGATCCGGCCGGCGCGCCCCTGGGCGCGGGGGCGGAAACGCTTGAGGGTGGGGCCCTCGTCAGCAAACACCTCGGTGATGTAGAGCTCGCTCTCGTCGAACCGCTCACCGGCTCGCTCGGCCTTGACCCGGGCGTTGGCGATGGCGGACTCGATGACCTTGCGCACCGGCACCGCAGCGGCCTGCGGGGCGAAACGGAGCACGTTGACGGCCTCGAGGGCGTTCTTGCCGCGGACGACGTCCACGATGCGACGGGCCTTCATCGGCGTGCAGCGCACGTACTTGGCCTGCGCCTTGGCTTCCATGTTCTCTGCCTCTCTGACTTCCGTCGGCGTCAGCGACGCGACTTGCGGTCGTCCTTGACGTGCCCGCGGAAGGTACGGGTCGGAGCGAACTCACCGAGCTTGTGGCCCACCATGGACTCAGTGACGAAGACCGGGACGTGCTTGCGACCGTCGTGGACGGCGAAGGTGTGTCCGAGGAAGTCCGGCGTGATGACCGAACGACGGGACCAGGTCTTGATGACGTTCTTGGTGCCCTTCTCGTTCTGGGCGTCCACCTTCTTCATGAGGTGGTCGTCGACGAAGGGACCCTTCTTCAGGCTGCGCGGCATATCAGGCTCCTATCAGCGCTTCTTGCCGGTCCGACGACGACGCACGATGAGGCGGTCGCTGGACTTGTTGGGACGACGGGTACGGCCCTCGGGCTTGCCCCACGGGGACACGGGGTGACGACCACCAGAGGTACGGCCCTCACCACCACCGTGCGGGTGGTCCACCGGGTTCATGACGACACCGCGGACGGTCGGGCGAACGCCCTTCCAGCGCATACGGCCGGCCTTGCCCCAGTTGATGTTGGACTGCTCGGCGTTGCCGACCTCACCAACGGTCGCGCGGCAGGCGGCCTCAACGTTGCGGATCTCGCCGGAGGGCATGCGCAGCTGCGCGTACTTGCCCTCCTTGGCGACCAGCTGGACGGACGTGCCGGCGCTGCGGGCGATCTTGGCGCCGCCGCCGGGACGCAGCTCGACGGCGTGCACCACGGTACCGGTGGGGATGTGGCGCAGCGGCAGGTTGTTGCCGGGCTTGATGTCAGCGTTCGGACCGGCCTCAACGATGTCGCCCTGGCCGAGCTTGTTGGGGGCGATGATGTAGCGCTTCTCGCCGTCCGCGTAGTGCAGGAGGGCGATGCGGGCGGTGCGGTTGGGGTCGTACTCGATGTGAGCGACCTTGGCGGGCACACCGTCCTTGTCGTGACGACGGAAGTCGATGATGCGGTAGGCGCGCTTGTGGCCGCCACCCTTGTGACGGGAGGTGACACGGCCGCTGTTGTTGCGACCGCCGGACTTGCTCAGCGGGCGCACCAGGGACTTCTCGGGCTCGCTGCGCGTGATCTCGACGAAGTCGGCCACGGAGGAGCCACGACGTCCCGGCGTCGTCGGCTTGTACTTACGGATTCCCATGTCGTTTCTTTACCTTCCGTGTCACTTAGCCACGTCGCCAAAGATGTCGATGGTCCCCTCACGCAGCGTGACGATCGCGCGCTTGGTGGCCTTCGTCCTGCCCAGGCCCGTGCGGGTCCGGCGGGTCTTGCCGGGACGGTTCTGGGTGTTCACCGACTCGACCTTGACACCGAAGATGGCCTCGATGGCCTGCTTGATCTCGGTCTTGTTCGAGCCCGGCGCGACGAGGAACGTGTACTGGCCACGGTCCATGCAGGCGTAGGACTTCTCGGAGACGACCGGCGCGACGATGACGTCGCGGGGGTTCTTGCTCTTCTCGAGGCTCACTTGGACTCCTCCTCACCCTTGCCGAGGAAGGTGTCCAGGGCGGCGGCAGTGAAAACGACGTCATCGTTGACGAGCACGTCGTAGGTGTTGAGCTGGTCGGCCCAGGTCACAAGGACGTCGGGCAGGTTGCGCAGGCTCAGGGCGGACAGGGTGTCCGCACGCTCCACGACCACCAGGGCCTTGCGGTCCGTGAGGTTGCGCAGGCCGGCGAGGGCGCCCTTGGTGGAGGGGGTCTCGGAGGCCAGGAACTCGGTGATGACGTGGACGCGGCCGTTGCGGGCGCGGTCGGACAGGGCGCTGCGCAGAGCGGCGGCCTTCATCTTCTTGGGGGTGCGCTGGGTGTAGTCGCGCGGCCGCGGGCCGTGCACAACCCCACCGCCGACGAACTGCGGGGCGCGGGTCGAGCCCTGACGGGCGCGGCCGGTGCCCTTCTGGCGGTAGGGCTTGCGGCCACCACCGCGGACGGCGCCGCGGTTCTTGGTGGCGTGGGTGCCCTGACGCGCAGCAGCGAGCTGGGCGACGACGACCTGGTGCATGAGCGGGATGTTGAGCTCGGCGTCGAAGATCTCGGCGGGCAGCTCGGCGGTGCCGGTCTTCTTGCCCTTGGAGTCAACGATGTCGACGGAGAGAACGTCAGCCATGGTGTCAGGCTCCCTTCACCGCGGTGCGGACGACGACGACCGAGCCCTTGGGGCCGGGGATGGCGCCGTTGACGAGCAGGACGCCCTTGACGGCGTCCACGCCACGAACCTTGAGGTTCTGGACGGTGGTGGTCGCGTGGCCCATGCGTCCGGCCATGCGCAGACCCTTGAAGATGCGACCCGGGGTGGCGCAGGCGCCGACGGAGCCGGGCTTGCGGTGGTTGCGGTGCGCACCGTGCGAGGCGGAGACGCCCTTGAAGCCGTGACGCTTCATGACACCCGCGAAGCCCTTGCCCTTGGAGGTGCCCTGGACGTCCACGAGCTGGCCGACCTCGAAGATGTCGGCGGTGAGCTCCTGGCCCAGGGTGAACTCGGAGGCGAGGGAGGTGCGGATCTCGGCGACGTGGCGACGCGGGGCGACGCCGGCCTTGGCAAAGTGGCCCTGGAGGGGCTTGGTGACCTTGCGCTCGTCGATCTCGCCGAAGGCGAGCTGGACGGCCTCGTAGCCGTCGGTCTCGACGTTGCGGACCTGGGTCACGACGTTGGTGTCGACGCGGACCACGGTGACGGGACGCATGATGCCGTTCTCGTCCCAGATCTGCGTCATGCCGAGCTTGGTGCCGAGCAGCGCCTTGGCAGGCGCGGCCGGAGCCGGCTGGTTAAGCGTAGTCATGGCTTCAGTCCTCAGAGCTTGATCTCGATGTTGACGTCCGCGGGCAGGTCGAGGCGCATGAGCGAGTCGACGGCCTTGGGGGTCGGGTCGATGATGTCGATCAGCCGCTTGTGCGTGCGCATCTCGAAGTGCTCACGGCTGTCCTTGTACTTGTGGGGCGACCGGATGACGCAGAACACGTTCTTCTCGGTCGGCAGCGGCACCGGGCCCACGACCGTCGCACCTGCGCGAGTCACGACGTCGACGATCTTGCGCGCCGAGCTGTCGATGACCTCGTGGTCGTAGGACTTGAGCCGGATGCGGATCTTCTGTCCCGCCATGGCGCCTAACCTCTCTTGCTTTCGGAGACCGGTCCACGCGCTCGGGCGTGTCGCTGACGCGACCTGCTCACACGCACTCACTGTTGACAATGAGGGACCGGTCTGGACACACGGAAACCCGGTGGGCACCGGGTCCGTCAGACTGGTTCCCGGGACGACCCCGGGAGGTGGTCGGCGCGCTGTCACGCACCGGCCAGGCAACGCTAGCAGCGCCGCGGCTCATGAGGAAAGCCGAGGGGGCGGTCCTCTCCTGTGAGACCGCCCACCCGGTCCACGCGCTCGGGCGTGTCGCGGGCGTCGGCAGCGCCCCGTGGGGTGCCGCCGTCGTCACCACACCACCCACCCCGCATGTGCCGCCCACCGTCCGGCCGCCGTCGTCGTCGGCCTGCTGCGTCGGCCTCTCCCCCGTCGGCCGGACCCAGGCATGACGAATCCCCCCGGCTCCGTATGGAACCGGGGGGATTCGACGTCGTCAGCAGCCTGCTGCGTTCACAGGACCTGCTGCATCAGATCACTTGAGGATCTTGGTGACACGGCCGGAGCCGACGGTGCGACCACCCTCACGGATGGCGAAGCCGAGGCCCTCCTCCATGGCGATGGGCTGGATGAGCTCAACGGTCATCTCGGTGGTGTCGCCGGGCATGACCATCTCGGTGCCCTCGGGCAGCGTGATGACGCCGGTGACGTCCGTGGTGCGGAAGTAGAACTGCGGACGGTAGTTCGAGTAGAACGGGTTGTGACGGCCGCCCTCGTCCTTGGTGAGGATGTAGACGTGGCCCTCGAAGTCCGTGTGCGGGGTGATGGAGCCGGGCTTGACGACAACCTGGCCGCGCTCGACGTCCTCACGCTTCGTGCCGCGCAGGAGCAGACCGCAGTTCTCGCCGGCCCACGCCTCGTCCATCTGCTTGTGGAACATCTCGATGCCCGTGACCGTGGTCTTCTGGGCCTCGCGGATACCGAGGATCTCGACCTCGGAGTTGATCGGGAGCTTGCCGCGCTCGACACGGCCGGTGACGACGGTGCCACGACCGGTGATCGTGAAGACGTCCTCAACGGGCATGAGGAAGGGCTTGTCCATGTCGCGCTCGGGGGTCGGGATGTACTCGTCGACCGCGTCCATGAGCTCCTTGATCTTCTCGGCCCAGGCGGCGTCGCCCTCGAGCGCCTGGAAGGCGGAGACCCGGATGACGGGGGCGTTGTCGCCGTCGTACTCCTGGGAGGACAGCAGCTCGCGCACCTCCATCTCGACGAGCTCGAGGAGCTCCTCGTCCTCGACCATGTCGCACTTGTTGAGGGCGACGAGGAGGGTGGGGACACCGACCTGACGGGCGAGCAGGACGTGCTCGCGGGTCTGGGCCATGGGGCCGTCGGTGGCGGCGACCACCAGGATCGCGCCATCCATCTGGGCGGCACCGGTGATCATGTTCTTGATGTAGTCGGCGTGGCCAGGGGCGTCAACGTGGGCGTAGTGACGCTTCTCGGTCTCGTACTCGACGTGCGCGATGTTGATCGTGATACCGCGCTGACGCTCCTCGGGAGCCTTGTCGATCTCGTCGAAGGGCGTGAAGGGGTTGAGGTCCGGGTACAGGTCGTGCAGCGTCTTGGAGATCGCGGCAGTCAGCGTCGTCTTGCCGTGGTCGACGTGACCGATCGTTCCGATGTTGACGTGCGGCTTGGTCCGCTCGAACTTGGCCTTGGCCACTTGTGTCCTCCTGGGACTCGGGGAGTTCTCTTCGTCGTGATTCGACTAACCACATGCTAGCCGTGCCCGAGTCGAGAATCTCTACTGATGGGTTGTTGGAAAGATTACTGGTTACGCGGGTCCCGCGCCTTGCGGGCCCGTGGTCCCGGGGTCGGACGGACTGCGTCCGACCCCCGGAAGCCGGGGGCGTCACTCGCCCTTGGCCTTGGCGATGATCTCGTCGGCGACGTTCTTCGGGACCTCCGCGTAGGAGTCGAAGGACATCGAGTACACCGCGCGACCCTGCGTCTTGGAGCGCAGGTCACCGACGTAGCCGAACATCTCGGACAGCGGGACCGCCGCCCGGATGACCTTCACACCGACGGCGTCCTCCATCGACTGGATCATGCCACGGCGAGAGTTGAGGTCGCCGATGACATCGCCCATGTACTCCTCGGGGGTACGCACCTCCACGGCCATGACGGGCTCGAGGAGGACCGGGTGGGCCTTCTTCGCACCTTCCTTGAACGCCATGGAGCCGGCGATCTTGAAGGCCATCTCGGAGGAGTCGACCTCGTGGTAGCCACCGTCGATGAGGGTCGCCTTGACGTCGACCATCGGGTAGCCCGCGAGGACACCCGTGAGCATGGCCTCCTGGACGCCGGCGTCGACGCTGGGGATGTACTCACGCGGCACGCGGCCACCGGTGACGGCGTTGACGAACTCGTAGTGCTTCTTCTCCTCGCCCTCCGCGGCCTCAACGACCTCGAGGGGCTCGAAGGACATCTGCACCTTCGCGAACTGGCCGGAGCCACCGGTCTGCTTCTTGTGCGTGTAGTCGACCTTGTCGACCTTGCGCTTGAGGGTCTCGCGGTAGGCCACCATCGGGTTACCGACGTTGGCC
Source organism: Actinomyces respiraculi (assembly GCF_014595995.2). Taxonomy (NCBI): domain Bacteria; kingdom Bacillati; phylum Actinomycetota; class Actinomycetes; order Actinomycetales; family Actinomycetaceae; genus Actinomyces; species Actinomyces respiraculi. The sequence continues at coordinate 2,300,291 of NZ_CP063989.1, forward strand.
TCAACCTTGAACTCGCGGCGCATACGGTCGACGAAGACGTCCAGGTGCAGCTCGCCCATACCGCCGATGACGGTCTGGCCGGTCTCCTCGTCGAGCTCGACCGTGAAGGTCGGGTCCTCCTCGGAGAGCTTCTGGATGGCGACACCCAGCTTCTCCTGGTCGCCCTTGGTCTTGGGCTCGATGGCCACGTGGATGACCGGGTCCGGGAAGGTCATGGACTCCAGGATGACCGGGGCCGACTGAGCGCACAGGGTGTCACCGGTGGTGACGTCCTTGAGACCGATGAAGGCGTAGATGTGGCCCGCGTGGGCGACATCGACCGGGTTCTCCTTGTTGGAGTGCATCTGGAACATCTTCCCGATGCGCTCCTTCTTGCCCTTGGTGGCGTTGAGGACCTGCTCACCGGAGGAGACCTTGCCCGAGTAGACGCGCACGTAAACGAGCTTGCCGTAGAACGGGTGGGTCGCCACCTTGAAGGCGAGGCCGGAGAACGGAGCGTTGTCGTCGGACTCGCGCACGATGACGTTCTCCTCGTCGCCGGGCACGTGCCCCTCGACGGCCGGCACGTCCAGCGGGGACGGCAGGTAGTCGATGACGGCGTCGAGAACGGGCTGGATGCCCTTGTTCTTGAAGGCGGAGCCCGCCAGGACGGGGAAGGCCTCGCCGGCGATGGTCAGCGCACGGATGCCACGCTTGATCTCCTCGACGGTGAGCTCACCCTCCTCGAGGTACTTCTCCATGAGCTCGTCGTCGACCTCGGCGACCGTCTCCATGAGCTCGGAGCGCAGTTCCTCGGCACGGGCCCGGAGGTCAGCGGGGATCTCCTCGTACTCGACGACGGCGCCGCGGGTCTCCTTGCCGTCGGCGTCCTTCTCGGGGAAGCGCACAGCGCGCATCTCGATGACGTCGACGACGCCGGAGAACTCGCTCTCCGCACCGATGGGGAAGTTGATGACCATCGGCGTGGCGTGGAGGCGGTCACGGATCGTCTGGACGGAGAAGTCGAAGTTTGCGCCCAGCTTGTCCATCTTGTTGATGTAGCAGATGCGCGGAACGTTGTACTTGTCCGCCTGGCGCCACACGGTCTCGGACTGGGGCTCGACGCCCTCCTTGCCGTCGAAGACCGCGACGGCGCCGTCGAGCACGCGCAGGGAGCGCTCGACCTCCACCGTGAAGTCCACGTGGCCGGGGGTGTCGATGAGGTTGATCTGCGTGCCCTTCCAGAAGGTGGTGGTCGCAGCGGAGGTGATCGTGATGCCACGCTCCTGCTCCTGCTCCATCCAGTCCATCGTGGAGGCGCCGTCGTGGGTCTCACCGATCTTGTAGTTGATACCGGTGTAGAAGAGGATGCGCTCGGAGACGGTGGTCTTACCGGCATCGATATGCGCCATGATGCCGATGTTGCGGACCTTCGTGAGGTCAGTCAGCACGTCAAGTGCCACGTGAGAGTCCTTCGTTCAGTGGGGGAAGAGTCAGCGTCGGCCGGGGCCCGCCGGGTGCAGAGCCCGGCCGACGTGTAGCTGTTACCAGCGGTAGTGGGCGAAGGCCTTGTTGGACTCGGCCATGCGGTGCATGTCCTCGCGGCGCTTGACAGCGGCGCCCAGACCGTTGGAGGCGTCGAGGATCTCGTTCATAAGACGCTCGGTCATCGTGTTCTCACGACGCTGGCGGGAGTAGTCCACGAGCCAGCGCAGAGCGAGCGTGGTGGCGCGGTTGGGGCGCACCTCGACGGGGACCTGGTAGGTCGCACCGCCGACGCGGCGGGAGCGGACCTCGAGGGCCGGGCGGATGTTGTCCAGAGCGCGCTTGAGGACGGCGACCGGGTCCTGGTCCGTCTTGGAGCGCACACCCTCGAGGGCACCGTAGACGATGCGCTCGGCGGTGGACTTCTTGCCGTCCAGAAGGACGCGGTTGACGAGCTGGGTGACGACCGGCGAGCCGTAGACGGGGTCGACGGCGAGGGGGCGCCTGGGCGCGGGACCCTTACGAGGCATTACTTCTTCTCCTTCTTGGCGCCGTACTTCGAGCGTGCCTGCTGGCGTCCCTTGACACCCTGGGTGTCGAGGGAGCCGCGCACGATGTGGTAGCGGACACCGGGAAGGTCCTTCACACGACCACCGCGGACGAGCACGATCGAGTGCTCCTGGAGGTTGTGGCCCTCGCCGGGGATGTAGGCCGTGACCTCGATGCCGGACGACAGGCGCACACGGGCGACCTTACGCAGGGCGGAGTTGGGCTTCTTCGGGGTCGTGGTGTACACGCGGGTGCACACGCCACGACGCTGCGGGCTGGCCTTGAGCGCCGGCGTCTTGGACGACGAGCGCTTCGAGGAGCGGCCCTTGCGGACCAGCTGCTGAATGGTAGGCACTACGGATTCTCCATCTAGAAGTGCGTCGGACAGTTCTGCTGCCTGCTGCCGGCCCTCGTCCTCGCTCACGGCGCGCGACGCCGCGGGGACCAGGCCGGTGCGCGTGTGACGCGCCCGGAGCCCCGCGGAGAAGGGGCCCGTCGGTTCCCGCCGCGGCAGACCCGCGTCACGGTGGCGCCGGGGGGCGCCTGCCGCTGGGAACGGAGTGGAGAACGGTGGCCCGCACGCGGGCACCGGAGACAAACATACCGAGCGGCCCTCTCCCCCGCCAGGCGCAGAGAGCAGCCGACGTCGTGTCATGCGACACGTCCACCCGCCCCGGAGCAGTACGACGACGGCGGGCCGCCACCTCGATGGTGACAGCCCGCCGTCGTCCCAGCCCAGTCGCGAGCCCGGCCTCAGGGCGGCGCTGCGCTCAGAACTGGTAGTCCTCCGAGCTGAAGCCCGTGCGGAAGTCCTCGGAGAAGTCCGCACGGAAGTCCCCACCGAAGTGGAAGTCGTCCAGCGCGACCGACTCGCCGACGCCGAACATGTCATCGGTCAGGCCCGTGCGCGAGAACACCTCCTGCTTGACCTCCTCCGTCGGCTCCACCTCGATGTCCGAGTAGCGGGCCAGGCCCGTACCGGCGGGGATGAGCTTGCCGAGGATGACGTTCTCCTTCAGGCCCAGCAGCGGGTCCGACTTGCCGTTCATCGCGGCCTCGGTGAGCACACGCGTCGTCTCCTGGAAGGAGGCGGCGCTCAGCCAGGAGTCCGTGGCCAGCGAGGCCTTGGTGATACCCATGAGCTCGGTACGGCCCGAAGCCGTCTTACCGCCCTCGGCCATCACGCGACGGTTCTCCGCACGGAAGGTCATGACGTCCACGAGGTCGCCCTGCAGCAGCATCGTGTCGCCCGACTCCAGGACGGTGACGCGACGCAGCATCTGGCGCACGATGACCTCGATGTGCTTGGAGTGGATGTCCACGCCCTGGGAGCGGTAGACCTCCTGGACCTCCTCGACGAGGTGGCGCTGGGTGGCACCCACGCTGCGCAGGCGCAGCACCTTCTTGGGGTCGATCGGACCCTCGGTGAGCGCGTCGCCCGGCTCCACGTGGTCGCCGTCGGTCACCAGCAGGCGCTGGCGGCGCGAGACCGGGACCACGAGGTCCTCCTCGCCGTCGTCGCGCGTGATGACCAGGCGCTTGCCGTCGGCGTCGTCCTCAATCCTGAGGCGACCAGCGGCCTCGGCCACCGCGGCCTCACCCTTGGGGGTACGGGCCTCGAAGAGCTCCTGCACACGCGGCAGACCCTGGGTGATGTCCGCCGCACCGGCCGCACCACCCGTGTGGAAGGTACGCATCGTCAGCTGCGTGCCGGGCTCACCGATGGACTGCGCGGCGATGATGCCCACGGCCTCACCGATGTCCACACGCTTGCCGGTGGCCAGCGAGCGGCCGTAGCAGGCGGCGCAGGTTCCGACGGCGGAGTCGCAGGTGAGCACCGAGCGCACCGTGATCTCCTCGATGCCCGCCTCGATGGCGGCGGCGATCTCGGCGTCGCCAAGGTCCGTGCCCGCCGCGATGACGACCGTGCCCTCGGCGTCGACCGCGTCACGCGCGAGCGTCGTGCCGTAGACGGTGGTGCCCAGGATCTCGCTGGGCTCCTTGACCGTGGCGCCGTCGACCATCGTGGTGGTGAAGATCCGCTTGGTCAGGCCCTTGCGGGTACCGCAGTCCTCCTCGCGGACGATGACGTCCTGGGAGACGTCCACCAGACGACGCGTGAGGTAGCCCGAGTCCGCGGTACGCAGCGCCGTGTCCGCCAGGCCCTTGCGGGCGCCGTGGGTGGCGATGAAGTACTCCAGAACGCTCAGGCCCTCGCGGTAGTTCGACTTGATCGGACGCTCGATGAGGCGCTGCTTGGGGTCGGCCACCAGGCCGCGCATGCCGGCCAGCTGGCGGATCTGGTCCCAGTTACCACGGGCACCGGAGACCACCATCTGGTAGACGGCGTTACGGGCCGGGAAGTTCTCACGCATGGCCTCAGCAACCTCGTTGGTCGCCTTGGTCCAGATGTCGATGAGGGACTGGTAGCGGTCCTCCTCGGTGAGCGCACCAAGGTCGAACTGGTCCTCGATCTCCTGAGCCTCGGCCTCGTAGCGGGCGAGGATCGCGGGCTTGGAGTCCGGGGAGACGACGTCGGCGTAGGCCACCGTGATGCCGGACCAGGTGGACCAGTAGAAGCCGTTGGCCTTGAGCGCGTCGAGGGAGGCCGCGACGTCCACACGCGGGTAGCCCTCGGCCAGCGTGTTGACGATGTTGCCGAGCTTCTTCTTGTCCACGACGTAGTTGACGTAGGGGAAGGTCTCGGGCAGCGCCGTGTTGAACAGGGCCCGGCCCAGGGAGGTGCGCAGGGTGATCGGGTCGCCCTCGCTCCAGCCCTCGGGAGCCTTCCAGCCCTCGGGGGCGGTGATGCCCTCCTCGAAGCGGATGTCCACGGTGGCGTTGACGTGCAGCTTGCCGAAGTCGTGCGCCATGACCGCCTCCGCGAAGGAGGAGAAGGACGGCACGACCTCGTTGCCCTCGGCGTCGACCTCGACGGGGGCCGTCGGGTCCGGCGTCTGGGTGAGGTGGTAGGTGCCGATGATCATGTCCTGGGAGGGCATGGTCACCGGACGGCCATCCGAAGGCTTGAGAATGTTGTTGCTCGACAGCATGAGGATGCGGGCCTCGGCCTGCGCCTCAGCACCCAGCGGCAGGTGCACGGCCATCTGGTCGCCGTCGAAGTCGGCGTTGAAGGCGCCGCAGACCAGGGGGTGCAGCTGGATGGCCTTGCCCTCAATGAGCTGGGGCTCGAAGGCCTGGATGCCCAGGCGGTGGAGCGTGGGGGCGCGGTTGAGCAGCACGGGGTGCTCGCGGATGACCTCGGCCAGGATGTCCCAGACCTTGGGGTTGGCGCGCTCAACCATGCGCTTGGCGGCCTTGACGTTCTGGGCCTCCTTGAGCTCGACCAGGCGCTTCATGACGAAGGGCTTGAACAGCTCCAGGGCCATCTGGCTGGGCAGACCGCACTGGTGCAGCTTGAGCTGGGGACCGACGACGATGACCGAGCGGCCCGAGTAGTCCACGCGCTTGCCCAGCAGGTTCTGGCGGAAGCGGCCCTGCTTGCCCTTGAGCATGTCGGACAGGGACTTCAGCGGACGGTTGCCGACGCCGGTGACGGGGCGACCACGGCGGCCGTTGTCGAACAGGGCGTCGACGGCGTCCTGCAGCATGCGCTTCTCGTTGTTGACGATGATCGTCGGCGCGCCCAGGTCCATGAGCCGCTTGAGGCGGTTGTTGCGGTTGATGACGCGGCGGTAGAGGTCGTTGAGGTCGCTGGTGGCGAAGCGGCCACCGTCGAGCTGGACCATGGGGCGCAGGTCCGGCGGGATGACCGGGATGTTGTCCAGGACCATCGACTCCGGGGCCGTGCCCGTGATGCGGAAGGCGTTGATGACCTTCAGGCGCTTGATGGCGCGGGTCTTGCGTTGGCCGGTGCCGTTGGCGACGACCTCGGACAGGGTCTCGGCCTCGGCCGCGAGGTCGAAGGTGCGCAGGCGCGCCTGGATCGCCTCGGCGCCCATGGCGCCCTTGAAGTAGATGCCGTAGTCCGCGACCATGTCGCGGTACAGGACCTCGTCGCCCTCAAGGTCGCCGACCTTGAGACCCACGAAGCGGTCCCACACGCGGTCCATGTGCTCCAGGGTGCGGGCGTTCTTGCGGCGCAGGGCGCCCATCTCACGCTCGGCCACCTTGCGCAGGCGGTCACGCTGGGACTGCTCGGCCCCCTCGGCCTCGAGCTGGGCCAGCTCCTCCTCGAGGCGGCGCTGACGGGCCTCGACGTCGGCCTGGCCGGCCTCCTCGACGTGCTTCTTCTTGACCTCGAGCTCGTTGCGTAGCGAGGGAAGGTCGTCGCGGCGGCCCTCCTCGTCCACCTCGGTCACCATGTAGGCGGCGAAGTAGATGACCTTCTCCAGGTCCTTGGGGGCCAGGTTGAGCAGGTAGCCCAGACGGGAGGGCACGCCCTTGAAGTACCAGATGTGGGTCACGGGCGCGGCCAGCTTGATGTGGGCCATGCGCTCACGGCGCACCTTGGAGCGGGTGACCTCGACACCACAGCGCTCGCAGACGATGCCCTTGTAGCGCACGCGCTTGTACTTGCCGCAGGCGCACTCCCAGTCGCGGGTGGGACCGAAGATCTTCTCGCAGAAGAGCCCGTCCTTCTCCGGCTTGAGGGTACGGTAGTTGATGGTCTCGGGCTTCTTGACCTCACCGTGGGACCAGGACTTGATGTCCTCGGCGGTGGCGAGACCGAGCTGGATGCGATCGAAGACGTTAGCGTCGAGCACAGTTCCTCATTCCGATGTGTCAGCTCATCGTGTGTGTCTTGGTGGGGCTGCCGGGGCGTTGTTCCATGACGCTGCCGGTGGCCCGTGGGGCCCGGGAGGGGGCGGGGCGGTGCTCGCCCCCTCTACCGGGTCCCGGTTGGGCTCAGATCTCGTCGACCGTGGAGAGCAGGACGCCACCCGGGCGGCGGCCCAGGTCGAAGCCAAGCTCCTCGGAGGCACGGCGGCCGTCGTCGTCGGCGTCGTCCAGGCCGATGACGTTGCCCTCGTGGTCGAGCGCCTCGACGTTAAGGCACAGCGACTGCATCTCCTTCATGAGCACCTTGAAGGACTCGGGGATGCCGGGCTCGGGGATGTCCTGGCCCTTGACGATGGCCTCGTAGACCTTGACACGGCCGTTGACGTCGTCGGACTTGACGGTCAGCAGCTCCTGCAGGGCGTGGGCGGCGCCGTAGGCCTCCATCGCCCACACCTCCATCTCGCCGAAGCGCTGGCCACCGAACTGCGCCTTACCGCCCAGCGGCTGCTGGGTGATCATCGAGTACGGGCCGGTGGAACGGGCGTGGATCTTGTCGTCCACCAGGTGGTGGAGCTTGAGGATGTACATGTAGCCGACCGAGATCGGGTACGGGAAGGGCTCGCCGGAGCGGCCGTCGAACAGGCGGGCCTTGCCGTCGGGCTGGACGAGGTCCAGGCCCTCGGGGTTGGGCAGCGCGGAGGACAGCAGGCCCATGAGCTCGTCGCCGCGCACACCGTCGAAGACGGGGGTGGCCACGGGCGTGCGGGGCTCCGCGCTCACGCCGTTCTCGGGCAGGCGCAGGGCCCACTCCTCACCGGCCTTGCGGGCGGCGGAGGCGTCCCAGCCGCGGGAGGCGACCCAGCCCAGGTGCAGCTCGAGGACCTGGCCGACGTTCATACGGCTGGGCACACCCAGCGGGTTGAGGATGACGTCCACGGGGGTGCCGTCCGCCAGGAAGGGCATGTCCTCGACCGGGTTGATCTTGGAGATGACGCCCTTGTTGCCGTGGCGGCCGGAGAGCTTGTCACCGACGGTGATCTTGCGGCGCTGGGCGATGTAGACGCGCACCATCCGGTTGACGCCGGCGGGCAGCTCGGCGTCCTCGCTGGAGGCGTCGAACTCGCGCACGCCGGTGACGATGCCGTATTCGCCGTGCGGCACGCGCAGGGAGGTGTCGCGCACCTCTCGCGCCTTCTCACCGAAGATCGCGCGCAGCAGGCGCTCCTCGCTGGTGAGCTCGGTCTCCCCCTTGGGGGTGACCTTGCCGACGAGGATGTCGCCGCTGCGGACCTCGGCGCCGATGCGGACGATGCCGCGCTCGTCGAGGTTGGCCAGGGTCTCTTCGGAGACGTTGGGGATGTCGCGGGTGATCTCCTCGGCACCGAGCTTGGTGTCGCGGGCGTCGACCTCGTGCTCCTCGATGTGGATCGAGGTCAGCAGGTCCTCGGCGACGACGCGCTGGGAGATGATGATGGCGTCCTCGTAGTTCAGGCCCTCCCAGGTCATGAAGGCGACGAGGAGGTTCTGGCCGAGCGCCAGGTCGCCGCCCTCGGTGGCGGGGCCGTCCGCCAGGACGCTGCCGGCCTCCACGTGCTCGCCCTCGTTGGCGACGACGAGCTGGTTGTAGCAGTTGCCCTGGTTGGAGCGGCGGAACTTGGCGACCTTGTAGACCGTCTCGGAGCCGTCGTCGTTGGCCACGCGCACGAAGTCCGCGCAGACCTCGGTGACGACACCGGGCTTGGTGGCCACGAGGACGTCGCCGGCGTCGACGGCGGTGCGCCGCTCCATGCCCGTGCCCACGAGCGGGGCGTCGGGGCGGATGAGCGGCACGGCCTGGCGCTGCATGTTCGCACCCATGAGGGCGCGGTTGGCGTCGTCGTGCTCGAGGAAGGGGATGAGGGAGGTACCCACCGACACCATCTGGCGCGGGGAGACGTCCATGAGGTCCACCTCGGCGGCCGCAACCAGGGCGGGCTCGCCGCCGGTGACACGGCACAGGACCCGGTCCTCGACGAAGTGGTGGCTGTCCTCGGTGAGCTCGACGTTGGCCTGGGCGATGACGTGGCGGTCCTCGTCGTCGGCGGTCAGGTAGAGGGTCTCGTCGGTGATCTCACCGTCGCGCACGACGCGGTAGGGGGTCTCGACGAAGCCGAAGGGGTTGATGCGGGCGAAGGTTGCCAGCGAGCCGATGAGGCCGATGTTGGGGCCCTCGGGGGACTCGATGGGGCACATGCGCCCGTAGTGGGAGGTGTGGACGTCTCGCACGTCCATGGAGGCGCGCTCGCGCGAAAGGCCGCCGGGGCCCAGGGCGGACAGGCGGCGCTTGTGCGTCATGCCGGCCAGCGGGTTGTTCTGGTCCATGAACTGGCTCAGCTGGGAGGTGCCGAAGAACTCCTTGATGGCCGCGGTCACGGGGCGGATGTTGATGAGGGTGTTGGGCGTGATGGCCTCGACGTCCTGGGTGGTCATGCGCTCGCGCACCTGACGCTCCATACGGCTCATGCCGGTGCGCACCTGCGACTGGATGAGCTCGCCGACGGCGCGGATGCGACGGTTGCCCAGGTGGTCGATGTCGTCAAACTCGACGGCGACCTCGACGATCTCGCCGTCGCGCACGCCCTCGACGCTCTCCTCGCCGGCGTGCAGCGCCAGGAGGTACTTGATGGCGGCGGTGATGTCCTCGATGCGCAGGACGGAGTCGGCCAGGTCTGCGGCCAGGCCGAGCTTCTTGTTGATCTTGTAGCGGCCGACCTTGGCCAGGTCGTAGCGCTTGGGGTTGAAGTAGAAGTTCTCCAGCAGGGTGCGGCCGGCCTCGACGCTCGGCGGTTCACCGGGGCGGATCTTCTTGTAGATGTCGAGCAGGGCCTCGTCCTGGGTGGTGACCTTGCGGTCCTCGTCGAGGACGCTGGTCAGGGCCGGGTAGGCCTTGAACTCCTCGCGGATCTCCGCCTCGTCCATGCCCAGGGCGAGGAGGAAGACGGTGATGTCCTGCTTGCGCTTGCGGTCCACACGCACGGCGACGTGGTCGTTCTTGTCGATCTCGAACTCGAGCCAGGCACCGCGCGAGGGAATGAACTTGGCGTTGTAGACGTACTTGTCCGTGGCCTTCTCGGTGGCGCGCTCGAAGTAGACGCCCGGGGAGCGCACGAGCTGGGAGACGACGACGCGCTCGGAGCCGTTGACGATGAAGGTGCCCTTGTCGGTCATGAGCGGGAAGTCGCCCATGAAGACGGTCTGCGACTTGATCTCACCGGTCTGGAAATTCTCGAAGTCCGCGACGACGTAGAGGGGGGCGGAGTAGGTGAGGTCCTTCTCCTGGCACTCCTCGGCCGTGTACTTCGGGTCCTCGAAGCGGTGGTCGTGGAAGGACAGGGCCATGGTCTCGCCGAAGTCCTCGATCGGGGAGATCTCGTCGAAGATCTCCTCAAGACCGGAGGTGCTGGGCAGGGAGTCGGGTCGCTCAGCGTTCGCGGCGTTGACGCGCTGGCGCCACGTCGAGTTGCCAACGAGCCAGTCAAAGGACTCGGTCTGCAGGGCGAGAAGGTTCGGAGCCTGCATGGGCTCGGGGATCTTCGCGAAGTTGATGCGACGCGACGCGGTGCGCGCGGCGATGTCAGCAGCAGTAGGTGCAGAGGTGCGCGAGGCAGCCAAAGGGGGATCCTTCCCTCATCTCGGGGATCACTCTGCGTACACTGCGCGATGGCGACCGGGTACGCCGCGGCGGGTCCAGGCCAGGGCCTGTGCTCCGTCGGGCGATCACACTCGCGCTAGTACACACAATGGACGCAAAGCGCTAGCGTACACGCCGCCCCCAGCCGTCTCTATGGCCGGACCCCTCAGGTTCTTGCGATCCCGGACACATTCGTGGATACTGCCCGGCTTTCGCCCGTGGGTGCGTTCCGACGGCGGCCGCGGGTCGGTGCACACGCGTCATGCCCCGCCCACCTGGGGACTGGACAGCGGCGCGGTACTCGTCGGTGGTGGCGGGCCGTCATGCCCCGCCTACCTGGAGACTGGACCGGGTGAGGACCTCCTGTTCCTCCGCACGGCCGTGGAGCCCCGCCCACCTGGGGGCTGGGGTCTGGGGGATGGCCCACCCGTGCCGACGGGCCGTGAGGCCCCGCCCACCTGGGGGCTGGACCGGGATGTGCGCTGAACATGGGCCCCTCCTCGCGTTCCCGGGTGTGGCACGCTCATGCGCCCGCACAACCGCAGCCTCCACAGGCCCCTCCTGGTGTTCCCCGGTGTGGCGGACGCACAGGCGGGCCTGGTTGAGCGCGGCGGGCCTGGTTGGCGTGGTCGGGCTTGGGTGAGTGCGGCGGGTGCGTTGGCGTGGCGGGCCTGGTTGGTGTGGTCGGGCTTGGGTGAGCGCGGCTGGCGTCCGTCGCGGCTCGCAGAGGACTCGGCTACCGCCGTTGATCTCGTTCCTCACAAGTCGATCTCGCTCCTCAGGTTCTGATCTCGTTCCCCAGAAGTCGATCTCGTTCCTTGTACGAACGAGGTCGAGCGCTGGGGAACGAGATGGATGGGCGAGGAACGAGATCGACGGGCGAGGCACGAGGGCGAGGCACGAGATGGACGGGCAGGGACCTGCGCCCGATGCCCGGAAGAGGGGCGGGTGGGCGGGTTGCGCAGGCATGACAGCCGACCCCTCGGCCAGCTCAGAGATGTGGTGGCTCAAACGACCAGGAGGTGGTCCCACCGGCCGACGGCTGGAATCTCCATGTCATGGAGTGGTGAGGCTGGACCCTCAGGCGGTCGGGCCCGCGTCGTCGGCCTGCCCGACGGCCAGCACGCTGCCGACGACGATCCCGGCGCGCTCGGCGGCCCCCTGCGGAAGCTCGACAACTGCGGTGGCGGTCGGCCGCGGCGCCCCCAAGCGCCCAGGCCGGGTCGTGCGCACCGCACGCACACGGCCCGAGCGAGCGACGTAGACGACGTCGATGGCATGACGCATGCCGAAGGTGTGGATCCAGTTGCAACCGCGGATCCACAGGGCTCCGTCGAGTCCGTCCGTGCCCAGCAGGCCGGCATTGCGTTCCTTGCGGTTGCGCGTGACCCACAGGGGCAGGCCGGAGTCGACGCCGTCGATGAGCAGGCGGGCGGGAGCGGTCGGCGAGGCCCACGTGGGGAAGAGTTGAGGCACGGCGCAACCGTAGGCTCGCGGCCGGGCCGCCGTGAAGGGGCCTGCGCCCCGCGCGTGTGCGTCCCCGACCTTCTACGCCGTCATCCCGGCGCTGCTGGCGGCGTGCGCCCCGCGCGTGTGCGTCCCCGGCCACGTGACCGATCGCACCGTGCTGGAGCCGTGCAGCGCTTGCGGTGCGGGGGAGCAGGACCGGTAGTGTGGCACCTGCCAAAGACCGCAGGTCTCCCGGTCCGCGAGGATCAGGACCAAGTTCGGCGCCCATGGGCGGCGAGGCCGGCGCAGGTGAGAACGAGACCCCTCCGCGTCGTGCGGAGTGAGAGCCCCGTGCCTTGCCGGCGCGGGGCTTCTTCCGTTTCTAGGCACGGACACCTGCGGCAGACCACGGAAGGAGGGCCCATGGCAAGGCCTGACAAGGAGGCGGCTGTCGCCGAGCTCGCGAGCAAGTTCCGCGACTCCGGTGCCGTGCTGCTGACTGAGTACCGCGGGCTGACCGTCGCCGAGCTCAAGGAGCTGCGTCGTTCGCTCGCCGGTCACGCCGAGTACACCGTGGTGAAGAACACGCTTGCCGCCATCGCTGCCCGCAAGGCCGGCCTGGAAGCCTTCGCTGACGACCTCAAGGGCCCCACCGCCCTGACCTTCGTCACCGGTGAGCCGGTCGAGGCCGCCAAGGCCCTGCGTGACTTCGCCAAGGACAACGCCAAGCTCGTCGTCAAGGGTGGTGTCATGGACGGTAACGTCCTCAACGCCGCTGAGGTCGAGAAGTTGGCTTCGCTCGAGTCCCGTGAGGTGCTGCTCGCCAAGGCTGCTGGCGCTATGAAGGCGTCGCTGTCCAAGGCTGCGTACCTCTTCGTCGCGCCCGCCTCCAAGGCGGTTCGCACTGTCGACGCCCTGCGCGAGAAGCAAGAGGCCGCGGCCTGAGCCGCGTGCGTCACCCCTCACACCACAACACAGACCCTGTGCTGAACATAGACGGTGCAGGACCCTTTTTCAGGAAGGAACGCCCATCATGGCGAAGCTGACCACCGACGAGCTCATCGAGGCTTTCAAGGAGCTCACCCTCATCGAGCTGTCCGAGTTCGTGAAGGCCTTCGAGGAGACCTTCGACGTCACCGCTGCCGCTCCGGCCGCCGTTGCCGTTGCCGCCGCCCCCGGTGCCGCCGCCCCCGGCGCTGCTGAGGAGGAGAAGGACGAGTTCGACGTCATCCTCGAGGCTGCCGGCGACAAGAAGATCGGCGTCATCAAGGAGGTGCGCGCACTGACTTCCCTCGGCCTGAAGGAGGCCAAGGAGCTGGTCGACGGCGCTCCCAAGGCCGTCCTCGAGGGCGTCAACAAGGAGACCGCTGAGAAGGCCAAGGCTCAGCTTGAGGGCGCCGGTGCCACCGTCACTCTCAAGTGAGTCCTACCCCGACGCCGTCGGCTGCCGCCTAGTGGTGGCTTGACGGAAGGGGACCTGCTATGCCCCGTCCACCAATGGTGGGCGGGGCACAGTGATGTCTGGGGGCTGATGAGTGGTACTTGGTTGTGGCCAGCTACACACATGGCTGTAACGGCAGGATTGCGGGCATCGCGATGCGGTTGCGGCTGTATTACGGGCCGGACGGTGGTTGAATGGCGGTAGTTCCCCGTGGTGTCAACACAGGCACCTTCCCCATCCCACCCCAGGAGACCACGATGACGATGAGGCATGGTGCTCTGGCTCGGCGAACCGGCAACGGTCTGAGGTTGAGCCGGTTCCTGAAGTCGCTAGGTGCGGTGGCGCTCGCTGGCGCCCTAGCCCTGAGCGTCCCCACGTCCGCTGTTGCGGAGGAGCCGGGCGCGCCGACGATCCCAAGCTGCCCCGAGGACACGTTCTGCGTGGACAGCACGAACAAGACAACGGTGGACAACGTTCCGGAACTGACACTTGGTGACGGGCAGAGTGGCCCCTTCGCATTGTCACCAGGTGATTCGATCAGGGGCGGCTTCGATGTGAAGAATACGGGCAGCCGGGAAGCAAGAGTCGTCGTGACCATGGCCTGGACGAACGAGCGCTGCGTGGGGGCATCATTCGCGGATGACCCTTTCCTCATGAGTCTGCCGCATCCCGGTGGGAAGACCACGTTCTACTCTCCAGGGATGGACGCCAAGGTTGACTACAGCGGCGGCAGCCTGGTCGCTGAGAGTCTCCGGTGCAATGGCACGAGGGAGACCGCAGTGCTGACGGTGGCCCCAGGTGAGACCCTCACCTTTGACGCTCGGATTGCTTTCCCGTTCATGGAAAACGGGAATGACACCCAGAAAGAGAAAGTCTCTATCGACTTCAGGATCAAGTTGGAAGTTGATGATCCGACCAAGATCCCGGTCCCGGCTGCCCCTGGCGTGAATGACCCTTGTGGGCCGGACAACGCGACGTGGCAGGTCCCTGAGAATACCGATCAGCTGGATTGGACGCTGGCGGCGGACGGGACCTTGAGCGTTACCCCGAAACCTGGGTTCGAGTTCGAAGGCGGCGAGGCCAGCCACTCGTTCGGAAAGGCCCAGGATTCTGGGGTGGCCTGCCCGACCCCGACGCCGACTCCGAGCGCTACGCCTACCGAGGTGACCCCAAGCCCGACGCCTAGCCCGAGCCCGACGCCTACGCCGAGTCTGTCGCCGACCCCGACGCCGACGCCGTCTGCTACGCCTAGCCCGACGCCGACCCCCACGTCGAGCCCGACCCCCACACCTAGCCCGACGCCTACGCCGACGCCGACGCCGACGCCGACGCCGAGTCTGTCGCCGACCCCGAGCCCGACCCCCACACCGACGGAGACACCGTCTCCGATGCCGACGCCGAGCACTACGCCTACCGAGGTGACCCCGAGCCCGACCCCCACACCTAGCCCGACCCCTACGCCTAGCCCGACACCTAACCCGACCCCCACACCTAGCCCGTCGCCGACCCCGGTCATCCCGAGCCCCTCGATCAGCCCGGCACCTGAGCCTGGGCCGAGTTCTTCAGCCCCAGTGCCCGGCGTGTCGCCGCAGCCCACTGCTCAACCCACTGCTCCGGGTGCCCCGGAGCCGTCGGTGATACCCAGCCGTCCGAATCGTCCGAGCCTGGCCTCCACCGGTGCGAACCTCACTGGTGTGGCCGCCGGCGTTGGCGGTCTTGTCGTTGCCGGCGGACTGCTTCTCCTGGCCCGCCGCCGGGAACTTCATGGCTGAGCTCACAACTGCGCCCTGAGCAACGGCTTACCCCGTCCACCACCCCAGGTGGAGGGCCGTCTGGTTAACGGTGTGAGTGATGGTTTCCCTGGTGGTGGGTGCTGGGCGTGGGCATGCGGTCAGCGAAGGTGGCGGCAAAGGCGTTCGGGGCGGGCTTTGCAGCGCGTGCCCCGTCTGGTTTGGCCGGTGCCCCTGGGGTCCAAGGGTTTCACGGTCAGGTCGAGCGTCTTGAACGCGGCCTGCTCGGCCGGGAAGTGGCCGCGGACTCTCACCGCCCTGCAGAACCTGGCACTGAGCGGCTCGATCGCCCTCGTGGAGCACAGCACACCTCTGGGGCACGTCCCGACCCTCCCTTGAGAAAGCAAGCCCGAACAAAACCCCGGACACTTCACGGCAATGACCACCACGCCAGGGGACACACCCGGGAGGAGGAGGAATGGCAACACATTGTCCGCAATTCTGAGGCTGAGACCAGGGGCGTTCGCCCCATACTGGAGGGCGATTCGGGGCGCGCGGAGCGGGTGCCCGGCGCTCGAGCCGTGAGACAGTGGCGACCGTGCACCTCGTGTCGTCCGTGTTCCCGGTCCTCGTCGCCCTCACCGTCCTGGCCGCCTGCGCCGCTGCGGTCTACGGGCCGGCGTCGCGCTTCGCACGCGAGTACCTTGATGCGCTACTCGTTGATGCGCTGCGTGGTGCCGACGGGACCGCGGAGGAGCCCGCGCTGCGCGCTGCCCCGAATCGGCGTGCCCTCCTACTCCCCCATTGGCAGATGGCGCTGTTTCTCGTCGTCGCCTGCGCGGCCGGCTGCGCCGCACTCGGCTCTGGCCGCTGGTGGGAGCTGTCTCTCGCCCTGCCGATGATGGCCGCGCTGACGGTGGCCGGTAGCACGGATG
This sequence comes from Actinomyces respiraculi, assembly GCF_014595995.2. Classification (NCBI taxonomy): domain Bacteria; kingdom Bacillati; phylum Actinomycetota; class Actinomycetes; order Actinomycetales; family Actinomycetaceae; genus Actinomyces; species Actinomyces respiraculi. The sequence goes on from NZ_CP063989.1 coordinate 2,316,272, forward strand.
CCGTCTGCCACCGTCTGCCGAACGGTCTGCTCGGCCCGGCGGCACTGTGGGCCGCGGCCTGCGTCGTCATTGAGGTCGTGGCGCGCCTGGCGGCGGGGGGCGGGCTCTCTCAGGCCCTCGCGCCTGTGGGCGAGTCGCTGGCGGCCGCGGCCGGGCTGGGGGCCGTCACCCTTCTGCTCGCGCTGGTGCCTTCGGGCCTGGGCATGGGCGATGTCAAGCTGTGTGCGCTCACCGGGCTCTGGCTCGGGCGTTTCGGCTGGGCCGTGCCGGTGGCGGGCGTCGTCGCGGGCCTGTTCATCGCGGGCACGGTGGCGATCGTGCTCATGGTGCTGCGTCTGGCCCGCAGGGACACGATGATCGCCATGGGCCCGTACCTCATCGTGGGGGCCGTGGCCGCCTGGGCCCTGGCGGTCGCCTGAGCCCGGCAGGCAGCGCGGGACGCGGGGATCGCACCCGGCAGCGTGCTGGCCGTCGCCCCGGCGGCGGGCACCGGGGCGGACGAGGTTACAGGAGGGTGAGCCCGGCCTCGAGGGTGGCGCGGTCCTGCTCGAAGTCGCGGGAGGCGTCCCAACGCAAGAGCATGACCGCCCGGTTGACGTCGCCGTCGCGCACGACCCACAGGCAGCCGGGGTAGTCGCCCTGCCGGTTCCACAGGAAGTCGACGCGCTGACCCTTCAACGAGTCGTTGGAGAAGGTCGACACCGCCGAGTCGCGCAGCGCCGCCACCCCAGGGTCGTTGAGGAAGCCCGTGACGGCCTCAGACAGTGAGGCTCCGGTGAGCCCGTCCCCGGCCATGACGGCGCCCCGCGTCGTGGACGAGATGCGGTCGGTCCACGCCCTCGTCCAGGGGCTGGCGCCGTTGCTCTCATCCGGCCGACCGACGTCGTTCCAGTCCTCGCCCACAAGGAGCGACAGGCCGGCGGCCTGACGACGCTGCCAGCCCTCGGCCGGCGTCACGAGCTCCGGCTCGTCGGCCAGGGCCAGGCCTGCACCGAAGGAGGCGATCATGTCCTTGTCCACCGACGGGCCGAACAGGACGACGACGGCCGCTGTGAAGCCGTTGGTGAGCGACCACACGGCACCCGCGCCCGCGGAGGACGTCAGCGACTGGCGCGAGCCGCCGTCGATCTCCTCAATCTCACCAACCGCGACCTCCCCGCCGACGATCTGGCCGAGCGAGGTGACGCTGAGGGTGACGGACGCGTTGTCCTCAGCGCCAGGCCCCCACAGGCGGGCGAGGACGAGGTCGGAGGTGGGGATCTCGGGCGTGCTGTTGGTCCAGCAACGGTCCCAGTAGAAGTCGGTGGACCCGCTCTCCTGGAAGAAGAGGCTCATCCCGACCGGCAGCGGGATCGTCAGCGGCTCCATGACCTCCTGCGCCCAGTCCTCGGGGACCTGGGCCTCCTCCCCGCTGTCCGAGCCGTCGTCGGAGCAGCCGACGAGGACGTGCGCACCGGCCGCGGTGAGCGCGACGGCACCGCAGGATCGGAGCAGGAAACGTCGGGAGAGTGCCATGGGGGCTCCTTACAAGACTGTCGGCGCACGGTATGACTGTCACGGGACAGCATGGACGTATCGCACGCTACCGGTCGCCCCGCGCCTCAGGCCAGGGGCGTTCACCCCGCACGACGGGGCGGGCGACGTGGTGCCCGTGCCCGGTGCCGAGCGTCGACGTCATCTCCTGCGGCCCACGCCGCAGACGGTCCTGTTCCTCGTCCTCGGAGGCCTGGCCTGCACGGTCACGCTCGTCGGTTCGTTGGGCGCCCATCGGGCTGGGCGGGCTGCCCTATCTCATCGTCGGTGCGTACACCGTGTGGGCCCTCGCGGTCCTGTGAGCCACGGCCGGCGGCAGCGCCCGTTCGGGCCGCTCAGACCGGGGCGGCGGTCGCCGAGCACATCGACATGAGCGCCACGGAGGTCTCCTCGAGCCCTCCCCGGTCAGGGCGGCGAGGCGCTCGAAGGCGCTGGCGGACAGGTCGGCGGAGTCCACCTCGGTGAGGGCGGCGGGCTCGGGGTCGACCCGCTGGGCGGCGAGGTCGACGAGCCAGGACTCGAGGGCGGCGTTGCTGGCCGGGGTGACGGGTACGACCAGCTCGGTGCGCTCCAGCCCTCCCGACACCCCGTCCCCCGCGGGGGCCTGGGCGAGGGAGGAGACGCTGAGTGCGGACAGGGCGCCGTCGAGCTGACGCTCGGCGATGACCTGGACGAGTGCTCCGTCACGGCGTTGCCACGTCCAGCTCAGGGTCGTCGCCCCGGCGTCGGGGTCGAGGACCGAGCGGTGGAGGACGGTGCCGACGGCGTCGAGGGCTGCGTCGTTCCTCAGCGGCAGGGCAAGGTCGACGACGACGGGGGCGGCGGACGGGTCGGCGGTGTTAAGGCCCAGCAGGGGTGCTCGGAGCAGGCCGGTGGCACGTGAGGCGGAGTCGTCGGAGGCGAGTCCTTCCCATGTGTCGCAGGGCGGCGTGTCCTGGGTGCCGCAGGCGAGCTCCTCGAGGCCGATGAGCACGCCCGCGCCGCCGAAGCCCGCTGGGCCGGCGGCCTCGTCCTCGTCCTGGCCCTCTCCCCACAGCTCGTCCCAGGAGGGGGCGACATGGGCGGCGGGGCGGGCGCTCCGGTCGACGACGGCGGGGCGGCTCCCACCGGTCAGCGTCCCGGTGCCGGCGGCGGCGCGGACGGCGCGTTCGTCGCTCGCGGCGGGCAACTCGACGGCACCCGTGGGTGCCACGACGGGTCCCACCGTGGCGCAGGTGGAGGAGTCGACCATGCACAGCACCCGATGGAAGGCTCCGGTGACGACGCCGAGGAGGACGAGCGCGATGACGATGACCACACCGATCATCGTCCGGTAGCCGCGCAGGCCCGGCTCGACGCGCAGTGCCGGGTCCGGCCTCAGTGCCCGGAGCCGATGATCATCGTGACGATGACGCTGGACATGGCGGCGCCATCCTCGTCACGTGCGCGGTGACAGAGCGTGCGCAGGTAGGAGCGAGCCCTGCATCCGACGTCTCTCATGCCTCGACCACCGGGATGTCGGTCAGGCGCAGGGCGATGGCCTCCTTGTCCTTGCCGTTGCCGGGCAGGTCGAGCGTCACCGTGTCCTGACCGGTGTCCGGCCACACCACGGGGACGAGGACAGGGGTGTCCGGCCCCCGCACGGAGAGCGCGGACCGGTTGGTCATCGGCCACAACCCACCCGAACTACCAACTCTCTGCATCGGCAGGTAACGAATCGCCCCGTTCAGAAGAGTGAGGGAGCAGGCGCTCGTGGTCACGATGCCCCAGTAGCTCTGCCACCTGGGCGGCATGTGGAACGCCTGCAGCTCGAAGTGGACTGTATCCGTATCCGAGGACAGCAGGACCCGGCCGATGAGATAGCCATCCACCCGCTGCACCTGCTCCAACGACACGTGCAAGGTCTTCCCCTTATAGGTCACATCCACACCCTCCGCACCGGTCCCCACAGGACCAGCCGGCTCAGGCACCTCACCCCCACCAGCAGCCACCGGCCCACCCTCACCCTCCGCACGGTCAGACGGCCTCAGCACCACCTCCACACGACGATTGACCGCACGATTCTCATCCGAGTCATTGGGAACACGAGGCTCGGACTCACCCTTGCCCGCGAGCGACACCTGCCACCCCGACAGATCAGCCAGCTGCCCCAGCCGGTCACCCACCGCCTGAGCGCGACGCTCAGACAGCTCCTGATTATGCGCATCAGAGTCCACATCATCCGTATGACCCGTAACCGCCAGGCCACCACCAGACGGGAAACGACCCAACGCCGCCGTCACCGACGCCAGCACCCCATCCGCATCCGCACTCAACTCCGCCGAGTCCGACGCAAACGTCACATCACTCGACAGCACCACCGTCGTGGCATCAACCCCATCTTCTGTCGCCGACGACCCATCATCAGACCCCACAAGCGCCCGCAACGGGAACGGGCCCGCATCCTCAAGATCCGGCGACGAGGCCGCCAGCGCCGCCCCCACATCAAACACATCCGTCGACCCCACCACCGGAACCCTCGGGAACACACCGAAGTTCGGCAGGAACAACGCCACCTCCTCCGTGCCCTCCGGCACCGCAGCAAACACCGGATTCAGCACCAGCGGCTCCTCAGCACTGACACTGGTGAACACGCCCTCGTTGTTTCCCCCACTCTCCAGGTAGCAGGTCGAGGCCCCCAGATCCAACATCCGGATATCACCAATGAAGTCACCAGGAATATTGAAGCTGGAGAACGAGGTTCCCAGCGAGGCCTCACCCTCGGTCGGGAACAGGGACATATGAACCAGCGTGACACCCTCCGCCACCACCGCCGGCCCGACGTTGATCGTCCACTCCTCCCCCGTCACGCTCCCCGTGAGGGTCAGAGGGGAGGATGTCGATCCGGAAGGGGACACAGTCGCTGTCGCCGAGGGCGCAGCAGACGAACCAGCCACCGGGGTCTCCGGCGACCCCGACGGGCCACAGGCCGCCAGAACCGCAGCACCACCCAGAGCGACACCACCGGTCAGCACAACACGACGGGTGACAAACGGACGAGACTTCATCACAGCAGCGCTCCTCACTCGGTTCAGTCGAACAGGGACCCGACCACCACGAGCATAGAGGGCCGTATCGTGGCTGTGGATCCCCATGCCAAGGGTCGTGCTCCCCATACGGAATGGGCTCGGGCACTTGACGTGCCCGAGCCCATTACCTACCGAACAGCTGGCGGATCAGCGGCCGAAGACGCTCTTGAGCGCCTCCTCGACCTTGCTCTGGATGTTAACGCCCTTGAGAGCGACCATGACGGCGGCGACGACGAGCATGGCGATGACGGTTGCGTACTCGGCCGCGCCGACACCGCACTCGCCATGATGCTGGCCGCAGCCGTGGCACGGGGGTTCAGCGGAATCAACATCGGAGACAAGGTCACCTGCGCGCTCTCTTCCGTGTTCGGCGACGGCGGTGCCTGCACCGCGGGCGTCTCAACGGACGACGGGATGCGCGTGGACCCCGGGCAAAACGTCGTCGAGGACGAGTTACGCGCAGAACGAGAACGGATCGGGCCAGTGCAAGGTCTCTGACTCCAAGAAGATCGAGGTCTCGGGATCGATGGGCAAGGACAATCTCAAGGTCGGTGACGCCGAGGGCTCGGGCACCGCAACCTTCAGCAGCACTAAGAGCTACGCCGTCGACGAGAACGGCGACAAGGGAGAGCTGACCGGTACGGAGTTCACGACCCAGTACGAGCTCGAAGGCAGTGCCGGGGCGGCGGCCGAGGCCGTGGAGAAGGAGGTCGAGGGAGAGGACAGCAACGGCGACGACACCTCACCGTTCACCGGGGCCGGCAAGACACAAACCGGTTACCAGCACCAGACGACGGTGACGATCGACGTCACCAAGTTGAGCCCCGCCGAGCGCGAGGTCGTCGAGAACTACGTCAACTCGGTGTCCTCCAAGAGCCCCGTCCTGCCCAGCACGACACTCAACCCCTCAGGCAAGCCCGACGCCGACGACCAACTGGGCAACATCATCCACCAACACGCCCAGGTGACGACGTCGACCTACGAGGTCGACTCCGCCAGCGAGGAGAACAAGTACAACTACTGGCTCACCGAGTACCACGAGTCGCAGGAGTACGAGCACCGAAGGCTTATCGATCAACAGTACCTCCAGGCACCTGACAGTTCCGGGGAGCGCCATTACGCGGACACCGGTGCCGCCAAAAACTGAGAGGGCAAGGCCCCTCGCCGGCCTCCGGCTACGATCCTGTTGTCGCGTTCATTGAGAGGAGTGCTGATATGACTCAGATGCATACCCGTACAACCCGCCGCCATGTGCTCGCTCTGGGTGCCGGTCTGCCAATCCTGGCCCTGGCAGCCGCCTGCAGCAAGGAGAGCCCCTCCCCCGCTGAAAGCGCGTCCCAGCAGGCCAGCGCGCAGGCCACCGGAAGCGCGGTGACGCCCACGTCCTCCGGGCAGGGCGTCGATCTCGGGGCGGAGCGCGAGGACCCGCAGGTCGTACCGTCCTCTGCGTCTACTAAGGGCGAGGCCTTCGAGGCCGCAGCCGACGTCCACTTGACGGTGCCCGCCGTGCTCCGACACGCCAGCACCCAGAACGGTCAGACCCGTTGGCTGTACTACAAGGACGACAACGACTTCGGCCTTCTCGACGTCGTTGTCAACCCCTTCACCTGGGAGAACGCCGCCGAGGAGGCGGACGACCAGTGGCAGGAGTACCTCGCGGACACGACGTCGACATCCGCGCTCGTCCAGGTCAGCTGGTCGGGGGCCTCCGACCTGACTTTTGACACTTGGTGTGGGGCTGGGTGGTTTTGGTTGGGTTTTCGTTGATTTTGTGCGGCTGCAGGGGGCGGGTTGGGTCACTAAGGAGGCTGGTTATGATGGGGTTTGTGAGCCCGTTCATCCGTCAAGTGCGTACCGCCTCGGGGGCCACGGCCGTGCAGATCGCGGTCAAGGAAGGCCGACGTAACAAGGTTGTTGAGCACATCGGTTCTGCTCATACCCCTGGCGAGCTTGCTGCCTTGGTCCAGGTCGCGCAAGAAAAGCTCCATCCCGGCCAGCTCCAGCTGGACCTGGACCTCCCGTCGGGGTCGGCAGGCTCCAGGCCGGGTGTGCATGGGGACTACCAGCAGACGGCCATTGGCGCAGCGCACCTGGTTTCCCACCGCAGCGGCTTGTTGTGGCAAGTCCTTTGCGATGCTTGGCAGGATCTTGGCTTTGACCAAGCGGTGGACGATGAGGCCTTCAAGCAGATTGTCCTGGCCCGGCTGATCGAACCCACTAGCAAGAGCGCTATAGCAGCGATGTTGACCAGCTTGGGGCTGGAGTCCTTTGACTCACGCACCCACTTTCGTGCCCTGACCCGTTGCGTGGAGCGTGATTACCGCTCTGCTCTGGCTCGTGCGGCCTTGGAGCATTGCCTGGCCTGTGGGGATGTGTCCTTGGTGTTGTACGACGTGACTACCTTGTACTTCGAAGCAGAGAAAGAAGACGCGCTGCGCAAGGTCGGCTACTCCAAAGAACGCCGCGTGGATCCCCAGATCCTGGTCGGCCTGCTAGCAGACCGTAACGGTTTCCCGTTGGAGGTCTCCTGCTGGGAAGGCAACAAAGCCGAGACCCACACCCTCATCCCTACCATCGAGGCCTTCAAGCAACGCGCCGGGGCGGAGCACCTAGTAGTCGTAGCTGATGCCGGGATGCTCTCCAGCGCTAACTTGCAGGCGCTTGACCAAGCCGGCTACGGCTTCATTGTCGGGGCCAGACAGACCAAGGCACCCCTGGACCTCCAAGCGCACTTCTTCTGGCACGGGGACTGCTTCACCGACGGGCAGACCATTGACACAATCACCCCACGCCACGGTGGTAAACAAGAACGCAATCAGCACCTCAAGGACGAACCGGTCTGGCACCCACAGACACACCCGGGCTCGTGGCGGGCGATCTGGGTCTACTCGCGTAAACGCGCCGCCAGGGACAGCAAGACCCTTACCCTCCAGGAAAACCGGGCCAGAGCCATCGTTGCCGGGGAAAAAGCCATGCGCTCAGCCAGGTTTGTCACCACCAGCTCCTCAGGAAGAGGCCTGGATGAAAAGGCCCTGGCCAGAGCGCGGCGTCTAGAAGGGCTAAAGGGCTATGTCACCAACATCCCCGCCCGCACTATGAGCGCCAGCGAGATCGTGGCCGACTACCACAATCTGTGGAAGGTGGAACAGTCCTTCCGCATGTCCAAACACGACCTACGCGCCCGCCCGGTCTTCCACCACACCCGCCAAGCCATCGAGGCCCACCTGACCGTGGTCACCGCCGCCCTAGCCGTAGCCCGCCACCTCCAGGCCGCGACCGGTGTCTCCATCAAGAAGATCGTGCAAGCCCTACGACCCGTCATCGACGTCACCATCAACATCAACGGACACGAGCTCACAGCCACCAGCCAACCCCAAGGCCAAGCCGCCAACATCCTGGCCAGCCTCACCAACAAAACGGGTCACTAACAGTGTCAAAAGTCAGGTCCGACGCCTGGTCGTGGACGTGGAACCAGCCCGCGGACCGCCGCATCTTCGACTCATCGCTCACCGGTGCGGTCAACCTCTCGGGAGTCTCCCTCATTCTCACCACCGAGGGCGGCCAAGACCTGCGCGTCACGGCCTATGCACCGGCCGGCACGCTTAAGGACTCCGCGGCCTTTGCCGCTATGCGGTCCCTGACGCTCGGCTGACCTGCATGACATAGGGCCGCCCTGCTAGCCGTACTTCTCCGTGAGGTTGTGAGCGCGGTCGGCGGGGTCTGGCGCCCTTGAGTGCGGTGGCGGGCTTGCCGAGACCGCCCAGCCGACGGTGCGGCGGGTGTCGACGTCGGTGGCGACCGGCTCGCGCCCACGCGTCTCGCGGAGTCGTCGTCGGGTCCGACCTGACTTTTGACACTGTTAGTGACCCGTTTTGTTGGTGAGGCTGGCCAGGATGTTGGCGGCTTGGCCTTGGGGTTGGCTGGTGGCTGTGAGCTCGTGTCCGTTGATGTTGATGGTGACGTCGATGACGGGTCGTAGGGCTTGCACGATCTTCTTGATGGAGACACCGGTCGCGGCCTGGAGGTGGCGGGCTACGGCTAGGGCGGCGGTGACCACGGTCAGGTGGGCCTCGATGGCTTGGCGGGTGTGGTGGAAGACCGGGCGGGCGCGTAGGTCGTGTTTGGACATGCGGAAGGACTGTTCCACCTTCCACAGATTGTGGTAGTCGGCCACGATCTCGCTGGCGCTCATAGTGCGGGCGGGGATGTTGGTGACATAGCCCTTTAGCCCTTCTAGACGCCGCGCTCTGGCCAGGGCCTTTTCATCCAGGCCTCTTCCTGAGGAGCTGGTGGTGACAAACCTGGCTGAGCGCATGGCTTTTTCCCCGGCAACGATGGCTCTGGCCCGGTTTTCCTGGAGGGTAAGGGTCTTGCTGTCCCTGGCGGCGCGTTTACGCGAGTAGACCCAGATCGCCCGCCACGAGCCCGGGTGTGTCTGTGGGTGCCAGACCGGTTCGTCCTTGAGGTGCTGATTGCGTTCTTGTTTACCACCGTGGCGTGGGGTGATTGTGTCAATGGTCTGCCCGTCGGTGAAGCAGTCCCCGTGCCAGAAGAAGTGCGCTTGGAGGTCCAGGGGTGCCTTGGTCTGTCTGGCCCCGACAATGAAGCCGTAGCCGGCTTGGTCAAGCGCCTGCAAGTTAGCGCTGGAGAGCATCCCGGCATCAGCTACGACTACTAGGTGCTCCGCCCCGGCGCGTTGCTTGAAGGCCTCGATGGTAGGGATGAGGGTGTGGGTCTCGGCTTTGTTGCCTTCCCAGCAGGAGACCTCCAACGGGAAACCGTTACGGTCTGCTAGCAGGCCGACCAGGATCTGGGGATCCACGCGGCGTTCTTTGGAGTAGCCGACCTTGCGCAGCGCGTCTTCTTTCTCTGCTTCGAAGTACAAGGTAGTCACGTCGTACAACACCAAGGACACATCCCCACAGGCCAGGCAATGCTCCAAGGCCGCACGAGCCAGAGCAGAGCGGTAATCACGCTCCACGCAACGGGTCAGGGCACGAAAGTGGGTGCGTGAGTCAAAGGACTCCAGCCCCAAGCTGGTCAACATCGCTGCTATAGCGCTCTTGCTAGTGGGTTCGATCAGCCGGGCCAGGACAATCTGCTTGAAGGCCTCATCGTCCACCGCTTGGTCAAAGCCAAGATCCTGCCAAGCATCGCAAAGGACTTGCCACAACAAGCCGCTGCGGTGGGAAACCAGGTGCGCTGCGCCAATGGCCGTCTGCTGGTAGTCCCCATGCACACCCGGCCTGGAGCCTGCCGACCCCGACGGGAGGTCCAGGTCCAGCTGGAGCTGGCCGGGATGGAGCTTTTCTTGCGCGACCTGGACCAAGGCAGCAAGCTCGCCAGGGGTATGAGCAGAACCGATGTGCTCAACAACCTTGTTACGTCGGCCTTCCTTGACCGCGATCTGCACGGCCGTGGCCCCCGAGGCGGTACGCACTTGACGGATGAACGGGCTCACAAACCCCATCATAACCAGCCTCCTTAGTGACCCAACCCGCCCCCTGCAGCCGCACAAAATCAACGAAAACCCAACCAAAACCACCCAGCCCCACACCAAGTGTCAAAAGTCAGGGCGGGTGTCGACGTCGGTGGCGACCGGCTCGCGCCCACGCGTCTCGCGGAGTCGTCGTCGGGTCCGACGGCGGCGGGCTCACGTCGCGGGGACGACGACGCGTATCCCAGCGGCGACGCCTGCGATGATCTCCTCGGAGACACCCGTACCGGTCAGTCCCACACACCACCCTGAGCGTCATCGGGAATGTCGACCTCGTGCCATTCGGGGGTCACAGCGACCGAGACCAGCCCCTTGTCCTTGCGCACCCACCCCTCAGGCACCCCGGCAGAACCCGAGCAAGAAGCCACCAGGGCCCCGGCACCAAGGCAAGCAAACGGAAGGGCAAGGACGGAACGGCGGCGCACACCTCCAGCGGCGCTGTCAGGACGAGTCATGTGCCACTAGACAATGTGAGACGGATACGAGTCGCGGACGGGAGGGTGGCCTAGTAGCTGCTACGCAGCTCGCGGTCGGGGTCACGGCGCAGCAGGCGCCCAAGCAGAGCACCGAGGAGCACGCCGACGGCCATGACCCCGACCATCATGAGGATGACTTGTCCGCTCACGTACTCCGAGGGCCCGTTGCTGATGGCGATGAGGAGGAAGACGAGCGGGACCGGGACGACCACGGCAGCGTGGCGCAGCGCTCCCTTGACCCCACGCAGCAACGCGGGTGGCATGACAAGAGTGCCCGCAAGCGCGGACAAGACAGGCAGGACGAGGACAAGCAGGAGGTTGCCCCATCCGGCGCCGGGGCCGAGGGCCGTGATGAGCGCCCGCGCCGCGAGGTAGCCGACGAGGCTCGCCGCCCAACCGAGCGCAAGGCGCACGAGTGCGGGGTACTCACGGGAGGTACGGTACTGCGTCAACTTGATCATCATGTCTTCGTCTCCTGTCCCAGGCATGCTGCGGCGCGATGCGTGACATTCTAAGCGGCGCACATGGCGGTGGACGTCGGACGGCCGGGGACGGCTCCCCACCAAGGCCGTGTCACCACGACTCTGCGCCTTAGCCACCGTCTCCGACTCCTCCCAACGTGCCGCACACGTCATTGCTCCGCCACCGGGCGGTTGGCGTTAGTCACCTCGATCGTCGTCTTGGTGACGTAGGAGAGCGCTCGATGTCCCACCGCTCACGGTTCCCTTACTGCCACCGACCTTGTTGACGGGACTGTTAGTCCCCGACCAAGTGAGGTCACTCCCCGAGGCGATCTGGTTGAAGGTCACGCTCGCGACAGCCGGGGCCAGCTATTCGGCCCGGGCTTGAAGTTGTAGATGATCGTCCCGTTATAGTTCCCGGTCCCGCTCTCGCCGACGAACACCATATTGCGAACAAGCCGACATTCGGGTTGAAGACCTTCTTCTTGAGCTTCTTGTTGTCCTCAGCCCACCCCACGGCAGACGGATAACGTCACCGGAGCCAAGGACGAGCACCCCAGGCAGGCAAATCAGTTGCACACCGGGTTGGCTTCTCGCTGCCGCGGCGCACCCGGAGCCGACGGCGACGCCAGGTAGGTCGAACTGACAACACTCTGGTCCTCCTGCGAGGAGGAGTAGCCCAGTCCAAGCTTGACTCCCAGGGCGACACTACCACTAAGGGAGAACTTGCTACTGTCGACGTCGTAGACGGTGTGGGAGCTGGTCGCTCCCTCGTACAACGCCTGCCCCATCGGGTCGTCCGGAGCAGGCGCCGAGGGATCGAGGATGTTTGCCGGAATGAGGGCGACATTGGAGGCAGGGATATCCATCCCAGGCGGGCTGATAAGCCCACGCTGGTAGTCCTCGGCGGAGTTTTCCAAGTTCTGTGCCGCCCACTGCGTGACAACCGCACGGTTGGCATCCGTCACCTCAAGCGTCGTCTTGGTGACATGGGACTGCTTGAGCGTGCCCTCACCGCTGGCAGTGCCTTCCTTATCGCCGACCTTGTTGAGGGGCTTGTTAGACCCTGTCCAGGTGAGATCCCCGGATGTGATCTGGTTGAAGGTCACGCTCGACAGCTGGGGCAGGCCGTTCGGCCCGGGCTTGAAGTTGTAGGTGATGGTCCCCGTGTAGGAGCCCGTCCCACCAACACCGACGAACACGGCGTTGGCACCCCCACCGATCGTCCCCTCGTAGGTGGTCGTCAGTGAGTACTCGCCCTCGTGATCGGGACGGTGGTCCCTGGTGACTGTCAGGGACTTATCATATGAGGCCTTGGCATACAGACCGACGTTAGGGTTGACACTCTTCTCTTTGGTCTCCTCGTTGTCCTTGCCGAAGCGCAGGCCAGCATCACCATTGGCAAGGCTGCCTGTCTTGAGGGTGTACGAGGTTCTCTCAGCGTGCCTTGGCGGCTGGGGCCAGCTGCCCGTGAGCAAGGCGTATCCAGCACGCAACGGGTCGGCGACCATTCTCAAGCGATCGTGGTAGTCCCTGTACTGATCGACGAAGGAGTTCATCTCCTCCTCGGAGTCAAACTCCCACGTCTCGCCGATCCTGGCGCTGCGGGTGCTTTCCAAAGACAGGTCCGCACCGATACCCGAGTTGGCCAACTCTCCCTTGGTCCCGACCCCTGCCCCGGTCGCCTCTTCGAGCGCATTGGCAGCAACGACCCGGTACCGGATCTTGAGCTTGCCGGTCTCAGGGTCGTAGTACTGCTCGCGCTGGGTGAGAAGGTCATGGTTCGGGCCGATCTTGACGACCCCGATCTTCGCGTCGGCCTTCACACCGTCCTTGTGGGAGGAGACGACGCACTCCCCCGGCCGACGCGGGTCCACAGACTCCTGGCCTGCCGACCCTGCCTGCTCGCTTCCACCACAAGCCCCGCCAAAGATCTTGCAGATTTCGTTGCTCACACCGTTCGCGATGTCCCGGCCGACCGGCGTCATCCCCGTCGCAAGCGCCCCCACAAGGATGACAACGACGACAACAACCCCCGCGTACACCACCGTGCCCGCACCAGACTCACCACGACGCACTCGCCAGAGCACCCGGCACAGACTGCCCTGCCCCATGACCGATTCTTCCTCCCGACATGACGTAGACGATCCGCAGCGAGGTTACAGGTATGACCGACTGGCCGATAAGGGGCAGCAGTCCCCGGTCCCGCCCCACAGGGGACGACCATCGCCCCTACGGCCGCGGGTGACGAGCCTCAAGGCAGGGATGTTCATCCCGGCTCCACCCCACTACCTCCGGGGCGTCACCCAAGCGTCTCTCCAGCGGTCAGGTCCGCCACACGGCCCACTAATCCGGGACGACCACCTGGATACCGGCGGCGATGTCGGCGATGAGCTCCTCCGTCACACCCGTACCGGTCAGACCGACCACCGCCATGAGCCCGGACTCCTTGTCCTTTGCGACCAGCAGGTAGTCGTTGCCCTCGCCTCCGCCATAGGGCATGTCGACACGCTGCACCTCGTCCTCGCCACCATCGACCTCACGAGCCTCCGGGTAGGCTCGGTCACTGTCGCCAAACAAGTTGACCGCGCCAAGCGCCTCAGCCGCCTCAACAGCGTCAGTCGGGGGGTACACGATGACAGCCCCAGGCCCCTCACTCATCCCCAACAAACGCACAGTCGTCGCAGAGTCATTGAAGTCCGACGTGTCCTGCAGGACCCAGTCCCAGCTCGACACCCGGGCCCCCTCAGGGATGGCAACCTCCTGCCACTGAGCAGGCACCGCCACCGACAACAACCCCTTCTCCTTGCGCACCCACCCCTCAGGCACCTTGGGAGAGCGCGAGCAGGAGACCACGGCCCCCGCGCCAAGACAGGCCACCGGCACGAACAACGCTGCTCGACGGGACAGACCGGCAACGGGCTTATCAGCATGACTCATGAGGACTCCTCAGGTAATACAGGGCGAGGACAGGGTTGTCGCGGCACCGGGCACGGAACCCTAGCTGCTGCTGAAGGTACGGTCCGGATCACGGCGCAGGAGACGCCCCAGGAGACCGCCCGCGAGTACGCCTAATAGCATGACGACGCTCATCGTCACGATGAGCCGGCCGGTCATCCACTGTGTCGGCGAACTCACGATGGCGACGATCGTGAAGACTAACGGGACTGGGATGACGACGAGGGCGTGGCGCAGCGCACCCGTTGCTCCTTGCAGCCACGCGGGCGGCACCGCGAGCGTCGCGCCCAGCGCGGACAGGGCCGGCAGCATGAGAACGAGCGCGAAGTTCACCAGTCCCGCGCCGGGGCCGACTGCGGTAATGGCTACCCGGACCAGGAGGTAGCCGACGAGGCTCGCCGCCCACCCGACGCCCAGGATGACCGGCGTCGACCGCCCCCGTGGCTCGCGCTCGTTCTGCCAGTTGGTCGTAGTCATCTGTTCTTCTCCTATCACATGCCGTCCCCTGTGACGGCTCACTGACACACCAGGTTATCGACGCGCTGACGCGGCGCACCCGGTGACGAGGGCGACTTCAGGTAGGTCGAGTCCGCCACGTTCTGATCCTCGTTGGTGATGGAGAAGCCACCGCCGATCTTCAGGCCCAGCGCCACCTCGCCGCGCAGGGAGAAGTTGTCCCCGCTGACGTTGTAGGTGGTGTGCGTGTTGCTCGCCTTCTCGTACAGCAACTGCGCCATCGGGTTGTTCGGGTAGGGCACCGAGGGGTCAAGGACGTTCGGAAGCAGCAGCATCCTCGTCGCCCCGGTCGTCGGGTCAGTGACGAGGGAGTCACGCTGCCACTGCGCGATCACCGCTCGGTTAGCGTCGGTCACCTCGATCGTCGTCTCCGTCACATGGGAGCGCCTGTCCGAAGTCCCACCCTCGATGTTACCGGTCACGCCACCCGCCGAGTTGACGGGGCCGTTGCCACCCTTCCATGTGAGGTCACCCGAGGTGACCTGGCTGAACGTGATACTCGACAGCACAGGCTTGCCATCCGGCCCCGGCTTGTAGTTGTAGGTCGTCGCCCCTTTATAAGAGCCGTTTCCTCCCACGCCGGCGAAGACCGCGTTGACTCCTCCGCCGATCGAGCCCGAGTATGTCACCGTCTCGGAGAACTCGCCCTTGTGATCCGGTCGCAAGTCCTCCGTGTGAGTGTAGACGTCGCTGAGGCTCGCCTGAGCGTAGAGGCCCGCCTTGAGGTTGACGCTTTTCTCACCAGTCTCGGCATTGTCCTTGCCCACCCGTAGACCGACGTCGAAGTTGCCCTTATCCTCCATCTTCAAAGTCGTCGAGCGCTTGTCGGAGGTCCTGGGCCGGTCGACAAAACCGTTAGTCATCGACAGGTAGATGGCGGAACCGAAAGCGCCTTCACCCGACAGCATCTGCCTCTGCAAGCGGTACTTGTTGTACTGGTCGATGAAGGCGTTCATCTCAGCCTCGGAGTCGAAGCTCCACGTGTCGCCGCCCTTGACGTCGAAGCCCGCCTCCAGTGAGAGGTCGGCGCCAATACCCGAGTTGCCGACCTCCCCCTTGGTCCCGATCCCGGTCTCAGCACCTAGGGCAGCGCCGTCGGTCGCGATGACCTTGTACCGGGTTTTGATCTGTCCGGTCTCAGGGTCGTAGTACTGCTCCTGCTGGGTGACAAAGCCGAAGGAACTGCCGATCTTGACAAAGCCGATCTTGACGTAGGTGGACGAACCGTCCTCGTGCGAGGAGACGACGCACTCCCCCGGGCGGCGGGGATCCACGGACTGAGACCCGACGTCCTGACCATCCTGCCCCGTCTGCTCGCCAGAGTCGCAGGACATGTCGAAGATGCGGCAGATCTCGTTGTGAACACCTGCCGCGATGTCCCGCCCCACAGGGGTCATCCCAACGGCCAACACCCCCACGAGGATGACGACGACAACGATGACGCCCGCGTACACCGCCGTGGCCGCACCCGACTCGCCGCGACGCGCCTGAGCAACAGCCCGGGACAGACTAGTCCGCTCCACCGGCGGCTCCTTTCTCAGATGCGCGTGCCAGGAGAGACGGCACGCTGCGGCAGACAATACGCAGCGGGTCCATCCGCGAGACAGGGGCGTTCGCCCCGTACCCGCCCGGTGCCTCATCAGTCCATGACAACGAGACGGCGACCACGGTCATCTATCACCCGCGTGACCGACGCCCCCGGGCAGCGCACCTCATTGCACCTAGGACGCGGGCTCGCTCACCGTGAGCGAGCACAGCGTCGTCACGGCCGGGTTGGCCGACACCAGCAGGTCCCGGGCACCATAGACGACAGCCGTGTAGGAGTGCCCAGCGCCGTCGACGACGAACAGCGCCTCGGCGTCGACGCTCGTCTCCTCGGACCAGCCCGGAGGGGTCGTGGCCTGATTCCAGCTCATCTGCACACTCTGTGCCATGCCGGTCCACGCGGTGGTCTCCGGGGGGCGGGGTCGGATGAGCTCGCCGATGAGCAACTGTTCCTCAGCATGAGCCGCTGCCATCGCGTCGTTTCCACCCGTCACCGGGAAGGAGCCTGGCCCCTCCAGCACGAGGTAGCCCCAGTTGCCGGTATCGGTCCACACATAGGTCACCTGCACGCGACCGTCCGCGACCCACTCGGGGGTCAGGGCCCGCGCTCTCGGAGCGAGGACGAGGCGCACCCCGGTCAGCGGTTCGACGGTCTCTCCAGTGGCCTCATCCCCCCAGGGCAGGAGGACAAGCTCTGGGGCGTCAAGAGAGGTTCCCGCAGGCGTGACGGCAGCGACCGCCCCGGCACCGCCGGCAAGGACGTCGTCGGAGCCACCGGGCGCACAGCCTGCTGCCAGAGTGAGGGCTCCCACTGCCAGGACCGCCCGGCGGCTCGCTCCCCTTCGCTCAAGCCCCGTCACGTCTCGTGTCCTCTCACCCACAGTCCCCCCTCGACGTCGCCGATGAGCCCGGGCGACGCCGTGAGCGCCGCGTCGATCACCGTCAGCTGGACGGCACCGACGGTGTCATGGACGTCAATCACCCACAGGGCACCGTTGCCGCCGTCGAACGTGAAGTCCCGCCGGGTGGCGGAGGCTCCGTTGACCTGGAGAGCGTGGTCGGAAACAGCCCGGTAGCCCGGGACGGCTCCCGAGACCGAGTCCGACTCGATACGCGCCAGGGCGTCCTCACGCGTGCGCGCGCCGGTGTCTGAGCACAGCAGGAGCCGGGCGCGGCTGAGCCCGTCGGGATCAGCATCGGCCCAGGAGTCGGTCCAGCGTTTCGAGCCGGGCACCGCGCCGAACGTCCGCCAGGTCTTGGGGACGAGCACTGTCACGTCGCCGCGCCCAACCCTGGCCCAGCCCTCCGGAGGGGTGCCGGCCCCGGCCACGGGCCCTAGGCTCATGCCCGCGACAATGACCTCGCAGTCGGCGTGAGACAACTGCGACGCTGTCAACGCCACGGCCGCAATCGTCTCGGCCCCGGAGACCACCCACAGGCGTCCCGCCTCGAAGCCGGGTGAGCTGGTGGTGAAGTCCTCCATGCTCAGCCGCCGCTCGGAGCCGTCGACGGTGGATGTCGTCGTCCTGACGGCGTACCCCGGCAAGGCGGCGCGCAACGCGGCTCTCGCCTCCACAAGCGCCGCCTCATGGGAGCCGGCCGTGGGCGAGCCGACGAGCAGGTGGACCGAGGCATCCTGTGCCACCCATAGGTCCGTCCACAAGGGCACGTCGTCGGGGGCGGTGCGGTGCTCCCACTCGGAACGCACGGGAACAAGCACGCCGTGTGTGAGGACCCGGTCCCAGCCACGGGGAAGTACCTCGCTGCGGGCAGAGCATGACGTGAGGGCTCCGAGAACGCAGACCGAGGCGACGGCGGAGGCAACGCCCAGCGCCTGACGTCGGCTGAGCAGAGGAGTCATGCGCCACTACCCTTCTTCACGCAGTCCTCGATGGTGTTGCGCACGTGGTCGTCATCGACGAGCAGCACCACAAGGCAGTAACCGGTGGGCATCGACACGGTCCATGCGGTGGCAACCGGTTCCTCGCCACGCCTGTCGAGAATGAGACGCACGGGACCCTCACCGAGGTCTGCACCCAAGTCCACACTGGTGCGCACCACAGCACCAGGCAGCGCCTCGACCACGAGCGCTCGGGACAGGGCAGACGCCTGGTCAAGGTCGCCTGCGGGGAAGACCGTGGAGACGAGGAGCATGAGATCGCCGTCGTCATCGGTGAAGCGGGCCGCCCAGGTGACCGCGGCGTCCTCGACCCCTGCATCCTCCGCGTCCCCCTGCTGGGCCTCGTCGTCGGGTGTCGGCGCCTGGGTGGCAGAGCCCGTCATTGTCGTCTCGCGCGTCCACGACTCAGGGACCTCCAGGGTCAGACCCGACACAAGAACCGTGGTGGAGGAGACAGAGGGGATCAGGGGCGTCGGCTCGGGAGGGACCGCGTCGACGCGATGAGCGCATGACGCCAGTAGCACGGTGGTGGGTGCCAGCAGGAGGAGATGACGCCGAGCGAGACCGCCTCGGGTCGCCGCCGGCGTGGCACCTGCGGGGCACGCGGTCACGCTCACGAGGTCTCCGCCGCGGTCCAGGTGCGCAGGCCGCGCTCATTGGGCAGCCTCAGTTCCCAGGCGAACAGGACCGTGGCACCGGGCAGGGCCTCATCGGGGTGCTCGCGCAGCATCTGGGCGGTCAACGACTCAGTGACCTCGATCCTTGAGCGATGGACGACACCGGTGCGGAAGGCGACGCGGACGGCGGCCGGGGCTGTGAGGTCGGGGGTTCCTGAGAGGTCACTGACCATGCTGGTGGCCGCCGAACGGTCGGCGGGCAGGGCGGCCAGCCAGTCCTCCAGGACGTCGGCGGAACTGTCGGTGACGGGGACCTCGGTACGGACGAGGATGGTGTCGCCGTCGGTGGTGTCAATGCCGACGACGGTGACCGAGGACAGCACTCCGTCGCGGCTGCGCCGGGTGAGGACCTGACGCAACGACTCGCCGTCCTGCCACGACCACGACTCGGTAAGCGCCCCGTCGCGGGTGCGCTGGATCGAGCGGTAAAGGACCTCGGTCTGCTCGCTGCCGGTAGTGGTCGCCTGCTCGAGCGTCGCGTCGACGACCGTTGTCGCCTCCTCCTGGCCGACGAAGGGATCAAGACCCGCCTGGGTGAGACGGGTGGGGCCGATAGCCAGGGCGGCACCGGTATCCGCCTGTAGGCCTTCCCACACGTCACACGGCCCGGTGCCCGGCGCGCCACAGGCAAGGGCACCGACGTCCACGAAGCGGGCCGGGTCGATCGTGTCGCGGTGTTCCGTTTCGTCTCCCCAGAGGTTGCTGATGACGGGCGCGGTCCCGCCGGGGGCCGATGCGGAGTCCGCGTTGACGGCCCTGCCACGTCCAGCGGGCACCGTCCCCTCACCCGGGACGGTGGAGACGGCGAGCTCGTCACTCGCGACAGGCAGCTCCGCCGAACCCGTGGCGGCACTGCTGGACGTCGCCAGGACAGAGCCCGAGGGCGCTGTCGTCGCCTCCGGGGACGTGCGTGAGGCAACTGGCTGGGAGGGGCCCGAGCAGGTCCCCTCGTCCAGGGTGCACATAAGTCGCGGCAGCATCCCGGTCACCGCTGCCAGCAGCACCAGGACCACGAGAACGAGAACGGCGATCATGCCCCGGTAGCCGTCAAGGCGGCTGCCAACGCGTGAGGAGCTGCCGCTCACGACACCACCAGTTCGGTGTCGATACGCGCGACAGGCGAATAGGTCCCAGGTTCGAGGGGCCAACCGGATCCCGGGCTGACAGTGGGTGGGGAGGTCCGGCACGTGCCACTAATGCGGATACCGAACAGCCCTCCGGAAACGCAGGCACCTGTGCGCATGTCCATCTTTGCGGTCGCTCGTGAGGACAAGTGTCCACCGACTTCCGTGACCTCTTCATGACGGGTGATGCTCGCCTGGAAACGCAGGCCTATGGTCATACGAAAGCTCGTCAGGGAAGCGTTGTTGGCCAAGGCCATGTGCTGTGCCTCCGTTGTCGCATTGCCGCAGTAGAAGGACACCGGCTTGCCGAAATGCGCCCAGAACTCCTTGTCGTCCGTCGAGCGCATGGCAGCGGAGTAGGCGTCCTCGAGCCGGTCGGCGCAGTAGTCCGCACCGGCCAGAGCGGCGGCATCGGCAGCCGTCGTGGCACTGCGCCGTTCCGCGAGGGTGTGACCGATCGGAACGATGATGGCGGCTCCCAGGGTCAGGATGACGACGAGCACGCCAATGAGCACAACGTTGATGGCCCCTCGCTCGTCGCGGGGACAGTCACGCAGTCGACTCAACAAATTCTTCGTGCGCACGTCACTCCTCCACGGGGATGTCGGTGAGGCGGGCCACCACGCCTCTGTCCTTTTGGCCGTACCCGGGCAGGTCCAGGGTGACGGTGTCCTGGCCCGTATCCGGCCACACCACCCCCAGCAGGATGGTGCCGCCCTCAGCCGTCGCCGAAAGCCTGATCGTCGTCGCCGGGATGTATCCCTTCGGCGACTCGTACTGGGCCGCCATGACCCGTGTCCCACCCTGCAGCAGGGTGAACGACGCCGTACCAGCCCCTGCCACGATTCCACGCCACTGTTCCGACAGCGGCACCGGCAGCCTGAACCTGTCGATCGAGGTGAGCATGTCGTCACCGCGGGGGGTCAGCTCGACATTACCCACCAGCCAGGAGCCCACACGCTTGACCCGCGGCAGAGCGATGTGAAGCATCGTCCCCTCAGTACCAGGATCAGCCACGTCCACACCCCGAGCCCCGATGCCCACCACGCCCTGTGCCTCAGGCACCGGCCCCTGCGAACGCATGACCCGCCGGGCGCTCTCAGCCTCCGACGCATCCGACGGCTCAGCCAGCACCTCCACCCGACGGTTAGCAGCACGAGCCTCATCACTCGTGCCCTCCACACGAGGCTCACTCTCACCTTTACCGACCACCGTCACACTCCAGGAGCCGAGGTCGGTCAGAGCACCGAGACGATCGGCCACCGCCTGCGCACGACGCTCCGACAAACCCTGGTTATAGGCATCATCCGCCACATCATCCGTATGACCCGTGATAGTCATGGCGCCCCCGGAGGGGTAGAACCCCAGCTGCTCGGTCACACCCGCCAGCACCGCATCCGCCTGCGCACTCAGCTCAGCCGAGTCCACAGCGAACGCCACATCCCCCGACACCGTCACCGTCACCGTGCCGTCACCTGTGCTCGTCTCCGACGACCCATCCGCCGCAGCCGTGAACGACGACAGCACAAACGGCCCAGCAATTGAGTCATCGATCTCGGCCTCCTCGATCGCACCCGCCGCATCGAACTCCGCCTGGGCTGCATCCACCACCGGCACCCCCGTCACCAGACCCAGGTTCGGCAGCAGCACCGTCACCGACTCCAGACCCGCCGGGACCTCACCGAAGGTCGGCATGAGCACAATGCCCTCCTCCTCGGTCCACGGCTTGGCAATGATGCTAGACAGGTCCGTCTCGCCCCACACCCTCGCCTCAGGCTCCGTCAACGACATCACCAGGATCCCCTGCATCGTGTACACACGACCGGCCCACCCATCGAACTTGGCCGCGACGCCGATGCGCTCGCCCTCCGTCGTCAGCCGCAGGCGCAGCACCGAGCGCGCCCCCACCCGCACCAACGGACCCACCTCCACACGCGTAGCCACCGCGTCCACACTCGTCTCCAGCACCACCGACGACCCACCCGCCGACTCAGACGCAGCAGCAGACGCAGAAGCGGACACCGCCCCCGACGAGGCCGACGCCGACGTCGCCACACCGTCAGGCTCCGGGTCCTTCGAGCACCCGGCAGCACCCGCCACCACCAGCACCGGCACAACAAGAGCACCACGACGACTCAGTACCACGGACATCACAACTCCTCATAGCCCTTGGATCAGCACTCAAGTCACGACAGGCTCCGGCGCGGCGAGCTGCCAGAGCAGCCGAGACCCACACTAACGCCTCCGAGGTGCCCGCAGCCGGGAACTTCTCCCCATCGCGCCGGACATGCGTGCTGGGCGGCGCACATAGGTGCGCCGCCCAGCACGCATGTGGAGCAGCGGATCAGCCGCCGAAGGAGAAGATCTTCGCGATCCGGTTACCGATCTCGTTGGCCATATTCTGTCCCCAGTCGCTAGCAGAGCTAGCGAGGGCGACAACGAGGATGACGGCGACGACGATGACGCCGGCGTACTCGGCAGAACCCTGACCAAACTCGGACTTACGGATGCGGTCGATGAAGCAGGCAAAGGCAACCTGGGCCTGAAGGAGCTTGTCGGACATGGGAGCCTCCCGTAGTGGTTGAATGTGATGGGGAGGAGTTCTGTATGTGTGTCCTCCCCTTCGGACATGATCAACTCTATGGGAGAGCCGCTGACCTCCCCTAGGGGCGCTCGCCCCAAGCGCGACCCCTTCTTCAGCCCTAACGACCCGGGGCGTCCGGCTCACCACGAGCCTCGCGCCAGGCGATGACCGCCTCGGCCCGATTGTGCACACCGAGCTTGACGTAGGCAGCGTTGAGATAGTTCTTGACGGTGCGCGGAGACAGGAAGTGCTCGCGGGCGATGTCGACGTTGCTCAGGCCCTGGGACGCGGCCTCGAGCACAAGGGCCTCGCGCTCGCTGACGATTCCTGACAGCGGGTGGGGATCGGTCCCTTGGGGCGCGTCCGCCACCCGAATCTGCTTGGCGGCAGCCGCCGACAGCACCATCCCGCCCTGACGGCAGGTAGAAATGGCACCGCTGACGTCCTCGATGCCGAGGCTGCCGTGGACGAGGTAGCCGCTCGCTCCTCGGGCGAGGGCCGTCGAGATGCTCTCGGCGTCGTCCGCGCTCGTGAGCATGATGACGCGCGCGCGCTCGACCAGCGAAGGGAGAGCCTCCAGCCCGTTCATACGCGGCATGCGCACATCGAGCAGCACAATCTCAGGCGAGAAACTCCTGGCCACCTCAATGGCCTCGACACCGTCCGAGGCCTGGCGGACCTCCGTCACGTCCGGGACCTGCTCCAGCACCCGCAGAAGCCCGATCCGAACGATGGCGTTGTCGTCAACAACAAGGACCTTCATGATCTTCTCCTCAGGTACCAGGTTCGAGGGACATATCAGGCAGAGGGACACGAATGACGGCACGGACGCCGTCTCCCTCACGATTAGTTAAATGCAGTGTGCCACCGAGCCCTGCGACGCGTTCGCGCACGCCTCGCAGGCCGTAGTGGCCGGAACCACCCAGATTGTCCGGCTCCTCCACGATCATGCGTGGCATACCAACGCCGTTGTCCTCGACGACGAGTAACAGATCCTCATCGGCCGAGATCGTCAGTGCCACATGATCGGCGCCGGCGTGCCTCTCGATGTTGGTCAGCAGTTCGCCCAGCGCCCGCTGACAATGCCAGGTGACCGAGGCGTCGGCCGCGACGGCGGTGGTGCTCGGGCACCGGATATCCACGTCGACCCCAACGCGGCTGCTCCACGTGCGGGCGTCCTCCGCCAGACGCGCCACGAGGTCCCCCTGAGGCGCGGAGCGCAGCTCATCCAGAACAGCGCGCGACTCCACAGCCAGTGCGGCGGCAGCGGCCAGGAGGTCAGCGGCATCGCCTGCCCGCCGGGATCCCTCGCGCTCGAGGACGGCATGGTGGGCCTCGGCAAGCATCCGCAGTCCTGCCGCGGACTTGGCGACTGTGTCGTGCAAGTCACGGGCGAGGACGAGCCGTTGCTCGTTCGCGGAGGACAGTGCCTGCGCCTCGGCCAGGTCCGCGGCTATGCGCTCAATGGTGGAGACCTGGCGCGCTACTCGCCCCCCGAGCCCGAGCAGCGCCACGGCCGAGACGATAGAGACCGCGACGAGTACGCGTTGCTCTTTCGCTCCGTCAAAGAACTCGAGGACACCGGCCAACAATGCAGGTGCCGCCCACGCGATCGCAGAACGCGGCCCGACGATCATGCCGATCATGACCGCCGAGAGCAGCAGGTGGCCGATGGCCAGGACGAGGTGGCTGCCGGGAACCATGGCGGCGGTGACGAGTACCGAGCCGGAGACCACGCCGTCCCAGGCAGCAAATCTGGTGCCGAGAACGAGAGGGCTGCCCTGACCCCCACGCCCCCAGCGCAGGAGCAGCACGAGGTTGCCGGGCACGGCGAGCAGCACGACCCCAAGAAGAAGACCAGAGACCTTGGTCAGGCCACCCACGAGGACAAGGAGCAGGAGGACCAGTCGTCCGTCCACCAGCAGGCGGACGGGGGGAGCAAGAGCGGCCTCTGACAGCCGTCCCATACTGGCTTCAACCACCAAGGAGCCCCTGGAAGGCATCCGCGTTGGCAATGAGCATGCCTCCAACGATGAGGATGATCGCACCAGGCACGATGGTCATGGTGACGACGACGGAGACCTTGGGCTGGGCTTTGGCCGCAGCCCTCCGAACCTGCTGAGCCCGCTCACGACGAACCTCCGCAGCAATCTGGTGCAGCGCGTCTGCCAGAGGCGTACCCAGCTCCTCGGCCTGAAGCAAGGCCGTGACGAAGGAGGAGACGTTCTCCGAGCGGTTGCGCCCACGTAGAGCCTCCAATGCGGTACGTCGCGGAACACCGAGCTGCATCTCCCGCAGAGTCGTGGCCAGCTCGTCCGAGAGCGGTCCATCATGGTGCTCCGACACACGCTGCATGGCAACACGGAAGGGAAGACCCGCAGCCACCGTGACGGCGAGGACATCGAGGAAGTCAGGCAACTCACGTTCGATCTGTGCCTGGCGCGAACGGATCGTGAGTATGAGCCAGGCATGCATCCACAGCATGAACAACACCCCGACCCCGATGCCGAGCATCGTGCGCCCGTTGAGCATCGCCAGAACCATGAGCAGCATACCGAGGGTGATAAAGCCGGCTTCACGCTGGATGAAGACCTGGGCGGTGAGGTCCGCGGGCTGGCCTGCGGCTCTCAGGTCGTGCGAAAGCTTACGGACACGCTCAGGACCATAGATGTCGAGAAGCAACCGCTGAGTGGCGGAGCCGATGCGGTCAATGCTCCGAACGAAGGGCCCGTCGGAACGCTTGCTGAGCGCCGCCTCGTGCGCGTCATCCAGCTCATCCGTCAGAGTCACACGCAGCATACGCACACCCGAGGCGGCCAGCAGGATGAGGCCTGCAGCCGCAAGGCCGAAGAGCAACGACGTCATCACACGTCCACCTTGCCGACGATCTTCATGAGGACGGCGCCGAGGAGGAACAAGACACCAGAGACAACAAGCACCACCTGTCCCATGAAGGAGCCCGCCATCTGGTCGATGAGACCGGGTTCGATAAAGTTGAGCAGGATGACGGCACCCCCACCGATGAGCATGACGGCGTAGCCGGAGACGGCAGAGCCGAGGATGACCGTCTGGACCTCCCGGTGCAACTCCTTGCGCTGCTCAAGCGCCTGGGCGATGTCGAAGAGGGCGTCGGTGAGAGCACCACCCGTACGCCCTTGGATAATGATCGTGCGCATGAGGATATTGATCTCACGCGAGGGCATCCGCTGGGCAAGTTCGGCCAAGGCCTGGTCAGTGCTCCAGCCAACCTCAAGCCGGTGGACGACACGGCGCATCTCTGCGCCCGCCGGCTCCGCCATCTCACGTCCCGCCATGGCGAGGCAACGTCCCATCGACAAACCCGCCGAGTTGCCGTTGGCAATGATGCGGGTCAATTCGGGCAGCTGGGCGATGAAGTCCTCCAGGCGCTTGGCGGAACGCCGCGACAGCCAACGTTGAAGGACTGCCGGAGTGATCAGCGTGAGGATGATGGAGGCGGTATACCCCAACAGCGCCCTGCTGGCGACGAAGATGACGAGCATCACGACGATAACCCCGAGGAGCGTCATCAGGGGTGACCACTTCAGGCCGGCCGTTGTCAGCGCCCTACTGAAGCGGGAGAAGGGTTCCCGGGAGAAGAGGATGCGCTCCAGTCGCGGCAGGAACCGACGCCCACCCCCGCTCTCGCCAACGGTCACCGACCACAACTCGCGGCGTCGCGCGAACTCGTCAGCGAGGATGACAACTGCCCACACGCCGATGGCGAGGGACACCAGCAGGATGATGAGGATGAACCGGGCCGTGAGGGTCACGAGCGTGCCTCACCGTAGCCTGGAGGAGGGGTCTCGCCTGCCCAACTGAGCCGATCAAGGATCGCGCGATCAAGTGGGAAAGCCCGGAAGGCGCCTGCATCGTCCTTCTGCTCGTAGCGCAGGATGGGGGCGGTTGCGTACTGCTCCCGGTGCTGGGAGGTCACCTGGTCGATCTGACGCACGCGCCGGACACCGGAGGAGTCACGTTCGAGCTGGATGATGATGTCGATGGCGCCATTGATCTGGTCACGCAGCGTGTCGACAGGCAGATCAAGGTCAGACATCGAGGCAAGGGTCTCAAGGCGACCGAGGGCGTCGTGTGCCGAGTTGGCGTGAACGGTGGTGAGCGATCCCTCGTGACCGGTGTTCATGGCCTGGAGCATGTCAAGGGTCTCTCCACCACGGACCTCGCCAACGACGATGCGATCAGGGCGCATACGCAGAGAGTTTCGCACAAGGTCGCGGATCGAGACCTGCCCCTTGCCCTCCGTATTGGCGGGCCTCGCCTCCAGACGCACGACGTGCCCCTGCTGAAGCGAGAGCTCGGCGGAGTCCTCGATCGTAATGATGCGCTCGCGGTCGGGGATGAGGCCCGACAGAGCGTTGAGGAAGGTCGTCTTGCCGGTACCCGTACCGCCCGAGACGAGGATGTTGAAGCGTGCGCGCACCATGGCGCCGAGCAAGGCGGACGCCTCCTCCGGCAGGGAGCGGCGCGCCACCAGGTCAGGCATCCGGAAGGGCGTGGGGAAGCGTCGGATCGTCATCGTCGGCCCGTCGAGCGCGAGCGGCGGGATGATGACATTGACGCGCTCACCGCCGGCGAGGCGGGCGTCAACCATGGGGCTTGACTCGTCAACACGTCGGTTGACGGAGGAGACGATACGGTCGATGGTCTGCATCAGCTCCTCCTCCGAGCGGAAGGCGGAGGGGATGCGCTCAATGCGCCCCGAACGCTCGACGAAGAGGTCGTGCACACCGTTAACCATGATCTCAGTGACGGTCTCGTCCGCGATGAGCGGCTCAAGCACACCAAGGCCGACGGCGTCGTCAACGATGCGCTGGATGAGGCGTGCCCGGTTGCGCGTCGACATGACCGGGCCCTCGAAGGAGAGCAACCGCGACAGCACACGCTCAAGACGCGCGCGCTTGACCGGCATGTCGAGGTCGGCGACCTCGTCGATGTTGATCTCCTCGAGGAGCCGGGCGCGGAAGTGATCGAGGAGCTCTTCAGTCTCGTCGGCGTGGAGATCCACCCCGCCGACACGGTCCATAAGTGACATCAAGCCTCCCTCGTGGGGAAGGTGGCCT
Source organism: Actinomyces respiraculi (assembly GCF_014595995.2). NCBI lineage: Bacteria > Bacillati > Actinomycetota > Actinomycetes > Actinomycetales > Actinomycetaceae > Actinomyces > Actinomyces respiraculi. The sequence continues at coordinate 2,343,689 of NZ_CP063989.1, forward strand.
TGGCACTGATCGGGACCCGGATCACCTCGACGATCGACGGGATACCGAGGGGGATCGACGCGCGGACGTTGACACAGCCGCGCCCGCAGGTCGTGACGCTGGTGACATCGATCCAGTCCGGCAGGGAGGCCATGACAGCGGGTCGCGGCGCCTTGTTCTCCTCCAGGGCCCTGGCCCCGTCACGGGCCGCATCACGCAGCTCCGAGACAGCTGACACCGCGGCGATGCCCTGGACGAGGAGCACGAGGAACATGACGAGGATAGGAACAAAGGCAGCCATGGAGACAGCCGCCTGCCCCTTCTGCCCTCTGCGCAGCCTCGTGAGTGCGGTTCTGAGTCCCATCTCATTCCTCCCAGTCGATCGTGGCGTCGGCGGAGACACTGTTGAGCCCGGGCACCTTCAGTGGCAGGTCGACCGTAACCGTCACCGTGTCCGAGCCGGAGCGTCGCACGTGCATGCCGCCCTGCAGCCCCCCCGGCATAGCCGCGGAGGCTGCGGCTACGGCAGTGGAGTAGGACGCACCGCGGGCGTACTGGCGCGCCGCCTCCTGCGCGCTGCTCTGTGCCATGAAGGCGATGCTGGCTGCGAACAGAAGGTGGAGAACTAGGGCGAAAAGAAAGAGAGCGACGACAAGGACCCCGGCAAACTCAACACTGGCCTGTCCTTCCTCTCCGCTGTGGCGGCCACGCAGCCCCGTCCTCCCCGTCCTCTTGCTGCGACGCCCCTTGGGCTTGTCAGCACGACGCCGACCGGGAGGTGCGGGGGCCGGCGGGGGTGCAGGTGCCGGCGCAGGTGTTCCGAGAGTCTCCTCAGGAACGAGCAGCAGGTCGGCAATCCGGCGACCCGCCTGGGTGAAGGGTGCCACGTCCAGGTCAAGTACCGTTCCGGCGTTGATCGTCGGCTCCAGGCGCTGCCCACAATCAGGGATCTCAGCGAGCATCTCCAGGCCGGCAAGCTTCGCCGCAGTGGCGGCCTGGATCTCCCTGTGCCGTGAGGAGCGGTTGAGCACCATGCGCACCGGGGTCCCACGTCCGATGGTCAGACGGTCCATCGTCGCTGTCAGGCGGCGCACCGAACTCAGCGCGGGAACCTCCGGCGTCGCGACGATGACGATCTCGTCCGCGAGGTCGAGGGCGGCGGCGGAGGTCACGGTGACGGCACTGCCACAGTCGATGACCACCTGCGGGTACTGATAGCGGAGGGCCTGGAGGATCTGACGTGCCGCGGTCTCGGTCATCGCCTCGGCGGTCTCCACGGCCGGCGGCGCGGGCAGAAGCTCGACACCGCCGCGCAGGGGATAGGCAACCTCAGTGATCTCACGGCCGCCGAGCTCAGCGGCGACGGAGACGAGGTCGACGACGGAGTGGCGCACACGCAGGCCGCAATAGGAGGCCTGATCACCGGAACTGAGGTCGAAGTCGAGCAACGCCGTCGGACCGCGCCCGCTTGCCGCCCTGGCGGCCATGAGGGCGATCATTGAGGTTCCGACTCCACCCTTGGCCCCGATGACGGCAACGATACGTCCAGTGCGCTGGACCCGGACGTTGGAGTCCGCACTGCGCTGGTCTCGCACCTGCCGGGTCCACGCCGACAGGGAGCGCAGACGTTCGGCGTAGGACTCGATGGAGGGCGGCAGCGGCAGGACCGCGCGGGCACCGGCGTCCATGGCTCGAAGCACAAGCTCGGTGTCAACACGGGGTGCCAGGAAGCACACGGGAAGCAGCGGGTTCATCGCGACCAGTTCGCGCAGAAGCCCAAGCCCCTTGCCGTGGTCCTCGCTCTCGTCAACGAGGACCAGGTCAAGGTCCTGACGCTCGATCTCCAGGCGCGCCTGCCCCAGAGAAGCGACGGTGACGGGCGCAGTGAAACCGTCGAGCTCGCTGAGGACGGCGGCGACGGCGGAGGCCGTGGAGGCTTCCGAGGAAATAAGCAGAACCTGGGTCACAGTGGACCTCCTTCACTCACCGTAGGTCGTCTGGCTATCAGCAAGCGGGGCGTCGTCGCCAGTGCCACGCAGGGCGAGACGGAGCTTGACAGCGAAGCTCTCCGCGTAGGAGATCTTCAGGCTGTCCGCGGTGCTCAGAGCGAAGGTCACAGGAACAGCCTGGGTCTCCGTGAAGGCGCCCGAAGCGTTCTCCCCCTCGACCGTCGTCGCCACGCCGACATCGATGATGAGAGCGTTCTGGACGATGATCTGCGCAGTTCTCGCACCGGTCGCCTCATCCTCGATGGTGGCGATGATGTCGACGTAGTCGCCGGGCTTGATGCGTCCGGCGACACCGGTCTCTGCGTCGACCATGATCGCCACCTCGCGGGCGCCGTTCGTCAGGCCGGGCGGGTCGGTGAGCATACCGGTCTGAAGCACTGATCCCGCGGCGTAAGTGCCAACGGCAACAAGTCCCTCAACCTGGCCGTATGAGGACACGGCGTTCACGGGCGCCCATCGCTCAGGCACCTCGACGACCTCGACGTCCGCCTCGGTGATGGCGTGCAGAGCCTCGACGTCGGTCGTCAGCCTGAGGACCTGGGTCATCGGCCCCACCTGCGAGGAGACAGAACTGACGTAGGTGGCAACACCGACAAAGGTGAGTGCAGCTCCCAGGAGGGTGACGAGCAGTAGCAGGACTCCTCGTCTCTGACGGGGGTTCATAATGCGATCCTCTCAGTCCGGGGGGCCGGAGCAAAGACTCGGGGGGAGAGAACGATGCCGCAGAAGGGACACCCGGTCGGTGCGGTAGCCCTGCCACAGGCGCGGCAGGACGTGCGCAGCACGGTGCCGATGGCCGTGCGGACGGCTCGGGCAACATCGGGGTGCCAGGAGACCTCAGCCCAGTACCGGGCGCCATCGAGTCTGCCGCTGTCACTCGGGAGCACGACAGGCGGTACCCGCACGCCGAGCCCGACGGACAGGTGCCCCATCTCACTGCTCGAGGCCCACACGACATCGAGGGAATCGCCAAGGTCCCACTGGATGCCCTCACGGAAGATGATGGTGTCGGCCTCGAGGTCGATATCGAAAGAGGGCTTGGGGAAGAGGCTCCGCAAGTGCTGTCTCAGGGTGGGCTTGGGGCTCACCAGGGAAGTCACAGAGCTCAGAGCCTTGCGGGTGTTGCATTGGCGATTGATCGCTCGGACGACATAGTCGGCCATGCCGTAACTCTCTGGCGGAAGGTGTGTCAACGCTCGCAGCAGTAGGGCCTTGCGGGTGCGGGGGCCGTCCAGGGTGACGAGGGCGACATCGGGACGGGCAACAACCTCACGGGCCATGAGGGCGGGGCGGGCGGCGACGTCGGCGCCCACGACGAGGAGGGCATCTCCGGGGACCGATTCAACGGCGGCGACAGCGGCATCGACGTCGGGGACCTCAAGGTAGCCCACCGGTGCAGGCAGGCCGACCGCGACGGCGGAGGTAAGGATCACGACAGGTTCTCTTCCAATGGTGTCGGGATGAAGACGGAGATCTCGTGGCGCGTGTGCAACGCCGACCCTGCACGCCGGGCTAATACCGTAGCCCACCGCGTAAGGTCGAGCCGTTCTCGTCCCATCCCCGGCCGCCCTGAGGGCTTCTGCTGCGACGGCCGAGAAGGGCTGGCGTCACGAGCCCGAGCACGAGGAACATGAGCCGAACAAGGCCGGGTACGGACACCTCCGCGTTGGCCGCCACATCCCACCCGGCGACGGCGAGGACAGCCACAGCAGCGCCCATGAGGGCTCGCGCCATGCGGTCGACGTGGTCCTGTCCCCGGTAGGAGGCCAGACGCAGCCCCATCCAGTCGGTGACCAGCCCCCACAAGGCCAGGAGTGGGATCTCCAGGGGCACCTCGGGAACCGATGAGAGGATCCGCAGCGAGTCGTGCCATGGGCCCACCAGAGACCGTTCGAGGACGGTGCCACTGGCTGCGACAAGGCCGACGACGACGGGGCCGCCCCACGACTGAGGTCGAGACTGAGCTCCGGTAGCACACATACGTCCTGCCTCTCGACCCACCCGCCTCCCGGAACGATGCGGTCCGGCAAGGGCCGCGTCGGCACGCGGCAAGCCCTACGTTAGGTAGGTCATCGCCCCTGCCCCAGGGGCGAGTGCCCCTACCCGAGCCCTGATCTCGATATCTCAAATGTCGCCGACTCAACCGCGGGAGCGGGAGGGTGCACAGAGCCAACGCCCCGGACGAGTCCCTGGCCGTCATGCTGCCCACGGGCAGTGGACCGATGGTCATACTGACGACGGTTCTCATGCCTCGACCACCGGGATGTCGGTCAGGCGCAGGGCGATGGCCTCCTTGTCCTTGCCGTTGCCGGGCAGGTCGAGCGTCACCGTGTCCTGACCAGTGTCCGGCCACACGACAGGGACGAGGACGGGGGCGTCGGGGCCGCCCACAGGTTGCATCCTCGCATTGGTCACCGCCCACAGGCCACCATCAATACTCACCTGCATTGGCAGATAACGAGTATTTCCACTCAGCAGCGACAGGGAACACGCACTCGAGTCAGTGGAACCCCAGTAGGACTGCCACAGCGGCGGCATGTGGAAGGCATCGACGCCGAAGAAGACACCGTCCTTCTCCTTCGAGGACAGTAGGACCCGGCCGACGAGATAGCCGTCGACCCGCTGCACCTGGTCCATCGACACGTGCAAGGTCTTCCCCTTGTACGTGACGTCCACGCCCTGGGCACCGGTGCCTACCGGCCCTGCCGGCTTAGGCATCTCGCCGCTGCCAACGATCACCGGCTCGTCCTCGCCCTCCGCTGGCTCGGACGGCGTGAGCACCACCTCCACACGACGATTGACCGCACGATTCTCATCCGAGTCATTGGGAACACGAGGCTCGGACTCACCCTTACCCGCGAGCGACACCTGCCACCCCGACAGATCAGCCAGCTGCCCCAGCCGGTCACCCACCGCCTGCGCACGACGCTCAGACAGCTCCTGATTATGCGCATCAGAGTCCACATCATCCGTATGACCCGTAACCGCCAGGCCACCACCAGACGGGAAACGACCCAACGCCGCCGTCACCGACGCCAGCACCCCATCCGCATCCGCGCTCAACTCCGCCGAGTCCGACGCGAACGTCACATCGCTCGACAGCACCACCGTCGTCGAGTCACCCTCATCTTCTGTCGCCGACGACCCGTCATCAGACCCCACAAGCGCCCGCAACGGGAACGGGCCCGCGTCCTCCAGATCCGGCGACGAGGCCGCCAGCGCCGCCCCCACATCGAACACATCCGTCGACCCCACCACCGGGACACCGGGGATGACACCAAAGTGCGGCAGGAACAACGCCACCTCCCGCGCACCCTCCGGCACCGCGGCGAACAACGGATTGAGCACCATCGGGTCAGCGGCACTGACACTGGTCAATATCCCCTGGTCACTGCCCCCGCTCTCCGGGTAGTAGGCTGAACCGGAAAGGTCCAACATGTTCATGCCACTGATCAAGCTACCAGTATTAAAATTGGTGCGGGTGAAGATGTTCTGATGCAGCCTCGCCTCACCCTCGGTCGGGAACAGGGACATATGAACCAGCGTGACACCCTCCGCCACCACCGCAGGACCCACCTCAACCGTCCACTCCGTCCCGTCAATGCCCCCAGTCAGAGACCTCGGTCCAGCCACAGCCCCCTGGACAGGAGCATCCGACTGACCACCACTTGACGCCGTCCCCCCACCACCCGGGGCGGCAACCGGCTCCGGCTCCGCACAGGCCGCGACAAGCATCGCGGTACCCACAGCGGCCGAGCCCATGAGGACCACCCGGCGGGTCACAAGTGCACAGGACTTCATGACAATGTCACTTCCTACGTGATAGCGGCCGGTCAAGGCACCGGCCATGGAGAGCCTCACGAGAGCCGCTGCTCGGCGGAAGGCCCATCCTTCTCAGTCCTCTACGGGGATGTCGGTGAGGCGGGCCACCACGCCTCTATCCTTTTGGCCGTAGCCGGGAAGGTCCAGGGTGACGGTGTCCTGGCCCGTATCCGGCCACACCACCCCCAGCAGGATGGTGCCGTTCTCCTCGCTCGCGGCCAGGGAGATCGTCGTCGCCGGGATGTATCCCTTCGGCGACTCGTACTGGGCGGCCATGACCCGTGTCCCACCCTGCAGCAGGGTGAACGACGCCGTACCAGCCCCTGCCACGATTCCACGCCACTGTTCCGACAGCGGCACCGGCAGTCTGAACCTGTCGATCGAGGTAATGAGGCTGGCGCCGGACGGGGTCAGCTCGACATTACCCACCAGCCACGAGCCCACCCGCCTGACCCGCGGCAGAGCGATGTGAAGCATCGTCCCCTCAGTACCAGGATCAGCCACGTCCACACCCCGAGCCCCGATGCCCACCGCACCCTTGGCCTCAGGCACCGGCCCCTGCGAACGCATGACCCGCCGGGCGCTCTCAGCCTCCGACGCATCCGACGGCTCAGCCAGCACCTCCACCCGACGATTGGCCGCCCTGGCCTCATCACTCGTGCCCTCCACACGAGGCTCACTCTCACCCCTGCCCACCACAGACACGTTCCACTTACCCAGGTCCGTCAACGACCCCAGCCGGTCAGCCACAGCCTGCGCACGACGCTCCGACAAACCCTGGTTATAGGCATCATCCGCCACATCATCCGTATGACCCGTGATAGTCATGGCGCCCCCGGAGGGGTAGAACCCCAGCTGCTCGGTCACACCCGCCAGCACCGCATCCGCCTGCGCACTCAGCTCAGCCGAGTCCACAGCGAACGCCACGTCACCCGCGACAGTCACCGTCACCGTGCCGTCACCTGTGCTCGTCTCCGACGACCCATCCGCCGCCGCCGTGAACGACGACAGCACAAACGGCCCAGCAATTGAGTCATCGATCTCGGCCTCCTCGATCGCACCCGCCGCATCGAACTCCGCCTGGGCTGCATCCACCACCGGCACACCCGTCACCACTCCCAGGTTCGGCAGCAGCACCGTCACCGACTCCAGACCCGCCGGGACCTCACCGAAGGTCGGCATGAGCACAATGCCCTCCTCCTCGGTCCACGGCTTGGCAATGATGCTGGACAGGTCCGTCTCGCCCCACACCCTCGCCTCAGGCTCCGTCAACGACATCACCAGCACCCCCTGCATCGTGGACGGCCCTCCGGTCCACCCCCCAAGGGAAGCCGCGACGGCGATGCGCTCGCCCTCCGTCGTCAGCCGCAGGCGCAGCACCGAGCGCGCCCCCACCCGCACCAACGGACCCACCTCCACACGCGTGGCCACCGCGTCCACACTCGTCTCCAGCACCACCGACGACGCACCCGCCGACGCAGACGCAGCAGCAGACGCAGAAGCGGACACCGCCCCCGACGAGGCCGACGCCGACGTCGCCACACCGTCAGGCTCCGAGCCCTTCGAGCACGCAGCAGCACCCGCCACCACCAGCACCGGCACAACAAGAGCACCACGACGACTCAGCACCACGGACATCACAACTCCTCACACGGGAATCAGGACGATGGCACAGCACCCGGGCACGTGAGGCAGCCGCGCCATGAGCGATACACCAGTCAACCGGGGACCACCACAGCGGGACGCCGGTCACCTCGACCCTATTCGACGGTGATCACCGCACCCATGGGGAGTGCTCCCCGCGAGCGGGTCCAGGCCGTCACACCCGCCTCGGGAAACGTGGCGTCGCCGTCGGCGGCGTCGGTATCGGCGGCCCGTGGGCTCAGTCCTCTGCGACGACGGCGAGCACGAGGTCCCTACGCAAGCCCTCCAGTCTCTGCATCACGAGCACGGGAAGGTCGCTGAGGCCTCCGCCGGCGCGCGCAGAGGGAGGCAGGACCGCTGCGAGAACAGCGTCGATGCTCCAGGCAGTGCTGCCGTCACTGAGGTCGGCCGCCAACAGCTGCCGGGTCCGGCTGCCTCCGGCGTCGGCGTCACCCACCTGGACGAGCAGGGCAGTGTCGTCACCCACAAGGCCCAAGGGCCTGAGCACACAGGTCTCGCCGCTCTCGCGCTCGGGCAGCGCGAGGGCGACGCCGTCGGCACTGATGGAGCAGGATCTCGTGCTCACGGTGAGGGTGACGGAGCGCCGGGCACCGCGCACCGTCACCGCCTCCTTGTCTGTGGAGGCGGTGCCCAGCAGTTCGATGAGCTCCTGGGCGCTGAGGTCCCCGGAGGCAACCCAGCCGGTGCGCCGCAGGCTCGTGCGCACCTCCCCCGCGAGCGCGCCGTCGGCGCCGTAGACGGACCAGGTGCCCGAGGTCTCGTCGTGCACGTAGAAGGTCTGGGGGCCGACGTCGATACCCACCCCTCCGGGAAGGGGCTCGTCCCACTCGGGCTCGGAGTCCAGGGCTCGCGTGAGCAGGACGGTGCCGGTGTCGGCACTGAGGACGACGAGCTTGTCCTCGTCGCTCTCCCAGGTGACGACGAAGCCGTTGTCGACGTACCCGCCCGTGTAGTTCCCGTAGGCGCGCCAGGTCTCGGCACCGGTGGTACCCAGGCCGACGAGGGCGCCGCTGTAGTAGCCGTCGATGACGACCGCTGTCTGCTCGCTCGCTCCCAGCAGCTGACGCTTCTGGGGGCCGGGCACGGCCTTCTCCGTCCCGTCGAGGGAGACCAGGATGTCCCCGCCGTCGCTGCCACTGCGGTGACACAGCAGGTCGTTGGCGTTCCAGAAGGTGGCGGAGGAGCACTTACCCTCCCACGCGGGGGCCTCGTTGCTGCTGGACAGATCGTGCAGGCGCCACATGTTGCCGTCGTGGGATGTGACCAGGGCACCGCCGCCCGGGGCGACCAGCAGCCTGCCGACGTCGGCAACCGTCTGGATCTGTGTGGCGCGTCCGGGAGCGGGCAGGGCCGTGAGGTCGACAGCCTCGGGCTGGCGGTGGGTCCACCACCAGGTCCCCGCCCCGGCCAGGGCGATGACGAGCACGAGCACGGCGACCACCAGCCCGCCACGACGGCGCCGGGTGCCAGGGGCCCGCACCGCGGACGGTGCGGAAGGCGTCAGGGACTGGGCCGACGGCGCCCCATACGGGGACGGCGAGGAGGGGACGGGTGCGGGCCCCCAGGGCTGAGGTGCGCCTCCGGGCACCGGGAGCGCCCCGGCGTACTGAGTCGCGGTCACCTGCTCGTCGACGGTGGCGGAGAGCCCGGCCCCAGCCCCACCGGTCACAGCCACGCCGGCACTGCCTGCACTGCCGACACCGCTGGGGAGAGTCGCCTGCTCGCCGTCGGCCAGCACCGCGTCCCACTCGTAGGGCCGCAGGGACGGGTGGGAGGCGGGTGGCGTGCTGAGGGCGGCAGGGACGGGCAGCCCGGCCAGCACCGTCGTCAGCGTCTCCAGGCTCTGGGCCACCTCGAGGGCGGTCGGCCGGGCCGCAGGGTCCTTGATGAGCATCGAGGTGAGCACCGACCACAAGGGGTCCGGCATGCCGTCGGGACGCCCGGGGTCGCGTCGGGCGTGCTGGGACAGGACCTGACCCGCTGATCCGGTGAAGGGCGTCACCCCGCAGGCCACCTCGTACAGGACGATGCCGAGGGAGTAGACGTCCGCAGCCGAGGTCGGCGGGCGGGAGTCGAGCACCTCCGGGGCCATGTACAGGGGTGTGCCCACCGAGGCGGTCGTGTGGGTGGAGCTGATCGTCTCCGTCAGCCGCGCGACGCCGAAGTCCGCCAGCCGCGGCGTGAAGTGGGTATCAACCCCGACCGCCACGGTGTCACCGGCGGGCACCGCGGTCACCGCATCGGCCCCCCGCCCCGGGGCGCAGGCGTCCCAGTCGATGAGCACGTTGGCGGGCTTGACGTCCCGGTGGACGATGCCTGCGGCGTGCACCGCCGCCAGGCCGCGGGCGAGGAGCGCCCCCACGCGCGCCGTCTCCGCGGGCGCGAAGGGTCCGCTGGAGGAGACGAGCCCGCGCAGGTCACCGCCGTCCACGTAGGTCATGACGATGGCGAAGGTCCGGCCCTCGACGACCATGTCACGCACGCCGACGACGTAGGGCGAGCTCACCCGCATGAGGGTGGCGCGTTCCTTGAGGAAGCGCTCCAGGATGTAGTCGTCGTCCGGGTCCGTGGTCAGGAGCTTGACGGCCAGGGTCTCGTCCGGGGCGTTGACGTTGTGCGCCCGCCATACCTCACCCTGGGCGCCGGAGCCGATACGGGCGTCCAGGACGTAGGAACTGCCCAGCCGCCGAGCTTCGGAGCCTGATGGCTCGTTCATGGGGATCCTTAGGGTCGGAGTCGTCGGCCCAAGGCTACCGGGCATCACCTGCGTCCACACTCCGACGGCGGCAGGCGGCGCCGGGCGGGACGACGCCGTCGGCCACCCCCGTGAGGGACGACGACGCCGGCCGCCCTCCTTTCGAGGGACGGCCGGCGTACGCGGTCGGTCAGGCGTTCAGGCCTTGGCAATGTCGAGCGGGATGCCCGGACCCATGGTCGTGGTCATCGTCGCCTTGAGGACGTAACGGCCCTTGGAGGTGGAGGGCTTGAGGCGCAGGACCTCGTCCAGGGCGGCCTGGAAGTTCTCCACCAGCTGCTCCTCGGTGAAGGAGGACTTGCCGATGACAAAGTTGAGGTTGGCGGCACGGTCCACACGGAACTCGATGCGGCCGCCCTTGATGTCGGTGACCGCCTTGGCCACGTCCATCGTCACGGTGCCGGTCTTCGGGTTGGGCATGAGGCCACGGGGGCCGAGCACGCGGCCCAGGCGGCCGACCTTGCCCATGAGGTCCGGGGTGGCGACGGCGGCGTCGAAGTCCGTCCATCCGCCGGCGACCTTCTCGATGAGCTCGTCGCCGCCGACCTCGTCGGCGCCCGCGGCGAGGGCCTGCTCGGCCCTCTCACCCTGGGCGAAGACGATGACGCGGGCGGTCTTACCAGTACCGTGCGGCAGGGACACGGTGCCACGCACCATCTGGTCGGCCTTGCGGGGGTCAACGCCCAGTCGAAGGACGACATCCACGGTGGCGTCGAACTTCGTGATGGACGTCGCCTTGGCGAGTTTCACGGCCTCGGCCGGGGTGTAGAGGATCCCGGACTGGATCTTCTCAGCGGCGGCGCGGTAGGCCTTGCTGCGCTTGGTCATCTGCTTCTCCTTGCAGTCGTGGTGTGCGGGCCGCGCATGGCCCTTCCACGGTGGTTGTGGTGGGGTGGGTCGCGCCTCAGGCGACCGTGATGCCCATCGAGCGGGCGGTGCCGGCGATGATGGCGGCGGCGGCGTCGATGTCGTTGGCGTTGAGGTCGGCCATCTTGGTGGAGGCGATCTCCTTGACCTGGTCCATCGTCAGCGTGCCGACCTTGGCGGAGTGGGGCGTGGCGGAGCCCTTGGCGACGCCGGCAGCCTTCTTGATGAGCTCGGCGGCCGGCGGGGTCTTCGTCACGAAGGTGAAGGAGCGGTCCTCGTAGACCGTGATCTCCACCGGGATGACATTGCCGCGCTGCGACTCGGTCGCAGCGTTGTACGCCTTGCAGAACTCCATGATGTTGACGCCGTGCTGACCGAGCGCGGGGCCGATCGGCGGGGCGGGGTTGGCCTGGCCGGCCTGGATCTGGAGCTTGATGAGCCCAGAGACCTTCTTCTTGGGAGCCATGTAGGGGTCCTTCTTGTCCGGAACACTGCACGCCTGCCGTGCAGTAGTGCTCGCGCCTGGAGAAGCGCGCACGCACAAGGACTGATCCTAGCCCCTGGCAAGGGGCCTGACCGTGTCCGGTGTGCGTTATCACAGGCGCGGGGCCTGTGACACGCGGTGCCCCCGTCCCACGCAGGGACGGGGGCACCGCGAGGTCGGGGGTCGTATCAGATCTTGGCGATCTGGGCGAAGGAGAGCTCGGCCGGGGTGTCGCGGCCGAAGATCGAGATGAGGACCTGAACCTTCTGGGTCTCGGGGTGGATCTCCGAGATGGTCGCAGGCAGCGACTCGAAGGGTCCATCGGTGACGATGACGGACTCGCCGACACTGAAGGCGACCTCGTAGACGGTGCCGCCCTCGACGACCTGGGTCAGAGCGCCCTCGTGCGGGTTCTCGTTGGCGCTGGCGGCCTGCTTGGCGGCGATCTCCTCCGGCGTGGGGCCGAGCTGGGAGACGGCCTCGTCGAAGGTCAGCGGGACCGGATTGTAGCGGTCGCCGACGAAGCCGGTGACGGCCGGGGTGTCCTTGATGGTGCGCCAGACGCGGTCAGAGGTCTCCGGGTCGTCCAGGTCCATGCGCACGAACACGTAGCCGGGGATGCGCACTCGGGAGACCTCCTTCTTCCTGCCGGCGTTCTTGACCTCGACGACCGTCTCCATGGGCACGAGGGCGTCGAAGACGTAGTCCTGGACCTCGAAGTTCTCCGCGCGGGCCATGATGTCGGCGGCGACGCGGCGCTCGTAGCCGGAGTAGGTGTGCAGGACGTACCACTCGCCCGGCAGCGAGGACATGTGCGTGCGGAACTCCTCGACAGGGTCGGGGGTCGGCTCAACCTGGGGCGCCTCGGCGGCCTCGACGGTCTCCTCGGGGAGGGTCTCCTCGGACACGGTTACCTGCTTTCCTCAGTATGGGGGCGTGCGGTGCGGGTCAGGCGAACAGCCACATGACGAGGCGATCGAAGACCAGGTCGAGCACGCCGGTGAAGGCCATGATGGCGACGATGAAGACGACGACGACGGTGAAGTAGGTCCACAGCTCCTTCGACGTCGGCCAGACGACCTTGCGAAGCTCGTCGACGACCTCGCGCAGGAAGCGGGGGACGCGGCCGATCAGGCTGGTCCTCGTGTTCTGCTTGCCCTTGGCGACGGCATTACCTTCGCTCATGCGTGTACTTCCTCGGGGGGTGGTCGGTCTCGTTCAGCGTCCGGCGTGCGGGCGAGAGGACGGAGCCGACGGGATCTCCCGACAGATCCGCCGTTCTCAGCAGGGCAGGCGGGACTCGAACCCACAACCGCCGGTTTTGGAGACCGGTGCGCTACCAATTGCGCCACTGCCCTTCAGCGGTGCCTCATCCTGCCACACGGACCGCGGATCGGGAAATCTCCCCGCCGTGGGCTGCACCACGTGCCTTGTACAGGGTAACATCAGATTATCTGACGTCTGACAGGCTGAGTGCAGGCTGAGTGTCTGACAGGCCGAGCCCTGTCACGCCCTCACACCTGCCACGTACGCACGACCGCAGCGACCCAGAGCCGTCTCAACGAGGAGAGCCATGCCCACAACCCCCTACGCCATCCTCGGCGCCTACGCCTCCCTGCCCGCCACCCGCGAGCAGACCGAGGAGTACTACCGCCTCCTGGGCACCATTCCCGGCGTGCGCGGCCTCGAGATTCCCTTCATCGACGACCTCGGTGACCTGCCCTGGCTCGCCGCCCAGCTCGCCCCCGCCTGGGACCGCAACGTCGTCACCGCCATCCCGGGCACCATGATGCGCGTCTGGGCGACCGGCACCTTCGGTCTGGCCTCCACCGACGCCGAGGGCCGCGCCGCCGCACTCGCCTTCACCCGGCAGGTGCGCGACGGCGTCGAAGCGCTGCGAGAGGCCGTCGGCCGCGACGTCGTCGCCGGCGTCGAGCTGCACTCGGCCCCCTCCGGCGCCCCGGGCACCGCCCACGACGCCCGCGCCTTCGGCGAGTCCCTCGTCGAGGTGGCTGACTGGGACTGGGGCGGCGCCACCCTGCTCGTCGAGCACTGCGACGCCTTCGTCTCCCCCGAACGCGGCGAGAAGCGCATGCTCACCATCGAGGCCGAGCTCGAGGTCATCACCGCCCTGCACCGCCCCGACGTGCGCATGACGATCAACTGGGGACGCAGCGCGGTTGAGGGCCACGACAGCACCCTCCCCCTGGAGCACGTGCGCCTGGTCCGGTCCGCCGGCCTCCTCGAGGGCGTGACCTTCTCCGGCGCCGGCCCCGTGGACACCCGCTACGCCAAGGCCTGGATGGACGGGCACCTGCCGATGGACGTCGACGAGCCGGGCTCGGTCATGAGCGCCGAGGACGTGCGCGACTGCGCCCTGGCGGCCCTGTCCCCCGAGGAATCTTCGGCTCCCGCGGCCCGCTACCTTGGGTGCAAGTGCCAGGTCCCCGCCGAGGCGGACCTCCACCAGCGCGCCGCGATGCTGCGTCGTGTCCTCGAGGCCACAGGCGTCGCCTTCTGACCCCCGCCGCCCCGAGCGTCGGGAAGAGGCCGTCGGGTGGGCCCCTCCGTGTGGAGGGACCCGCCCGACGGTCTTCCTGGTGCGTGCAACACGTCCGCCTGGCGTGTCGCGTCCTGACGTGGAGGACATGTCGGGCGCGTCGCCGGGGCGTATGGGAGCATGAGTGACGTGACTACAGCACCTCAGTCCCGTGTCTCCGCACGCCTGTCCGCCATCGCCCCCTCCGCCACGCTCGTCGTCGACGCCAAGGCCAAGGCCCTTAAGGCCGCCGGCCACCCGGTCATCGGTTTCGGTGCCGGCGAGCCAGACTTCGCCACCCCCGAGTACATCGTCGAGGCCGCCGTCGCCGCGGCCAAGGACCCCGCCAACCACAAGTACACCCCCGCCAAGGGCATGACCGCCCTGCGTGAGGCCGTGGCCGCCAAGACGCTGCGCGACTCCGGCTACGAGGTCTCCCCCGACGATGTCATCATCACCAACGGCGGCAAGCAGGCCGTCTATGAGGCCTTCGCCGCCATCGTCGACCCGGGCGACGAGGTCATCCTGCCCGCCCCCTACTGGGTCACCTACCCCGAGTGCATCCGGCTTGCCGGCGGCACCCCCGTCGAGGTCTTCGCCGGCGCCGACCAGGGCTACAAGGTCACCGTCGACCAGCTCGAGGCCGCCCGCACCGAGCGCACCAAGGCCGTGCTCGTGTGCTCGCCGTCGAACCCGACGGGTGCCGTCTACACGCCCGCTGAGCTCACCGCCATCGGCCAGTGGGCCCTCGAGCACGGCGTGTGGGTCATCAGCGACGAGATCTACGAGCACCTGCTCTACGACGGTGCTGAGGCCGCCCACATCGTTGCCCTGGTCCCCGAACTGGCCGACCAGACGATCGTCCTTAACGGCGTCGCCAAGACCTACGCGATGACCGGCTGGCGCGTGGGCTGGATGATCAGCCCCTCCGACGTCACCACAGCCGCCACCAACCTCCAGTCGCACCTGAGCTCGAACGTCGCCAACGTCTCCCAGGTCGCCGCGCTGGCCGCCGTCAGCGGGGATCTGTCCGCCGTCCACGAGATGCGTGAGGCCTTCGACCGGCGCCGTCTGCTCATGGTGAGCATGCTGCGCCAGATCGACGGGCTCGTCGTGCCCGTGCCGCAGGGCGCCTTCTACGCCTACCCGAGCATCGAGGGCCTGCTGGGCCGGAGCCTGCGCGGCACGGTCATCGACTCCTCCATGACCCTGGCGAACCTCATCCTCGAGCACGCCGAGGTCGCCGTCGTGCCCGGCGAGGCCTTCGGCCGCTCCGGCTACCTGCGCCTGTCCTACGCCACGAGCGACGCCAACATCACCGAGGGCGTCGCCCGCCTCCAGCAGCTCCTCGCAGAAGCCCACTGACGACTCTGATGACTCTGATGACTCTGACGACTCACTGAGGCCCAGTCCCGCCTGCCTCGAACCCTCGAACGGTGGGGTTGTCCGACAGCGATGGGTCGGGTTCGGCGACTCGTGTCAGTGGGCCCCGCGGCGGGCCTGGATCTCACGCGCCTGGGCGAGCCACAACTCAGCCCTGGCCAGACGGCCCTCCGCGTCCGGACGCCACGGACCGCCGTCGTCACGACGCGCACCGGCCACAAGCGAGAGCACGACACCTGCGCAACGCGCACGCAGCGCCACCGGGTCCACCTGGGCCTCGGCCAGCCGGGCCCAGGTCTCCAGGACGGGGCGTAGATGCGGGTAGGAGGCGGGGGCGAGATGGTCGAGGACGCTCACGTGCCCGAGCAGGCAGGCCAGGTCGTCCACCCGGTGGCCGGGTCCCAGGGAGTCGACGTCGAGCAGCGAGGCGACGCCCTCCCCCTCCATGAGGACATTGGCCTCGTAGAAGTCGCCGTGGACCGGCACGACGGGCCCGGGGTCGGAGGCGGCCATGAGCTGCTCGACACCCTCGGCCACCGCCCGGGCGCGGGCGGCGTGCTCAGGCAGGACGGTGGCGGCGGCGTGGGCGTAGTGCCGGGCACGCTCGGACCAGGCCGGGTGCCGCTCCAGGGTCAGGGCGGACTGGGGCAGGGAGTCGAGCAGGGCCGTGAGCGAGGAG
The DNA here is from genome assembly GCF_014595995.2 of Actinomyces respiraculi. Taxonomy (NCBI): domain Bacteria; kingdom Bacillati; phylum Actinomycetota; class Actinomycetes; order Actinomycetales; family Actinomycetaceae; genus Actinomyces; species Actinomyces respiraculi. Next base: position 2,359,871 of record NZ_CP063989.1, read on the forward strand.
AACACCCTCTCAGCCTGGGCGGCGTCCATCCCGCGCGAGAGCAGGCCCGAGAGGGCCACGCCCTGCCCGGCGGACAGCAGGACGAGACCGTCGGGGTCATCGCGCAGGACCTCGGGCGCGGGCACCCCGGCGGCGCGCAGCATGCGGTGGCGCTGGGCGAAGGCGGCCGAGACGGCCGGCCGCAGGACCTTGGCGTAGGAGGTGGAGCCGTCGCGGTAGGTCACGCGCACCACGGCCCGGCGGGTGGGGCGGTAGGCGACCATCGTGGCCTTCACCGGTGAGCCGAGGCGCCGCGACAGGAGCGAGGGGGTGCAGGCCACCGTCAGGGCGGGCAGCTCGGGGTCGGCGGGGTGGCGCCACACGTGCACGGTTGGGCCGTCGCCGCCGGTCGGGGCGACGCGGTTGACGCCGACGGCCTGTGGGTTGGACAGCCGCGCTGTCGTCGCGCACAGGTACTCGGTGCTGCTACTGCCGTTGGGGGAGGCGACGACGGCGGTGTAGCCGACGCTCACGCCCGCGCCGGGGCGGTGGTGGACGGAGTGGACCTCCCAGGAGAGCAGCTGCTGGTGCGTGGGAGCCAGGGCCGCGGCGAGCACCGAGGCGGCGCGGGGGCCGGTGAGGAGGGCGACCTCCTCCGGCTCCTGGCGGGCGTTGCTCATGGGAACAGTCTGCCTCACGCCCCCGTGCGGACGTCACCCCGGGGCGGGCATCACACCCCAGTGCGGACCTCGCCCCGAGGCGGCGGGGCCGGACTATGCCCGCGCTCCCGGCACGGTGCGACGGCGTGGGACAATCCCCGCATGCGTGACCTCGCCTCCCTGCCGAAGGCGCATCTGCACCTGCACTTCACGGGCTCCATGCGCCTGGACACGCTGGTCGACCTCGCCCAGGCCTCACGCACGCGCCTGCCCTCGTCCTTCATCGACGGCGACCCCCTGCGCGTGCCGGCGGACCACCGCGGCTGGTTCCGCTTCCAGCGCGCCTACGACACGGCCCGTCACCTGGTCACCACCGAGGAGGTCATGCGCCGCATCGTCCTCGAGGCCGCCCTCGACGACGCCGCCGAGGGCTCGCGGCGCCTGGAGATCCAGGTGGACCCGACCTCCTACGCGCCCTTCGTCGGTGGCATCACCCCGGCGCTCGAGATCATCCTCGACTCGGCCCAGCAGGCCACCATCCTTTCCGGGGTGGAGGTTGCCGTCATCGTCGCCGCCTCGCGCGTCCGCCACCCGCTGGACGCCCGCACGCTCGCCCGGCTGGCGGTGCGCTACGCGGGTGACGAGCCGGGCACCGTCGTCGGATTCGGACTGTCCAACGACGAGAGGGCGGGGCACACGGCCTCGTGGGGACCGGCCTTCCGCATCGCGCGCCAGGCCGGCCTGGCCTCCCTGCCGCACGGCGGTGAGCTCCTAGGGCCCGAGCACGTGCGCGACGTCGTCAACGCGCTGGGCCCGACCCGCCTGGGGCACGGGGTGCGCACGAGTGAGGACCCGGCCCTGCTCGACGCCGTCGTCGCCGCCGGCATCAGCCTGGAGGTGTGCCCGGCGTCGAACGTGAGCCTGGGGGTGTACCACGAGCCCGGGGACGTGCCGCTGGGCACGCTGCTCGAGCACGGCGCGCAGGTCGCGTTGGGCGCCGACGACCCCCTGCTGTTCCGCTCGCGTCTGACGGCGCAGTACGAGATCGCCCGGTCCCTTGGCCTGGATGACGCCGCCCTGGCGGAGCTGGCGCGGGCGTCGATCCGCGCCTCACTGGCCTCGCCCTCCTCCAAGGCCCGGTGGCTGAGCGAGGTGGACGCCTGGCTGGCGGCCCCCGACCCGACGACGAGCCCCGACCCGACGACGAGCGGGGGCGCCGCGCCATGAGCCGTCCCACGCTCAAGGACATCGCCGAGGCGACGGGCTACTCGGTGTCCACGGTCTCGCGCGCGCTCGCCGACAGCCCTCAGATCAGCGAGCGCACCCGCCACCACATCCACGAGGTCTCACGCAGGCTCGGCTACCAGGCCGATCCGATCGGGAGCCTGCTGCGCACCCCGCGTCCGCGCGTCATCGGCCTGCTGTGCGTCCTGAGCCAGGAGCTGCACGTCGTCTACCACGACCACCTGCTGGCGCAGGCCGAGGCCCGCAACCTGCGCATGGTCACCGAGAGCGTCGGCCCGTTCCGCAGCGCCGTCGACGCCATCCACAATCTTCGCCGGCTCAGGTGCCAGACGCTCATCGTCATCGACCCGGCCACGGCGGCGGGGGCGCTGGACGCGCTGGGGGACGACGCCGTGGTCATCGGCCAGGAACGCGCCGTCGTCGGCGCCGACCTCGTCACGAGCGACAACACGCGAGGCATGGACCAGCTCATCGCCCATCTGACGGGGCTGGGGCACCGTCGACTGGTCTATGTCGACTCTGCGCCGGGGGCCTCCGCCTCGGCCAGGCGCACCGCCTTCGTGCGCGCGGCGACGAGTGCGGGGCTCTCCTTCGACGTCGTCGAGGGCGGCTCCGACGTCGATGCCGGGCTGTTAGCCGTCGCCCCCCTCCTGGAGGCGGGAGGTCCGCTCCACCCGGCGTCCTCCGACAGGCGCACGGCGCTCGTCTGCTACAACGACCACTGCGCCCAGGGGGCGATCATCGCCATGCTGCGCGCAGGCCTGCGGCCGGGCACAGACGTCTCGGTCGCCGGCGTCGACAACTCCCGCCTCGCGGCCTCGTCCGCCTTCGACCTGACGTCCATCGACCGCCGCCCCGAGGAGGTCGCCAGGCTGGCGGTGGACCTGGCCGAGGCCAGGGTCGCCTCTTCCCCGCCCGCCGGCGCCCCGCAGTCCCTCGTCGTCGACACCGCCCTGGTGACCCGTTCCTCGACGGGTCCGGCCCTGCGCTGAGGCGGGCCAGTGGGACCGCGGCGGGCTACTCGGCGTCGATCATGAGCCGGTGCAGGAGCTCGCGGTGGATCCTGCCGGGTGCCACAAGCACCGAGCCCTTCCACCTCAGGTCCAGGGGGGTGCCGTCCAGGCGGGTGAAGACCACTCCGAGCTCGGTGCAGATGAGGCTCGCCGCGGCGATGTCCCACGGGGAGACCCACATGTGCACGAAGGCCCCGGCCCGGCCCGCGGCCACCTCCACGCACTCCAGCGCGGCGGAGCCGTAGCGGCGGTGCCCGCGCGACTGCTCCAGGCAGCGTGCGAGCCTGGGCAGTGCCCACATCTCCTTGAGGTCGGTGATGATGACGGCGTCGGTAAAGCCGCGCTCGTCCTTCACCGGGGCGAGCCGTTCACCGTTGCACCACGCCCCGCCGGCACGCAGCGCCGTGTAGCACCGGGCGGGGACGACGTCCATGACGACGCCGAGCACGGGAACCCCGTCCTCGCACAGGGCCAGGGATATCGCGTAGTCGCGGTGCGTCTCGACGTAGTTCATCGTGCCGTCGATGGGGTCGAGCACCCAGACCCGCCCGTTCCAGGTCTCGACGTCGTGCCCCTCCTCACCGAGCAGCGGGTAGCCGGACTCGGCCAGCAGGCGCTCCGCGATGCACTCCTCGACACGACGGTCGACGGCGGTGACGAGGTCGTTGCGGTTGCTCTTGGTCGTTACCTGCAGGTCCTTACCCGGGTCGCGGGCAATGGCGGCGCCTTCCTCGACGACGCGGACGGCGAGCGCGAGCAGCTCCTCCAGACTCGGCGTCGTCGGCTCCACGGCCGGGGTGGCGGCGCGGCTCATGACTCGTCCTTCTGGGCGAAGGCGCGGTCGCTGCGGATGACGCGTTCCTCCAGGACGGCAACGACGACGAGGCAGGCAAGACCGACGATGGCCGAGACAATGAGGACGGTGAAGGTCGATCCCCAGCCATGCAGGGTGTGGCCCAGCACGTGGACGCCGTCCTTGGTCGGGTCGGCGATGCGTCCGAGCAGGACCTTGGCCATCGAGTCACCGAAGACGTAGCCGAAGGCGCGTGGCACGGCGTTGACGACGACGGTGGCGGTCTTGGGCGCGAAGCCGATGACGCAGATGCCGATGAGCGTCACCGGGCCGAAGATGAGGAAGCCGATGAGGAACAGGGAGACGTAGACGAGTGCGGGCGTGGTGGCCTGGGAGTACATCCAGATGGGGATGATGACCAGGCCGATGCCGATGGCGGCGGCCAGGGCGCGACGTCCACCCATCTTGTCCGAGGCGTAGCCCCACAGGAGGGAGCCCGCCAGGCCACCCACCTCGAGGCCGATGGTGGAGTTGACCGCGACATAGTCGGAGAACTTGAGCACGTCGTGGGTGTAGAGGACGTTCCAGTTGTCGATGCCGATGCGCACGCTGTAGGCGGCAACGTTGGCGATGCACAGGAACCACACCGCGGGGTTCTTCACGACATAGTCCATGAGGATGCGGCCCTTGGGGACGTCCTCGGTGACGACGTCGGCCTTGGACAGGGGCTCGCCGAAGATCTCCTCCGGTGTGTTCCAGCCCAGCTCGCAGGGATCGTCCTTGCCGTAGACGTACCCCCACACGCCGATGGGGATGGCAACGGCGGCCGGGACGACGAACATGCCGACGACGGAGCCGTGGAAGAGTGTGTTGGCACCCCACAGGGCCAGGGCTCCGGCGATGATGGCGCCAAGGTTGTGGGAGGCGTTCCACCAGCCGATGAAGCGTCCGCGCAGCCGTCTGGGTGTCCACCGGTTCATCGTGGAGTTGCAGCAGGGACCGCCGGGTGCCTGCACGAGCCCGTTGAGGGACCACAGCAGGATCATCCAGCCGTAGGGGCTGTGCACGAGGGCGAGGGTGAGGCCGATGAGCACGGAGATGACGCCGGAGCCGATGAGCAGGGCGGAGACGATCTTCTTCGTGTTGCGCCCGTCGATGAGGAAGCCGAGGATGAGGCCGCCGAAGCCGTAGGTCAGGGAGAATCCGAAACCGATGGCACCGAGCTGGGTGGTGGTCAGCCCCACCTGTTCGACGAGGAAGGGCTGGGCGGACTTGAAGTTGGTGCGCAGGAGGTAGAAGCCTCCGTAGCCGATGACGAGAACCGCGTAGGTCTTGAGGAACTCCCAGATCCAGCGCTTGCGCTGCATCTCAAGCGGTATCTGCCCCAGTTGCTTGGCGCGCAGCCCGAACAGGGCACTGATTGTGGTCACGATCCACCTCGTTGTGGTTCAAAACGATGCGTCGAGGCCGGAGGCTCGTGGGCACCGACGACAGGGACGAGGCACCACAGTACACAATCGTTTGCATTGAACGCAAACGATTGCGCGAGTGCGTCGTGACCGCGGTCACGCACAGCGGGGCAGGCCTCTGGTCGCGACGACAGGCTCGAGAGAGGCCTCAGAAGCCGACCGCGACGGGCTCGGGCACGAGCGTGACGCCGAAGGCCGCCTCGACCCCGGCGATGACCTCGTCGCGCAGGGCCGCGAGGTCGGCGGCCGTGGCCGAGCCCCTGTTGGTCAGGGCCAGCACGTGCTTGGTGGACAGCGAGGCCGACGCCCCGCCGCCCACCGCGCCGTCGGCCGCGAGCGCGTCACCCTTGGAGAAGCCCGCGTGGTCGATGAGCCAGGCGGCGGAGGTCTTGACCAGCCCCTCGACAACGGGCGCCTGACGGGTGGCGACCTTGCGCGAGTGGTCCGTCACCGGGTAGCGGGGCGCCTCCTCGGGCAGGGCCGCCGCCTGCTCGCTGGTGAGAATCGGGTTGGTGAAGAAGGAGCCGGCGGACCAGGTGTCGTGGTCGGCGTCGTCGAGAACCATGCCCTTGGAGGCGCGCAGCTCAAGGACGGCCTCGCGCACCGCCCGCGCGTCCACCCGCTGCCCGGGCTCGACACCCAGGGCGCCGGCGAGCTGGGCGTAGGCGATGGGGGCGGACAGGGAGTCCTGGCGCACGTGGAAGGTGGCGGACAGCACCACCCAGCGGCCGGTGGGCCCCCACGTGCGTCCTCCGCCGACGGAGGCGTTGGTGAGTGAGCGCTTGAGGTCGGAGTCGCGGTAGGCCAGGTGGAGATCGGCGAGGGGCAGGTGGACACGTCGTTGACGCAGGCGGTCCCAGGCGCTGACGGAGCCCAGCAGCTCAGCGACCTCGGTGCCGTAGGCGCCGACGTTCTGCACGGGCACGGCCCCGACAGTGCCGGGGATGCCGGACAGGGGGGCGAAGCCGCCCCAGTCCGAGGCGATGGCCTGGCGCACGAGGTCGTCCCAGGCGGTGCCCGCGGTGGCGGTGACCTCGACGCCCCCGCAGGAGGAGTCGGAGACCAGGGTGACCTCCTGGCGGGCGTCGCGCACCACGAGGCCGTCGAAGCCGGCGTCGGAGGCAAGGATGTTGGAGCCCCCGCCGACGACGAGCAGCGGGGTGCCGGCGTCGTCGGCCTCGCGCACGGCCTCGATGAGCTCGTCCTCAGTGGTGGTCTGGGCGTAGGAACCGATGGGACCTCCCACGCGCAGGGTGGTGAGCTCCGCCATCGTCGTCGGCGTCGGAGCGTTGAGCGGGTGGGCGAGGGCGGTGACAGCCTCGGGCCAGGTGGCGGGCTCGGCCGACAGGGGCAGCAGGCAGGCCTCCTCAGTTGGGCCGGGCTCGGGTGCGCTCAGCAAGGGGACGTCGTGGTGGCTCATATCTGCTCCGCTCGGTTCTGGGCTGCGGAGCCAGGATAGGTGGCGTCCGGGTGGCGAGATAGGCGTGTGCCCGGAGCGCGCGGCTCCGGGCACATCCCGTCACTTCTTGTTGCGACGCTGGTGGCGCGTCTTGCGAAGGAGCTTGCGGTGCTTCTTCTTGGACATGCGCTTGCGGCGCTTCTTGATGACAGATCCCATGGGGACTCCTCGTAGTCGTGCGTGCCGGGCGCTCGCGGTGCCGGCTTGGGCGCCGACGGACCGACGCGGGCGCCGGGCGAGCAGTGGTGGTCGGATGGCGATGAACGCCGCGCCCACACAGGTGACCGGGCGATTCTAACGGGTATCAGGACCCCGTCGACTCCGTCTCCCCGTGGCCCCAGTCACCCAAACCGGCGGCGAGGTACTGCTCGACGGCGCGCTCGGGGACTCGGAAGGAACGACCGACCTGCATGGCGGGCAGGTCACCGGAGTGGACCATGCGGTACACGGTCATCTTCGACACGCGCAGCATGTCAGCGACCTCGGCCACGGTGAGGAACGAGGGTGCGCCCGAAGCGCCGGAGGGGGTGCGCAGACTCGACGCCATGCGTGTGGTCCCGTCTAAGGAGTTACGGACAGTGAAGGCTGCGGTTGGGTGACCGGAGCCCGCTCGGTCCCGGGCTGCCCCCGGACCGACCATGCCACTATAACCCCCAGTCCCAACAGGCGCACAGGTGAAAGAGCACCCCATCAGCCCCAGAGCCCCACCACGCCCCAGGTGTCCCACCCGACACGCCCGTCGTCTGAGTTCGCCGGGCGCTCCCGCGCCGGGAACTGCGCCCGGCCACCGGCCCGGTACACCCGCCGTCGGAACACCTCATGCGCACCCGCCGTCGGACCATGCCCGCGCCGGGACCACACCCCACCGCCTGCCCGTTTCCCCACCACCGGCCCGTTCGGGGAACAATGGCACCCGTGCCCAGACCCTCCCGCGCGCGCTCGCCCCACCCCGAGCGCCGCACTCACACCTCCGCGAGCCCGCGCCCCGTGCACCCGGGCCCCGAGGAGGTCACCGGTCGCGGCGCGCGCCTGCGTGCCCTGCTCGAGCGCACGGGCCTGCGCTCACGCATCGAGCGCGCCGCCCGCTTCACCCCGGCCCGCCTCGCCGTCGCCGTCTTCGTGGGCATCATCGCCGTCGTCACGACACTGCTGAACCTGCCGATCGCCACCCCCGACGGGCACCCCGCCATCCGCTTCGTGGACGCCCTGTTCACCGCGACCAGCGCCGTGTGTGTCACCGGCCTGACCACTGTGGACACCGCCACTGACTGGTCCCCCTTCGGCCAGGCCGTCATCATCATCGGTGCCTTCGTGGGCGGCCTGGGCATCATGACGCTCGCCTCCCTGCTGTCCTTCGCCGTCTCACGGCACGTGGGACTGACCCAGCGCATGCTGGCGGCAAGCGAGAACCAGTCCCGGCTGGGGGATGTCGCCTCCCTGCTGCGGGCCGTGCTCTACACGGCGGTCGGCGTCGAGCTGGTGCTGGCCCTCATCCTCCTGCCCCGCTTCCTCACCCTCGGCCAGGACGTGCCCCACGCCCTGTGGTACGCGGTGTTCATGGCGCTGTCGATCTTCAACAACGCCGGTTTCGTCGTCATGCCCGAGGGGCTTGAGCCCTACGCGACCGACTGGTGGATGAGCATGCCGATCATTCTCGGCACCGCCGTCGGCGCCATCGGCTTCCCGGTCATCCTCGACGTCATGCGGCACCGTACCCGTCCGCGCCAGTGGACCCTGCACACCAAGCTCACACTCACCACCTACACGGCGCTCGCGCTCGTTTCCGCGTTGCTCATCGGCATCTTCGAGTGGAGCGACCCGGGCTCGCTGGGCAGCCTGCCGCCCCACGGCAGAGTCCTCGCGGCACTGCTGTCCGGCGTCAACGCGCGCTCCTCCGGCCTGGCGACGGTCCCCATCACCTCCATGCACGAGACCACCTGGTTCCTGCAGGACGTGCTCATGTTCATCGGTGGAGGATCGGCCTCCACCGCCGGAGGTATCAAGGTTTCCACCTTCGCGGTCCTGGTCCTGGCGATCATGGCGGAGGCGCGCGGTGACGAGGACATCGAGGCCTTCGGGCGGCGCATCACGCTGTCCACCGTGCGCCTGAGCGTCGCCGTCGTCTTCATCGGGGCCACAGCCGTGGGCGTGGCGACGCTCCTACTGCTGCACGTCACGAACCTGTCCCTGGACACGATCCTGTTCGAGACCATCTCCGCCTTCGCCACCGTGGGGCTGACCAGCGGCATCACCCCGCTGCTGCCGGACTCGGGCAAGTACACGATCATCGTCCTCATGTTCGTCGGGCGAGTGGGGACGATGACCCTGGCCTCGGCGCTGGCGCTGCGCGAACGACGCCGCGTCATCCGCATGCCCGCCGAGAGCCCGCTCATCGGCTGATCACCGTCGGGGCCGACGGGCGACTAACCTGTCGGCAGCACGCGTGGGCCGCACAGGCCTGCGACCCCAGCCACAGGAGCGCTTATGGCCGCCGTCGACCGCACCGACTCGACCCTCGTTATCGGCCTGGGCCGTTTCGGCTCCGCCGTCGCCGCGACCCTCGACCGCCTGGGCCGCGAGGTCCTCGCCGTCGAGAAGGACCCGGTGCTCGTGCGCCAGTGGACGGGCCGCATCCCCCTGGTTGAGGCGGATGCCACCGACATGGAGGCCCTCGAGCAGCTGGGGGCGACGGAGTTCGGCACGGCGGTGGTGGGCGTCGCCTCCTCCCTGGAGGCCTCCGTGCTCATTGCGGGCAACCTCGTGGACCTGCAGACCCCGCAGATCTGGGCCAAGGCGATTTCCCGGGCGCACGGGCGCATCCTGCGCCGTATCGGCGCCCACCACGTCGTCTACCCGGAGTTCGACGCCGGGCAGCGCGCGGCGCACCTGGTCTCGGGACGCATGCTCGACTACATCGAGATGGAGAAGGGCGGCTTCACCATCGTCAAGATGCGCCCGCCGACCGAGCTGCACGGCTTCACCATCGGCGAGGCGCGCATCCGCTCGCGCTACGGCGTGACGGTCTTCGGCCTCATGAGCCCCGGTGAGCCCTTCGAGTACGCCTCGCCGGAGACGCTCGTCTCCCCCGAGGATGTGCTCGTCGTCGGCGGCGACGCCACGCTCCTCGAGCGCTTCGCCAACCGCGGCTGACCGGCTGCCGGGGTCGGGCCGACGCCCCGCCCGCGTTCGCGACCTCACCGGGAGGTACGCCTCACGGGCGGCATCGCGCTTCAGCATCAAGCGCGCGCCGAGAACATGGTCGCCTGCCCTGTGCGCGCCTGGATCGTGGGGTCTGAGGTCGAGGAGAGTGAGAAACGAAGCGAGCGGCGCAACGTCGGCAACAGCTTGGCGAGGTAGGGTTCGTCGTCACTGTGAATGTGCAACTCACGGCACAGGTGGGTCAGCGGAAACTCGGCGTCGAGGTCAAGCACCTCGATCCCGACCGCGACACCGAACTCGTCGAGATCGACCAGGATGCTGTCGGAGTACTCCTCGGTGCGTGCGACGGGCCGCTCGGACAGAGTGATGTAGCAGACGTCGGTGGCGGCGTCGACGACGATCGTGCGGGGCTTGGATGAGGACATGGGGCCTCCCCTCGTGCCAGTGGTGCCTGATGTCACCGTTGATAATACGCGGGCGACGCATCATTGGATGTAGCAGATGATGACAGTCACGTGACCGGCGCCGGGATGACCTCAAACTTCAGCGTACGGTCAACGCCCTCCGTCTCGTCGATGTCAACCTCAACGGTGTAGATCCCGAGCTCAATGAGAGGCAGAGTCATCTGAAGAGCGAAGACGATTCCGCGACGGTGCCCGGAGTAAGGCAGGTGTGTCGTCGTCGAGACGTCGATCTGGTTGCTCGCCTCAACCACGGTCGGATCCTCACCCGGTGAGATGAAGCGGATGGTCAGCTTGACCCACTCCCGTTCAGCCTCGTCGCACCGAATCCGTCCCGCAACGGCGAACGACGCATGAATCGGTAAGGCCTGTGCCTCCATTCGGGTGAAGGAGGCGCCGACCGTTGTCAGTAGACCACCCTGGATCGACGCATAGTCCGCGAGGAAGGCGTAGTCGAGCTCAAGCATGCGTCGAGACTACTGAGGAAAGCGTGTCCGCGGAGGAACGATGGGCAGTACGCCTTGCGTGGGGGTGGGGCTCGGGAGGGGCTGCGCACTCTTGCACGCTCAGGCTGTCAGGCCTCCGTCGGAATCCGCAGGATTCCGCGGTTTCCTGTCTTGGTGCTCTCGAGTCCTTCGGCTCCCATGTGCATGAGCAACCCCCACGCACATGGGAGCCTCAGAAGCAGTTTTCATCAAAAGAGCCCAAACAGCGGAATACCAACGAAAAGCCCGAATCGGCCAGATCACACCAGTCACATGAGCGTGCAAGCCGAACCCGGCGCACGGGACTACCGGGGCAGGCGCGCTTAAAGCACGCCCTTGAAGGAGAAGCGGTGCACGAGCCGGCCGGTCGGCAACAGGTGCTGCTTCTTGGGCCGCGCGCCCCACGAGTCGTCGCCCGCGACACCGCGCCGCATAAGCGCCGGACGGATGACGGTGCGGTCCGTCAGGGGCAGCTCGAAGTCATGCGGGGCGTCCTCAACCTCGAAGGGCGTCCACGGCAGCGCGCTGAACTCGATCTGCCCGCCCTCCGGGGCGCTCACGAGGATCCCGCGCCCGCGCCGATCCGTCACCCGCGCCCAGCGCACGCCCGTGTGCGACCCGGACTCCTGGGGGTTGAGGTAGCCGGCCATCTGCTCGACGACCTCGCTCGAGTGCACTCCCAGGCGCCCGCCACCACGACGGTCGACGTAGGTCTCCTCGGGACCCTCGCCGTAGAAGGTGAGGCGGTCCATCGTGCCCGGCACCTGGATCATCGCGGACAGCTCGGGCAGTGAGGGGACCTCACCGGTCGGGTCGAGGGTCTGGGTGACCTCGACGGTGCCATCACCGAGCACGCGGTAGCGCATCTCGCAGGTCGAGCCGGGCAGGCCGGCCAGCGCATACGTGAAGGCAACGGTGACAGACTCCCCGTCCTCCTCCACCGCAGCCGGCCAGTCGTGGTCCTCAACCAGGCGCGGGTAGCGCGAGGCGAGCTGCCAGGCACCCTCCTCGTAGGGGCCGCCGTAGCCGCGCTCGTTGGCCGTGGGCGCGTGCCAGAAGCAGGGCAGGACGGGGGCGCGCAGGAGCTCGCCGGCACCGTCCTGGGTGCGGCCGTAGCGGTAGGAGGTCAGCGCCCCGGTGAGTCCGGAGAACAGGACCTGGAAGGACTCGCCGTGCACGCCGATGTTGTGGCGCCCGCGCACGAGGACGGGCCGCGCGCCGGGGTTCCCGGCGATGGCGAAGGGTCCCGGCAGCCCCGCCGGGGCCTCGACGGTGACAACGCCCTGGTCCCAGGCGATCTCCTCGCCCGCCTCGGCCCAGGCGGTGGCCTGGCGCAGGCGGAAGGAGACGGTGATCGCGTACTCCCCCGCGGTGCCGTCCGCGCCGTCGGGCAGGGCCAGGGGCAGGGGGTAGGTGGCGCTGGTACCCGGGGCGACGTCGGTCTCGACGTCGGCGGAGGCCACGGGGACTCCCTCACGCTCGAGGGTGACGACGCAGTCGTAGGCGGACGAGTGGGTGAACAGGAAGCGGTTGGTCACGGTGAAACTCTCACGCGCAACCTCGGTACGCAGGCCCTGGAAGAGGTGGCGCACCTCCTGGATCTTGGGGGACTCGCTGTGGTCGGCGTAGAAGATGCCGTTGCCGCAGAAGTCGCCGTCGTGCGGGGACTCGCCGCTGTCGCCGCCGTAGCCCCAGTAGGCGCTGCCGTCGGGGGCGGTGAGGCGGATCGCCTGGTCGGCGAAGTCCCAGATGAACCCGCCCTGGAAGAGCGGCTCGCGCTCGGCCAGGTCCATGTACAGGTCCGCGCCGCCGAAGGAGTTGCCCATCGTGTGCGCGTACTCGCACAGGATGAAGGGCTTGTCCCGCCGCGTGGCGAGCTGGGCCTCGATCTCGGCGGCCGGGGTGTACATCTGGGAGACGACGTCGGAGGTGTCGGGACGGCGCGGGTCCCACGTGATGCCCTCGTAGTGGACGGGGCGCGAGTCCTTGGCGTGCAGCAGCGCGGCCATGTCGGCGATGTTGTCGCCGCCGTAGGACTCGTTGCCGCACGACCACATGACGATCGAGGGGTGGTTCTTGTCGCGCTCGTACATGTCGGTGACGCGGTCGACGACGGCGTCGTGCCACTGGGGGTGGTTGCCGGGGATGACCGCCTCGGGGTCCTGGCCCTGGCGGGTGACACCGTCCCAGCTGCCGTGCGACTCGAGGTTGGCCTCGTCGATGACGTAGAAGCCGTACTCGTCGGCCAGCTCGTAGAGGAAACTGTTGTTCGGGTAGTGGCTGGTGCGGATGGCGTTGACGTTGGCGCGGCGCAAGGCGATGAGGTCGAGCTCGGTGCGCTCACGGGTCATCACGCGCCCCTGCTCACCGAACTCATGCCGGTTGACACCCATGAAGACGATGCGCTGACCGTTGATCTTGAGCACGCCGTCCTCAATGCCGAAGCGACGGATGCCCACGCGCTGGGGGACGACCTCGGTGACGGCGCCATCGGCGTCACACACCTCGATGTCCAGGTCGTAAAGGTAGGGGTCCTCCCCGCTCCACAGGTGCGGGTCGGCGACGGTGAGGCGGGCGACGCCGTCGTCACCGGCGACGAGCTCGCCGACGCCGTCGAGGACGGCGCGCACCGATCCGGGGCCCTCCAGCCGGGTGCGCAGGGTGACCTCAGCGGTGCGCAGGTCTTCGCTCAGGCTCACCCCCACACGCAAGTCGGCCAGGTGCGTGGCGGGCAGGCGGCGCAGGTAGACCGAGCGGAACAGGCCGGAGAAGCGGAAGAAGTCCTGGTCCTCCATCCAGGAGCCGGAGCACCACTTGTACACGCGCAGGGCCAGGCGGTTGGCGCCGGCGTGCACGTGCGCGGTGAGGTCGAACTCGCTGGGGGTGAAGGATCCCTCGGCGTAACCGACGTAGGCGCCGTTGACCCACACGACGACGGCGGACTCAGCCCCCTCCAGGCGCAGGACGAGCCGCTCACCCGCGGGCAGGGCCTGGGGCAGGGTGAAGGTGCGCACGTAGGAGGCGGTGGGGTTGTAGTCGGTGGGCACCTGCCCGGGGTCGATGTCCTCGTGACCGTCCCAGGGGTACTGCACGTTGGCGTACTGGGGCTTGTCGTAGCCGTGGAGCTGGAGGTGGGCGGGGACGGCGATGTCGTCCCACTGGCTCACGTCGTAGGACGGGTCCTCAAACCCGTCGACGGCGAGCGAGGGGTTCCTCGCGTAGTGGAGCTTCCACACGCCGTCGAGGCAGACCTGGTAGGAGGAGCGAGCGGCGGCAGCCTCGGCCGCGCTGGCGTACCACAGGTGGTCCGAGTGCGCGGGGAGGCGGTTGTCGGCGAAGAAGGTCGGGTCGGCAAGGTGGCTGAGGTCGATGTTCACTTGACTGATCCCATGATTCCGTTGGCGAAGGAGCGCTGCAGGGCAAGGAAGACCACCATCGCGGGCAGCGACGCGATGAGAACGGCGAGCATGAGGACGCCATAGTCCGTGACGTAGCCTCCCGCGAGGTTCGACACGAGGATCGGCATCGTCTGGAACTTGACGTCGATGAGGATGATCTTGGGCCACATGAAGTTGTTCCATGCATTCATGAAGGTGACGACGGCGGCCGCCGCGTAGGTGGACCGCATCGTGGGCACGTACATGCGCGCGAAAATGGCGATCTCGCTCAGTCCGTCAAGGCGGGCGGCCTCGATGATCTCGTGGGGGAAGGAGCGTGACGCCTGCCGGAACAGCAGGATGAGGAAGGGCGTGGAGATCGTCGGCAGGATGACGGCCCACAGGGAGTTGACGAGCCCGACCTTCCCGAAGAGCTGGAACAGCGGGATCATCGTGGCGGCGAAGGGGATCATCATCGCAAGAAGGAGGATGCCCATGACGGTGTCCTTGCCACGCGAGTGGTAGACCTCGAAGCCGTAGCCGGCGACGGAGCACACGAGCAGGGCGAGCGCGGTCGTCAGCAGGGCGATGGCGGCCGAGTAGCCCAAGGCCGGGTAGAGGTTGGATACCTCCAGGAGCCGGTTGAAGTTGGCCAGCAGGTTGCTGCCCGGCGTCATCTTGGAGGACAGGACCTGGTTAGAGGTGTTGGTCGCGGAGACCACCATGAAGTACAGCGGGAAGATCGAGACGAGCGCCGCGATGGTGAGGAACAGGTAGGAGGGGACCTGGCGGAGTGTGGACTTACGCATCGCGCTTGTCACCAACCTTCATCTGGATGAGCGCGAGGACCGCGACGAGTAGGAGGATGACGTAGGACAGGGCCGAGGCGTAGCCGAAATTCGGGCTCTTGAGGAAGGAGAGCTCGTAGAGGTAGTGCGACATCGTCATCGAGGTGTAGGCGGGGCCGCCGCGCGTGAGGTTCCAGGACTCGTCGAAGAGCTGGAGGGTGCCGTTGGTGGACATGATGGCCGTCAGCACGATCATCGGCTTGAGCTGGGGGACGGTCACGTGCCAGAAGGTCTGCCAGGCGTTGGCTCCGTCGATGCGGGCGGCCTCGATGGTGGCAGGGTCGATGTTCTGCAGGCCGGCGAGGTAGAACACCATGTTGTAGCCGGTCCAGCGCCACAGCAGGCCCAGGATGATGACCAAGCGCGCGGTTATCGTGTTGCCGAGCCAGTTGACGGGGCTGTCGATGAGGTGCAGTCCCATGAGCATGTCGTTGACGAAGCCGTCGTTGGCGAACAGCGTGCGGAACACCAGCGAGTAGGACACCAGTGACACCGCGCAGGGCAGGAAGATGGCGGTGCGGAACAGGCCCTTGAACTTGAGGTTGGGGTTGTTGAGGAGGACGGAGAGCACCAGGGCGGTGCCGAGCATGAGCGGCACCTGGATGATGAGGTACACGAACGTCGTCTTCAACGTCATGATGAAGATGTCGTCGTTGAGCAGTCGCTCGTAGTTCAGCCACAGGGGCTGTGCGTAGTGCAGCCGCGTGCCCCGGCCGGTCTGCATGGACAGCAGAAGGGCCTGGAGCATGGGCCAGAAGCTCATGATGGTGATGAGCCCGGCGGCGGGAATGATGAAGACCCAGCCGGTGAGGTTACGGCGTCTTTCCGACGGCGTGGGCCGCGTCTTGGGCACGGAGGGCCGGCCCTTCGTCTTGAGCCCGGCGGCGGGGCTCACAGCTGCTGTCGCCATGGACACTCCTGACAATCCAGTTCGTGCTTCGTGGTACTGGGCGCGGTGGGGTGCGCCTCGGGTGCGCCCGGGTGTGGTCAGGGGGCGACGGTTGCCCCCTGACCACACCCGGGCGCGTGAGGGTCAGCCCATGGCGAACTCGGTGGTGTCCGAAGCGTCCTTGAGCGCGGTGGCCAGGTCCGCACCCCCCACGACCTGGGTGATCGCGGCGGAGACCGCGTCACGGCCCTCGTAGTAGTAGACGCCGGTGTTGACCGAGGGCACCTTGGCACCGAAGGCGACGACGTCGGCGTAGACGGCCTGGCCGCCGTAGAACTCGACGGGCTCGTTATAGACGTCGGACTTGCCCGCGGGGATCCAGTTCGCCACGGCGCCCGAGGACGGCAGGATCGTGTCATAGAACTCGGTGGATCCCGCGAAGGTCGACTTGAGGAAGTCTGCGGCGAGCTCGGCGTTGGCGTTGGAGGAGATGACCCACGAGGAGCCGCCATTGGCGGTGTAGTTCGTGGCTCCGGGCACACCGTCGACGGAGGGGACGTTGGTGACGGCCCACTTGCCGGACTGCTCGGTGGCGGTCTGGATCGAGCCGGAGATCCACACGCCCTGGATGGTGCCGACCACCTGCTCGCCCGTGAAGGAGCCGATGTACTCGTCCCAGGAGTTGACCTCGATGAGGATGCCCTCGTCGACGAGCTGCTTGTAGATCCCGACGGCCTTGTGCAGGACGTCGTTGTCGGAGATGTGGACCGTACCGTCGTCGTTGAACAGGGAGGAGCCGGCGGACTGGATCATCATCATGATGAGGTCGGAGGCGCCGGCCTGGCCGGAGAGCATCGGTTTGCCGATCTTGCTCTTGACGTCCTTGCCGATCTCGATGAAGCGGGACCAGGGGACGTCGGTGAGGTCGGCGATGGTGTAGCCGGCCTGCTCGAGGAAGTCGGTGCGCCAGGCGCCGATGGCGGTGCCGGAGTCGAAGGGCAGACCGTACTGGACGCCGTCGTAGTTGAAGTAGTTGGTGACTGACTCGGGGAACTGGGAGAAGTCGATGCCGGAGTCGGTGAAGTCACCGAAGATGTCGGGGTAGTTGACGATGTTCTTCTGGCCCGCCATGTTCTGCATGAGGAAGATGTCGGGCAGCTGGTCGAAGTCCTGGGACTGGGCGAGGGTCGTGAGCTTCTGCTGGACGTCGTCCCAGACGGTCTCGATGATCTCGAGCGTGAAGTCCGGGTGGTCCTTCTTGTAGACCTTCTCCGCCTCCTTCATCGCGTAGATGTTGAAGGCCGGGTCCCAGCACCAGACCTTGAGGGTGTTGCCGTCCCCGGAGCCGGAGCCCCCGGAGCCGGAGCCGCCGGAGCCGGAGCCACAGGCGGCCAGGCTGGCGGCGCCGGCGAGGGCGAGGCTGCCGATGAGGGCGGAGCGACGGGTAAGAAGACGGGACATGGAACTCTCCTCTTTGAGATCGGGGTGCGTGCAATTGGGAACGGGGCCACGCCCTGGCCGCCTCGATGTTGAGGGGCAGCGACGCGGCGAAGATGAGCACCGCGGCGCCCTAAGTGTGGCACAGGCCATCATTCGCGCCGGGGGTTCTGGCGTCCCAGACGACGCCAGTCCGGCATCCCCGGCGGGCCGGTGCTCCCAGCGCGAGGAGCACCGGCCCGCCGCGCGCGCCGCCGTGCGGCACGAGATGAGGGGCCGGGCAAGGGCCGGTCAGGAGACCGTGAAGCCCTGCTGGTTGCCGTAGGTGATGCACGCCTTCTGCCAGGCGGCGAGCCCCTCGGCGACAGAGGTCTGTCCCTTGGAGGTGTAGGCGACGCCCACGTTGTCGTTGAACACGGAGTTCGCGTAGATCTGGAACGGCAGGTAGCTCCAGCCGGGCAGCACATCCTTGGCGGCCTGGGAGAGGACCTCGTTGGCCTTCTGTCCGCCGAAGTAGTCGAACTCCTTGTTGAGGAAGTCGGCGGAGTCGAGCTCCGCGACCGTGGAGGGGAAGGCCCCGCCGTCGATACGGATCCGGATGCCGTCCTCCGCACAGCAGAACCGGATGAACTGGTAGGCCAGGGCCTGCTTGTCGGTCGCGGCCATCGCGGCGAGCGAGGAGCCGCCGTTCTCCGCGCAGGCGGGTGTGTTGGCGTCCCAACGCGGCTGCGGGGCGACGCGCCACTTGCCTGCGGCGTCCGGGACGGAGGAGATGAAGTTGCCCGGCATCCAGGCACCGGTGACCAGCGTGGCGATCGTCCCGTCGCCCAGCGCCTGGAACCACTCGTCGGTCCAGCCGCTGATCGGCGCGACGAGTCCCTCCTTGATCATCGTCGTCAGGAAGTCGGCGTACCTGTCGACCTTCGCGCCGCTGAAGTCGATGGTGACCTTGGTGCCGTCCACCGTGTAGGGGGTGGCGCCCGCCTGCCACAAGCCCGAGAGGGTGGAGCCCGCGTCACCGGTGTCGTTCGCGATGTACGTCGTCGGGTCGGCAGCGTGGATGGCGCGGGCGGCCTCGAGGTACTCGTCCCAGGTCGTGGGGATCGCGATGCCCAGGCTCGTGAAGACCTCCTCGTTGTAGAACATCGCCATCGGGCCGGAGTCGAGCGGCAGGCCGTAGACGGCGTCGCCGTCGGTCACCGACCCCCACGGGCCCTCCGTGAAGGTGCTGTTGAGGTCGCCTGCACCGAAGGCACTCAGGTCGGCCAGGGCCTCGGAGATGGAGAACTGGGGCAGGGCGTAGTACTCCACCTGGGCGACGTCGGGACCGCCCTTGCCCGCGGAGATCGCGTTCTGGAGGGAGGTGTACTGGTCCTGGGAGGTGCCGACGTTGACGACCTCGACCTTGACGTTGGGGTACTTCTTCATGAACGCCTCGGCGCAGGCGGGGATGGTGTTGTCCCACGCCCACACGAGGAGCTCGCCGCCCTCCTCGGCGGCGGCAGCGGCGGCTGAGGGGTCGGCCTTGGTGGTGCCGGATCCTGATGAGCCGCAGGCGGCAAGGGCGGCGGAGGCCACGCCCGCCACGGCGACGGCCGAGGTGGCGCGGAGGAACATTCGACGGTCGATCTTCATGATCGTTCCTTTCGGAAGAGCGCACTGTGGGTGCGATGGGGGGTGGGGTGAGGGGCCGCATGGGCGACCCTGTGGCGTCCGGGGAGGGCTCCAGGCGGTGACGGACCAGGGGTGGCGTCACTCCTTGACGCCGCCGGAGGCGAGTCCGGCCTGCCAGAAGCGCTGGAGGGCGAGGAAGGCTGCGATGAGCGGGATGATGGTGAGCAGGGAGGCGGTGATGACGAGGTTGAAGATCGCCTGTCCCCCGGCGGTAGCGGCCTGGGCGTTCCAGGCGTTGAGGCCGATCGTCAGCGGGTACCACGCCGAGTCCTTGAGCATGATGAGCGGCAGGAAGTAGTTGTTCCACGTCGCGACGATGGCGAACAGGGTGACGGTGACGATCCCGGGAGCCAGGAGCGGCAGCGAGACCTGAACGAAGGTGCGCGCCTCGCTCGCCCCGTCGATGCGCGCCGCCTCCAACAGCTCGGTGGGCACGGCGTCCCGGGTGAACTGCCACATGAGGTAGAGGCCGAAGGGGGAGATGAGCGAGGGGATGATGACGGACCAGGGGGTGTTGGTCAGACCCAGCTGGGCGAACATGAGGAAGGTCGGGACGGCCAGCGCGGTCCCCGGGACGGCGACGGCGCCGATGACGACGGCGAAGACCGCCTTCTTGCCGGGAAAATCGAACTTGGCCAGGCCGTAGCCGGCCAGCACACTGAGCACCACCGACCCGCCCGCGCCGAGGACGACGTACATGAGGGTGTTGAGGAACCAGCGGACGAACTGGCTGTCGTTGTAGGTCACGGTGTCGCGCACGTTGTCCCACAGGGCGAAGTCGCGCCCGAACCAGAGCCCGAAGGTGGAGAACAGGTCCGCCTGGGTCTTGGTCGAGGAGATAAGGAGCCACAGGAGCGGCAGGTAGGTGTAGATGAGCGCGAGCCCCATGACGATGGTGAGGGTCCAGGACTTACGGGGGTTCTCGACGTTGTAGCCGCGGTGCGCGACGGCGGCCGCGTTCTTGTTCCTCATCGCTCAGTCCTCCCGGCTTCCGCGCAGCTGGACGACGTAGGCGACGGCCATCGTGATCAGGCCCATGACGATCGCGACGGTGGCCGAGTAGTTGTACTGCTGGCCCGCGAAGGACAGGTTGTAGGCGTAGTAGTTCGGCGTGTAGTAGGTGGTGATGACGTTGGGCGCGAGGTTTTGCAGGATGGAGGGCTCGTTGAAGAGCTGGAATGACCCGATGATCGAGAAGATCGTGGCGATGCCGAGTGCTCCGCGCAGGGCGGGGATCTTGATGGCGGAGATGATGCGCCACTCGCTTGCGCCGTCGATGGCCGCGGCCTCGTAGAGGCTGTGCGGGATCGTCTTGAGCGACGAGTAGAAGATGAGCATGTTGTAGCCCAGGAACTCCCAGGTGACGATGTTGCCGATCGACACGAGCATGACGCCGGGTCCGAGGGGATCGGGCAGGGTCGTGCCGAGGAGGTCGGACAGCGAGCCGATGAGGCCGAAGCGCTTGCCGTACATGAATCCCCACATGAGCGCCGCGACGACGGCGGGCACGGCGTAGGGCATGAAGATGGAGATGCGGAAGAAGGCCGTGCCGTGGAGCTTGAGCGAGTCGATTGCCAGCGCCGCCAGGAGCGAGAGGGTCAGCATGATCGGCACCTGCACGACGAGGAAGAGCGCGACGCGGCGGAAGGCCTCCCAGAACTGCGGGTCCGACACGAGCTGGACGTAGTTGTCCAGGCCGACGAACTGGTTGCCGCCGACCAGCCTGTTCCTGAAGAGGCTGAGGTAGATCGAGTAGAGGATCGGGGCGAGGAACACGAGAGTGAAGACCGCCATGAAGGGTCCGACAAACCCCCATCCCGTCCAGCGCCTACGCGTCCTCCGGTGAAGCGGGGCCGTCGTCATGCCCGGTCCCCGGGGAGCCAAAGCGGGTGTCGCCGACATCATCGTCCTTCCGTCTCCGCGTTGAGCGGAGCGGCATAGCGAGAGGTGGTTGACGTAAACATGTGTGGCCACGACGGTATGTTTACGCAAACACTGTGAACGCGGTTACTCTTGCACAGCCCCACGGGTGTGTCAACACCGCTCGCCCACCCACGATTCGATGCCGTCGCCGCGTCACAGCCACAGGAGACCTCATGAGCGCCCGCACTGACGATCCTGGCCTTCCCTCCCGTCCCCGGCCGCGTCGACAGGTGTCGATGGCCGACGTCGCGCAGGTCGCCGGAGTCTCCGCCCAGACCGTCTCCCGGGTCTCCAACGGCTACGAGGGCGTCGTCCCCGAGACCCGCGAGCGCGTCATCGAGGCGATGCGCTCGCTCGGTTACAGACCCAACGCCGCCGCCCGCGCGCTCAAGCGCGGCAGCTTCCACAACCTGGGAGTCGTCGCCTTCACGCTGACCTCCACCGGCAACGCCTCCATCATCGCCGCCGTCTCGGACGCGGCCGCCGAGCACGACTACACCGTGACGCTCATGCGCCCTCGCTCGCGCACCTCGGAGGAGGTGCGGGGGGCCTTCAGCCGTCTGCAGGAGATGCTCGTCGACGGCGTCGTCCTCATCATGGAGTCTTTCCCTGAGGGCGACACGGGCTTCTCACTGCCCGACGTCGACCACCTCGTCGTCCTGGACTCCGCGCTGGGCGCTGAGAGGGCCGTCGTCGACGCCGACCAGGCGGCGGGTGCCCGCGCGGCCGTCGAGCACCTGCTGGCACTGGGGCACGCCACGGTCCACCACGTGACCGGCCCGGACCACTCGTACTCGGCCCAACGGCGTCGGCGCGCCTGGCAGCAGGCGCTTGTGGACGCGGGTCGGCCGGTCCCACCGGCCGTGCAGGGCAACTGGTCCGCTGCCTCGGGGTATGCGGCCGCTCAGAAGCTGCTTGACGACCCGACGTGTACGGCGGTGTTCAGCGCCAACGACGAGATGGCGCTCGGTGTCACCCGCGCCGCTTCTGAGCGCGGCCTGTCCGTGCCCCGCGACCTCTCCGTCGTCGGCTTCGACGACATCCCGCTGTCCGCCGACTTCACCCCCCCGCTCACGACCGTCCACCAGAACTTCGCGGACATGGGGCGTGCGTGCGTCACACGCCTGCTTGAGCAGATCTGGACCGGCGAGGAGCAGCCCGGGGTTCAGCTCGTGCCGGTGGAGCTCGTGGTGAGGGCCTCGACAGCGCCTCCCCGGCGGTGAGGGTCGGGGAGCGCCGCGCATCACCACACGCGGGTGCGGCTCTCCCCTACGGCGAGGTCCGCCAGCGGGCCGGCCGGGTAGGGCGTCGCATGGTCCTTGGCGCGGCCCAAAAGGTCGGTGTCGGCGTAGACCTCGGTGCCGTCCGGGTTCTCAAAGGCCTGGTCCGGGTACCAGGCGCGGCCGAGGTCGCGGCCGGCGACGGGCCTGAGCGCGGCCTCGGTCAAGGCCTGCGGCAGGCGGGTGACCAGGTAGAGGGCGTCGCCGTCGGACTCGAGGCTCGCCCGGGCCTCACCGAGGTGGACGGGGCTGGTCTCCGCGGCGTAGGCGGGGGCGCCGTTGCCGTAGGCGTTGAGGCGGATGTCGACGGGCAGGGCCACGCCCTCGAAGCGCTCGTGGTCGCCCTTGCTGGGGTCGTTGACCTGGGCGAGGTAGGCCTCGACGCCGTGCGGGTGGCCGTCGAACAGGTCCGTGCCGTTGGAGATCCTGCGGTGCGCGGGCGGGTTGACGAAGGCGTCCTCGCCGACGGTGGACAGGAAGATGTTGCCGATGTAGCGGTCGTCGCCCCCGCGGATGGCCGCGTAGCCGGCCGGCCGTGTCGAGTGCGGCAGGTGGTAGGGGGTGGGGCGCTCGATGATCGGCTGGTTGGCCACGACGCCGAGCACGAGGTTGGAGACGTAGGCCCCGCCCTGGGAGTGGCCCTCGAGGGCGACGTCGGAGGCCAGGATGTTGTGGTCGACGAGGTAGGGGCCGTGGGAGACCTCGATGAACAGGTCGCGGGCGTTGGCGTGCATGACGTTGCGCGTCACGCGGGTTCCCTGTGCCTCCCAGTCCAGCCAGATCCCCAGGGTGCAGTCCTCGATGAGGTTGTGCTCGATCACCGTGTCGATCGGGGCGTGGAGCTTGATGCCTGCGATCTCGTAGCCGTAGAACTCGTGCTTGGTGGCGATGTGGTGGATGTGGTTGTCCTCGATCCTGGAGAACACGCACCCCAGGTGTCCGACGACGGCGTTCTGGCCGCAGTCGTGGATGTGGTTGCGCCTGACCACGTGCGAGCCGATGAGCTCCTTGTCCCAGCCGATGTGGAAGGCGGAGTAGACGGCCTCGAGCTGGTACTGGTATCCGGGCTTGTCCAGGCGCTCGGCCGCCCAGTTGTGGCCCGAGGAGTTCTCCTTGCCCAGAGACACCGCCGAGCACGTGGCGTCATGGATGTCGCAGTCCTCAATGACCCACCCCTTGGCCCAGTTCGGGCCCACGAGCCCGGGCTGGTCCGCCGTCGGAGGAGCCCACGGTGTGGCCGCCTGGCACAGCTCCAGGCCCCGCACCGTGATGTAGTTGATGTGGTGGACCTCGGGGTAGAACACCGAGCGGCGCACGTTGATCTCCACCAGCTCGGTGCGCGGATCCGCGCCCTGGAAGTTCGCCCAGATGGTGGTCTCGACGTCGCCAACCTCGGCGTACCAGACGTAAACGGTCTGATCGGGGCGACGGACCTTCTCCGCGACCCCGGTCCAGCGGTCGTAGTCCTCGGTGCGGCGCTCGGGGGCGTCGACGGCGTCGCGGCTGGTGACCTCGTAGAAGGACATGCCGTTGAGGTAGACCTCGCCCAGGTGCTTGCGCGGCGCGGTGCGCTCGCCGTAGACGGTCCAGTCGCCCTCGACCTCGATGGCGAAGGGGTTCCAGGCACCGAAGAGGCTGTTGGGCACCACTGCCCGCCAGGTGGTGCCGCCGACGTTCTCCCAGTCGGTCACGCACTCGGCGCCGGTGATGACGGGGCGGGCCTCACCCGGCGCACCCTCGACAACGATACGGCGGTCCTCCGAGCGCCCCGTGCGCACAGGCTTGACCCACTCGCGGTACGTGCCCTCATGGATCTGGACCGTGTCACCGGGGTGAGCGGCCTGAACCGCCCGGTTGATCGTGCGGAAGGGCTCCGCGGCGGTACCGGGGGCCGCATCCGAGCCGAAGAGGGACACATGGAAGACAGACATCGTCGTCGCTTTCGTCGAGGTACGTGCCGGGCGGGGGCGCGCAGCAGGGGCTCGCGCCGCGTGGTGCGTGCGGGGTGCCGCCGGTGGCGTCCGGCAGGAGCCTCGCATTTGCCTTACTGTACAACAATCCTCGTGGAAGGTCGGTCCGCCGGTTGTCGCCCCCCTCCCCCTCCCCCTCTCCCCCCGCACACGCACACACCGAGCCCTGAGGTTCACCGAGGCCTGACCGGAGGGGTCGGGGCTCAGCGTGAACGCTCAGGGCTCAGCGGTTGAGGGATGTGGGGTGGGAGGAAGGGCGTCCGGCCGACCAGACTCAGGCGGCGGCGCCGGCGCGCTTCTTGTTGATGAGGTCGAAGGCGACCGCACCGAGCACCACGAGGCCCTTGACGGCCTGCTGGTAGTCGATGCCCACACCCATGAGGGACATGCCGTTGTTCATCACGGCCATGACCAGACCACCGATCATCGCGCCGAGGACGGTGCCAATACCACCGGTGACGGCCGCGCCACCAATGAAGCAGGCCGCAATGGCGTCCAGCTCGAAGCCGTTACCGGCCTTCGGACCGGCGACGTTGAGGCGGGAGGTGAAGATGATGCCGGCGATCGAGGCCAGGAAGGAGCAGTTGACGAAGACGAGGAAGCGGACCCACGTGACCTTGACGCCGGACAGGGCCGCCGCCTCCCGGTTGCCACCGATGGCGTAGACCTGGCGGCCCCACACCGTGCGGTTGGCGATGAAGGAGTACAGCACGATGAGCACACCCAGGATGAGCAGCACGAAGGGCGTGCCCTTGTAGGTGGCCAGCAGCCAGGCGAAGGACATGCCAGCACCGCAGACGCCGACGATCTTGACGATCCACACGCCCACCGGCGAGACGGCCACCTCGTTGGCGATGGAGCGCCGGCGGGTGCGCCAGTCGCGCAGGACGAACACGGCGAGCAGGGCCGCGGCCAGCACAAGGGTGAACAGGTCGTAGCCGTATCCGCCCAGAAGCCCGTTGAGGAAGCCCGAGGCGATCGAGCGGAAGCCGCTCGGGAAGGGCGAGATCTGCACGTTGTTGAGCACGATCATCGTCAGTCCGCGGAAGATGAGCATGCCCGCCAGGGTGACGATGAAGGCCGGGATGCCCACGAAGGCGATCCAGAACCCGTGCCAGACACCCACGAGGATGCCGACGGTCAGGCCGGCGGCGACGCCGACCGGCCAGGGCAGGCCCCAGTTGACCGTGATGACACCCGCGACCGCTCCCGTCAGGGCGACGACGGAGCCGACCGACAGGTCGATGTCCGCCATGAGGATGGCGAAGAGCATGCCGATCGCCATGACGAGGATGTACGCGTTCTGCGTGATGATGTTGGAGACGTTCTGCGGGGACAGCGACTGCCCGCCGGTCAGCACCGCGAACAGGGCGATGATGGCGACCAGGGCGACGGCGAGACCGCCGGAGCGCAGGTTGACGCTGAGCCTGTCACGCAGCGACATGGACGAGGTGGACATCAGCTTTCCTTCTCCTGGGTCATGTAGCGCATAAGGACCTCCTGGTCCGCCTCCTCGCGGGGCACGTCAGCAGTGATGCGGCCGGCGGAGAGGGTGTAGATGCGGTCACAGATGCCGAGCAGCTCAGGCAGCTCCGAGGAGATGACGAGCACGGCCTTTCCGGCGTCCGCGAGCTGGTTGATGATGGTGTAGATCTCGTACTTGGCGCCGACGTCGATGCCTCGGGTCGGCTCGTCGAGGATGAGGACGTCGGGCTCGGTGGTGACCCACTTGCCCAGAACGACCTTCTGCTGGTTACCGCCGGACAGCCCGCCGACGCGCGATTCGATGGAGGGGGCCTTGACCTTCATGTCGCGGCAGGCCACAGCACTGGCCTGGCGCTCCTTGTGCAGGTCCAGCACGCCGCGGCTGGAGTAGCGCGCGGGCGAGGCGGAGACGACGTTGTGGTTGATCGTCGCGATGAGGTTGAGACCGTAACGCTTGCGATCCTCCGAGACGTAGGCCAGGCCGTGCTCAATGGCGGAGGCGACCGTGGGAACCGCGATCTCCTTGCCGTCCTTGAAGATCCGGCCGGTGATGTCACGCCCGTAGGAATGGCCGAAGACGCTCATGGCGAACTCGGTGCGTCCGGCGCCCATGAGCCCGGCCAGTCCGACGACCTCGCCGTGGCGCAGCGTGAGGCTGGCGCCGTCGACGACCTTGCGGCTGGCGTCGTTGGGGTGGTGGACGGTCCAGTCCTCGATGCGCAGGGCCTCCTCGCCGATGGTGGACACGTGCTCCGGGTATCGGTTGTCGAGGCTGCGGCCCACCATGTGGCGGATGATCTCCGCCTCCTCGACGCCGCCCTCGCGGTGCATGTCGAGGGTGGTGATGGCGTGCCCGTCGCGGATGATGGTCGTGGAGTCGGCGATCTCGCGGATCTCGTTGAGCTTGTGGGAGATCACGATGCAGGTGATCCCCCGCTCCTGCAGACGACGCATGAGGTCGAGAAGGTGCTGGGAGTCCTCATCGTTGAGCGCCGCGGTGGGCTCATCGAGGATGAGGAGCTTGGCGTCCTTGGCCAACGCCTTGGCGATCTCCACGAGCTGCTGCTTGCCGACGCCGATGTCACGGATGCGGGTGGTGGGGTCCTCGTTGAGGCCCACCTCGCGCATCATCTTCTGGGCGCGCGACTTGGTCTCGTGCCAGTCGATGATCCCGCGCCTAGCGCACTCGTTGCCCAGGAAGATGTTCTCGGCGATCGACAGGTAGGGGCTGAGGGCGAGCTCCTGGTGGATGATCGCGATGCCCTTGGCCTCGGAGCTCTTGATGCCCGAGAAGGTGCACTCCTCGCCGTCGAAGAAGATCTGACCCTCATACGTGCCGTGCGGGTGCACGCCGGAGAGTACCTTCATGAGGGTGGACTTGCCTGCACCGTTCTCGCCGCAGATGGCGTGAATCTCCCCGCGCGCCACCGAGAAGTTGACGTCGTCGAGAGCGAGGACGCCGGGGAAGCGCTTGGTAATCCCTCGCATCTCAAGGATGGTGTCTGTCTCCATCGTCTCTCCTGTCATGTGGGTGGGTCGGCTCCGCTAGTGGAGCCGACCCACCCACTACTCACTTGATCTCGTCGGCGGTGTAGTAGCCGGACTCGACCAGGACAGCCTCAACGTTGTCCTTGGTGACGATCTCCGCGGAGAGCAGGAAGGACGGAACGACCTTCACACCGTTGTCGTAGGTCTCGGTGTCGTTGACCTCGGGCGTCTCGCCCTTGAGTACCGCCACGGACATCTGGACGGCCGCGTCAGCGAGCTTGCGGGTGTCCTTGAAGATCGTGGAGTACTGCTCGTCGTGGAGGATGGAGATGATCGAGGGCTTCTCGGCGTCCTGGCCGGTGACGATCGGGTAGGGCAGGGAGTCCGTGCCGTAGCCGGCACCCTTGAGGGCGCCAAGGATGCCGATGGAGATGCCGTCGTAGGGGCTCAGGACACCGTCGACGCGCGAGCCGTCGGTGTAGGTGGAGGTGATGAGGTTGTCCATGCGGGTCTGGGCGGTGGCGCCGTCCCAGCGCAGGATGGCAACGGTGTCGAAGTCGGTCTGGCCGGACTTGACCTTGAGGACGCCCTTGTCAATGTAGGGCTGGAGCTTGTCCATGGCGCCGTTGAAGAAGAACGGGGCGTTGTTGTCGTCCGGGGAGCCGGCGAAGAGCTCAATGTTGAAGGGGCCGGTGACGCCGGTGTCCTTGCCGTCCTTGTCGATGATGCCCATACCGGTGAGCAGCGAGGTGCCCATCTGGCCGCCGACGACGACGTTGTCGAATGAGGTGTAGTAGGAGACGTTCTCGTTGTCGCGGATGAGGCGGTCGTAGGAGATGACCGGAATGCCGGCCTCGCCGGCGGCGTCGAGCTGGTTGGACAGGGCGGTGCCGTCGATCGGGGCAATGATGAGCAGGTTGACGCCCTGCGTGATCATGTTGTCGATCTGGTTGGTCTGGGTGGGGATGTCGTCCTCGGCGAACTGGAGGTCGACCTGGTAGCCGAGCGCCTCGAGCTGCTTCTTGACGTTCTCGCCGTCCTTGATCCAGCGCTCGGAGGACTTGGTCGGCATGGCGACGCCGACCTTGATCTCAGAGGCGTCAAGGTTGGCGGTGTCGTTGGAGGCACCACCGCCGGCACCGGAGCCACCGCAGGCGGCCAGAGAGGCGGCGCCCGCGAGGGCGAGGGAGCCCGCGAGGACGGAACGGCGAGTGAGCATGCGGGACATGGGGAGTCTCCTCCTTGAGATGGGGTGGAGCCACGTGCGCACCAGTGCGTCCGCGCTCCCGAACGGGTGCAATCTTAGCGTTCACAGACAAGATATCAAGTCATCCGAATCGAATTTTACCGCAACATACCGCCATTTTACCGCGCAATCTATTCACTGGTCTAGATATTTCAGGACGCCTTAAACATGAACGTTCACATTGTAGGGGCGCCGCCCGCGCCTCACAGGGCCCCCGGGGTCACACCGAGGAGCGCCGCACTCTGAGGGTCGGCGAGACCGAGTGCCACATCCCCGGCTCGCCCTCGAGGGCGCTGAGCAGCACCTCCAGGCACAGGCGCCCCAGCTCCTCGAAGGGCTGGGTCACCGTCGTCAGCGCCGGGGCGAAGAACGCCGAGCCCGCCGTGTCGTCATAGCCGACGACGGCCAGGTCCTGCGGCACGCGCACCCCCTGGTCGCGCGCCGCCGCCAGCAGCCCCAGGGCCATGAGGTCGTTCGAGCAGAACACGGCGTCCGGGGCCCGCTGCGGCCCCTCGGCCGCGATCTGCAGGCACAGGGCCGTGCCCGCCTCGTAGCCCGACTCAGCCGTCCAGTCCCCCGAGAACCGCCCGGCCGGGGCCAGCCCCGAGTCCTCCAGGGCACTGCGCCAGCCCCGCTCACGCGCCTGGGCGTCGAACCAGTCGTCCGGCCCCGCCACGTAAGCGATCCGACGGCGTCCGGCACCGATGAGGTGACGCACGACCATCCGGGCGCCCAGCTCCTGGTCCACCGAGACGACGTGAATGCGCCCCTGCGGCTCGAAGCCGTCCGCCACGACCACCATCGGCACGCTGCGCGCCGCCGCCGTGGCCGCCGCCGCGATCCCGGTCCTCGGGGCCACGGAGATGATGCCGTCCACCTCCCGGTTGACGAGGAAGCCGAAGGCCTCAGAGATCTCGACCTCGTCGCTCGTCTGCAAGGAGGTCACCAGGGTGCCGTAGCCCGCGTCGCGCGCGGCCGCCTCGATGGCGCTCGCCGTCGAGGCCGGCCCGAAGAACTCCGAGGAGGCCGTCACCACGCCGATGAGGCGCGAGGAGGAGGTCACCAGCGCCCGGGCCGCCATGTTGCGGCGGTAGCCGAGCTCCTTGATGGCCTTGAGAACCTTGTCGCGCGTCGCCGGGCGCACCCCCTCGGGGGAGTTCAGCACGCGCGAGACCGTCTGGTGGGACACACCCGCCAGACGGGCAACGTCCACCATTCCGGGCCTGCGCCCCTTGTCCTCACTCATCGCAGCCGACCTCCCGGCGCCACACAGACGTCAGGCCTCCTCGCACAGGCGGTAGACGAACTCGTGGGACTCGCCGACGGCGAGGGTCAGGAGGTCCTGACCCGTGTTGAAGGCGTTGGGCGGGCAGGTCATGGGCTCGACGGCGACGCCCGGGCGCCCCAGCTGGTCCGCGGTGTAGAGCTGGCACCACGCGACGTTGGAGGTGATGACGGCGCTGCGACCGCCGTCGCCTCCACTCAGGCGCACCGACCACATCCCCTCGGGCAGGCCGGTGTAGGCATTGTCGGTCTGGGTGTCGCCCACGAGGCGGCCGCCGCGCCAGTCCCAGTCGCTGCCGGTGATGTCACGGGTGCCGGTTGGCGCCATCGTGTCCGGATCGACGTCGAGCACGAGGTCGGCGGGCATCTCGAGCACGCACTCGTCCAGCGGCACGGAACGGGTGAGATAGGGGTGGCAGGACACGCCGTAGGGGGCGGGCGCCGCCTCGCCGTCGACCAGCGGCGCACCCGTGGCGACGATGCCCCGTGCCGCCGCACCAACGTTCGTCGTCGTCGTCGTGACAGTCAGACCCGTGGTGACGTCGAGACTGAAGCGGACGGTGACCTCCAGGGCCCAGGGGTAGGCGTAGGAGGCCGGCAGGGCCAGCTCGAGGAGGACCACCTCGCTGGGCTCACCCTCCTGCGGGGTGTCGGAGGCAACGGCGAAGTCGGACCAGCCGACGAGGCCGTGCAGGGCGGACCCGGTCTCCGGCTCGTTGCAGGGCACCGGGTAGGTCTCGCCCCGGTAGGTGTAGACGGAACCCTTGATGCGGTTGGGCCAGGGCACGAGGGTGCGGCCCTGCCAGCCCTCCGGCATGGAGGTGGCGGCGTCGAAGGGGATGACGACGTCGCACCCCTCGTGGCGCAGGTGGACGAGGGTGGCCCCCTGGGTGGCGACGCGGGCCTCATAGGCGCCGGCGCGCAGATCGATGAGCTCGCCGTTGATCATGATCGGCCTTCCGCAGGTGAGGAGGGGTTCGTGGCACAAGGTACACGCGCCCGCCCAGGCGGGCGGCCGGACGACGGCGTTACCCGACGACGACGCCCGACGGCGGCCGGGCACGTCACACGCGCCGGCCGGGGCGGGCCCCTTGACGGGGCCCGCCCCGGCACAAGGAGAGTCAGGGGCGGGTCACTGGCCGCCCAGGCCCGTGGTGGCCACGGCCTTGACGATCTGCCGCTGGAAGAGCATGAACAGGATCGTCAGGGGCAGGGCCGCGATCATGGCGGAGGCCATGGTCTGGGCGTAGATGATGCCGTAAGCGTTCTTCACGGTGGACAGCCCGACCGGCAGGGTCATGAGGTCGGGGTTGTTCGTCACGATGAAGGGCCACATGAAGTTGTTCCAAGCGCTGATGAACACGAAGATCGCGACAGCGGCGACGATGGGCCTGGACACCGGCAGGACAACATTCCAGAACAGGCGCCAGTTGCCGGCCCCATCGACGCGAGCCGCGTCCTCGATCTCCTGGGGCACCTGGTCGAAGTACTGCTTGAAGATGTACACCATCATCGGCGCCACCGTCTGAGGCAGGATGACGCCCCAGAACGTGTCGATGAGGTTGAGGGCGTCCATCTCCTTGAACAGCGGGACGATGAGGATCTGCCCCGGCACCATGATGAGCGCGATCGTGAGGGCGAACAGCATGCGGCGTCCCATGAAGACGGTGCGTGAGAAGGCGTAGCCGGCCAGGGCGCAGATGATGACAGTCAGGACCGTGACGGCCGCGGCGATGAGCAGGGTGTTCCACATCCATGTGAAGACCTCGCCCCGCTCGAAGACGGTGCGGTAGTTCTCCAGGGTGAAGCCGCCCTCGGGGAACCAGCGCAGGGGCAGGGACTGGGCCTGGGTCTCGGTCTTGAGGGAGGTGTCCACGGCCCAGGCCAGGGGCAGGAGCCACCCCAGGGCAACGAAGGCGAGGATGAGGAGGGCGATGACGCGTCCGGTCCTGGACCGGCCCATGAGCAGGCCCCGGGTGCGCCGGGTCTCCGCCCGCCGCTCGGCCCGAGCGCGGGCGCGTGCCTGCACGAAGGTGGGGGGCTGGAGGATCTCAGCGCTCATTGCTCTTGTCCTTCCGTGTGCGGGTGAGGAGCTGGAAGGCGACCGTGATGACGATGATGACCGCGAAGAAGATGTAGGACATGGCCGAGGCGTAGCCCATGCGGTAGTTCGTGAAGCCGGTGTCGTAGATGTACTGGAGGATCGGTCGCGTCGAGCCCTCCGGCCCGGACCCTCCGTTGAAGGCGATGAACATCTGGTCGAAGACCTTGAGCGAGGCGATGACCTGCAAGGTGGCGACGAGGACAGTGGTGCCGCGCAGTTGCGGGAGGGTGACCGACCAGATCTTGCGCCAGAACCCGGCCCCGTCGACCTCGGCGGCCTCGTAGAGCAGGTCCGGGATGGCCTGGAGGCTGGACAGGTACAGCAGGAAGTTGAAGCCGACCGTCCACCAGACGGTGAGCACGACGATGGACCACATGGCGACGTCGACGTCGGTGAGCCAGCCCACCTTGTCCAGACCGATCTGCTGGATCCAGTAGTTGACGAAGCCGACGTCGGAGTTGAACAACCAGGTCCACACCTGCACGACGACGGCCACGGGCAGCAGGTAGGGGGCGAAGAAGGCCAGGCGCCAGAACCACTGGCCGGGGATGCCGATGTAGACGAGCAGGGCCATGACCAGGGCGATGAGCACGAGGGGGACGGTGCTCATAACCGTGAACATCACGGTGTTGCCCAGGGTGGCCCACATGGTCGGGTCCGCGAAGGCCTCGGCGTAGTTGTCGATCCCGACGAACCCTCCGTTGCCCATGAGGGACTGTTCAGTGAAGGACAGCCACACGCCGTAGAGGACCGGGATGATGAGGAACAGGACGGCGACGACGACGAAGGGGATGAGGAAGGGCAGGCCCGAGCCGAGCCGCTTGACGGCCTGTGTGGTGGCGACGTCGCGGGCGCCCCGGCGCTGAGCAGCGATCGAGGAGGACATGGTGCGTGTTCCTTTCTGCTCAGGCGGGCGGGTTCTGGGCCAGCATCGTGTTGAGGCGCTCGATGAGGCCGTCGACGGCCCCCTCGGCGTCGACGGACCCCGACAGCCAGCAGGACTGCATCACCTCGGCGACGCGTGCCTGGAAGTCGGAGCCGGAGCCGGTGAACCAGGACGAGGGTTCGAAGACGGCCTCCTCCATGGCGTTGGCGTAGTGGGCCTGCGGGACGAGCTCGGCGTACTCGGAGGAGCGGGTGACCTCGAGGTTGGCGGGCGTGTGTCCGCCGGCCGCCCAGTCGAGGGAGTTCTTCAGCATCCCGGCGACGACCTGGTAGGCGGCGTCGCGCCTGGTCTCATCGACGCGGTCCTGGTGCGGCAGGACGAAGACGTGGCAGTCGCCGAAGGTGGCGGGCGTGCCGAAGATGTTGGGCATCGTCATGGCGTCAAAGGTGATGCCGGCTTTGAGGAAGGACTGCAGCTCCCAGTTGCCCATGAAGGTGATGCCGGTGCGTCCGGTGGAGAAGGAGGCGATGGCGCCGCCGTAGTCCATGTCCGGGTCGGCCACCTCGCCGTCGAGCATGTCGGCGACGAACTGGGTGACCCGGATGGCCTTGTCGCGGTCGAGGACGGCCTCCTGGCCGGGGACAAGCGTGGCGGTGGCGCCGGTCTGGTAGTACAGGCCCCACCACATGCGGCTCACCTGGGCGCCGTCACCGGTGTAGCCGAAGGAGATGCCCTTGTCTCCGGTGACCTTGGCGAGCGCGCGACCGGCGTCGATGAGGGCCTCGGGCGAGTCCAGACCACTGAGCCTGCCGTCGGGATCGAGCAGGCCGGCATGGTCGCACAGGTCGGTGTTGTAGAACATGAGGAAGGCGTGGAAGTCGAGGGGCACGGCGACGTGCTCACCGTCCACGACGCACGTGTTCCACAGGGCGGGCGGGAACATGTCCGGGGTGACGCCGTGCTCGGCCAGGCGCCCCATGTCCCAGGTGTCGAGCAGGCCGCCGGGCGCGTAGCCGACGACGCGGGTGGCGTGCATGACCGCGAGGTCGGGCGAGCGCCCGCCCACGGAGGACATCGCGAGCTTCGTGTAGTAGGGGCCTCCCCATGTCAGGACGACGGGGTCGATCTCGAGGCCGGGGTTCTGACTGTCGACGGTGTCCATCATGGCCTGGAACACGCCGCCGTCGCCGCCGGTGAACAGGTGCCACAGCTGGACGGGCGTGACGTCTGCCGATGCAGCCCGCGAGCAGCCGCCCAGCAGGCCCGCCCCGGCGAGCGAGACGCCCGAGAGCATGGCGGCGGATAGAACATGGCGTCGACTGGGCATGCCCCGTCCGGGGACCCAGAGCTGACTCATCATTGACCTCCTTGTCAATATGGGGGGAAGAGGGCTTGTGCACCATGAGGCGCACACGGAGGAGTGCGGAACTGCCAGGTGGCCCTGGACGGTCGAGGCGGCGCCAGACGCCGAGCCCCCTGGTCGACGGGTCATCCCTTGATTCCGGTCGAGGCCACACCTTCGATGAATCGTTTCTGGATGAAGGCGAAGACGACGACCAGCGGGATGACGGAGATGAGGGAGCCCGCCATCGTCACGCCGTAGGGGATGGTCCCCAGGGAGGTCCCGTTGAGCAGCGCCAGGCCCGCCGTCAGGGTGCGCTCCTCCGCCGAGTTGCTCATCACCATCGGCCAGAGCATGTCGTTCCAGTTGCCGATGAAGTTGAACATCCCCAGCGTCAGCAGCCCGGCGGCGGCGTTGGGCAGGACGATGCTGCGGTAGATGCGGAACTCGGAGGCACCGTCGATACGTGCGGCGTTGTGGAGGTCCTGAGGGATCTGGATGAAGAACTGGCGCAGCAGGAAGATGCCCATGACGTCGGCGGCGCGCGGGATGACCATGCCGACCATGGTCCCCACGAGGCCGAAGGCGGAGAGCATCTTGTACAGCGGGACCAGCAGCGTCTGGAAGGGGATCATCATCGTGACGATGAGCGTGACGAACAGGGCCGAGCGTCCCCGGAAGGGGATAAAGGCCAGGGCGTAGGCCATGAGCGAGTCGAGCACGAGGGACAGCACGGTGACCGACACCGAGAGCATGACCGTGTTGCCCAGCTCCTGCCACACGGGCAGGCGCTCGAAGACCCCCGGGACGTTGCTCAGGGTCCACGACTGCGGGAACAGGGCGGGGGGCCACGAGAGCACGTCCTGCTGGGGGCTGAGGGCGGTAACCACCACGACCAGGATCGGGAAGGCCGCCACGACGGCGACCGCCAGCACGGCGATGTTGGCGGCGACCGTGCCCATGAGCCGGTGACGGCGTCTGCCGCCCCCGCGTGCGGAGGGCGGGCGGGAGAGGCTCCTCGTCATCGCCATCACATGTCCCTTTCCTGGCGCCGGCTCACGACGAGCTGGGCGACACCCACAACGAGGGTCAGTCCCATGAGGATGAAGGACAGCGCAGAGGCCTCCCCCATCTTGAAGTTCGTGAAGCCCTCCGAGTAGACGCGGTACACGACGGTCTCGGTCGTGCGCATCGGCCCGCCCTTGGTCATGATGTAGATCTGGTCGAAGGCCTGGAAGGCCCCGTTGGCCACGAGCACCACGACGTAGGTCATGGTCGGGCGCAGGCCGGGCAGCGTCACGGACAGGAACCGCCTCCAGCTGCCCGCACCGTCGATGGAGGCCGCCTCGTACAGCTCCCGGGGCACGTTCTGGAGCCCGGCGAGGAAGATCACCATGAAGTAGCCGAAGTTCTTCCACACGGCCACGAGGACGACCGTCGGCATGGCCCACGTGGGCGAGGACAGCAGGTCCGGGACGTGGATGCCGACGCGCGAGAGCCAGTAGGGCAGGACCCCGATGTGCGGGTCGACGATGAAGCCCCACGCGAGGGCGGCGACCGCCATCGAGATGATGAAGGGCACGAAGATGACCGTGCGCATCATGCCCCGCATGAGCAGGTCGCTGCGGTTGAGCAGCATCGCCACCGCGAGCGCGCAGGCGATGGTGGTCGGCATGTAGAGGACCACGTACCACAGGGTGTTGCCGATGGCCCTGAGGGTGTCGGCGCTGGTGAAGATCCTGACGTAGTTGTCCAGCCCGACGAGCTCGGGGACGTTGAACCCGCTGGCGTTCGTGAACGAGATCCCGAGCGCGTAGAGCGTGGGGTAGAGGACGAACACCACGAGGATGAGCAAGGCGGGGGCGACAAAACCGATCGCCTTGCGGTCCCACTGGCGTTGACGTCTGCGCAGGCGCCGAAGCCCCTCGACGTCCACGGCCCGCTGCGGCGCGCCGGCCACTCGCGTTGATGCCACTGACGGCGCTGAAGGCACTGTTCCTGTTCCTTCCTGGTCTAAGAGGTCCGAGGTCCGGGCGGTGGTGGGGCGGGCGGGGTGCCCGCCCCGCCGGCCTCAGCCGGCCATGTAGCCCTCGACGGTCTTCTGCGTCTGAGACAGCAGGCTCTCGACGTCGCCGCCGCCCATGATCTGGCTCATCATCGAGCCGGTCTCGTTCATGATGTCGGAGACGTTGCTCGTGATGCCGGTGGCGTAGTAGTGAGCCTGGCCGGAGAAGTCGGCCAACTCAGCCACGAGGGGGTCGCTGAGCTCGGACGGGTCGATATCCGTCCGGTTCGGCGGGTAGTAGGTGGAGGTCCACAGGACCTGCTGGTCGTAGGAGTTCCAGAAGTCGAGGAAGGCGTAGGCCGCCTTCTTCTTCTCCTCGCCGCTGACCATGCTGGTGGCGAACCAGTACAGGGAGACCGCCTCGACCCAGTCACCCGGCCACTGGAAGACGCCGACGTCGACGCCCGAGGACTGTGCGGCGACGAGCTGCCAGGGGCCGTTGAGGATCATGGCGGCCTTGCCCGCCTGGAAGAGCTGGGCGGCGGCGACCACGTCCTGGCCGGTCGGGCTGATCCGGTCCTCGATGACGGCCTTCTGCCACCTCTTCATCGTGGCGACGTTGGCGGGTGAGTCAATGCTCACCTTTCCGTCGGTAATGAAGTCGCCGCCTCCCGAGTGGAGCATGGTCGCCAGGACGGCGGAGTCGGAGTCCGGCAGGGAGATGCCGTACTGCTCAGGGGTGCCGTCGGCACCGATCTTGGTCAGCCGCTTGGCGACGTCGATCAGTTCCTCGACCGTCGTCGGATAATCCTGCTCTGTCAGGCCGGCATCCTGCCACATCGCGGTGTTGTACCAGATGGCGAAGGCCGAGACGCCCATGGGGACGCCGTAGGTCTGCCCGTCCCACCTGACCTGGTCGACCACGTTGTCGTACAGGACGGTGGTCGAGGTGTAGGTGCCGGGGTCGCCGTAGAAGTCCTGTAGGGAGACGAAGGCGCCCTGCTCGGCGTAACCAGGGCCGGAGTCCACCCCCTGCACAACCAGGTCCGGGCCGCCGCCGGAGCTCAGGCTGGTGAGCAGCTTCTCGCTGATGGAGCTCCAGGCGATGACCTCCGGATTGACCTTGTACATGTCCTGGCTTGCGTTGAAGGCGTCGATGATCTGGTTGACGACCTTGCCGTCCGCCTCTGTGAAACCGTGCCACAGGGTGATGGTGGTTCGGCCTGAGGAGTCGCCGCCGTCTGCGGGCTTCGAGGACCCGCCGCAGGCGCTGAGCGTCGCCATGGCGGCCAGAGCCGCTCCGCCTCCCAGGAAGGTACGTCGTCCGATGCGTGTCATGGTGTTCTCTCCTTGTGTCATTGGTGTCTATCGGGCTCACCGTCTCAGGGTGAGTCTGTGTTCTGGTGTGTACTCGTACGCGCGTGAGGGCTCGCTATAGCGCCGCCTCTGCAACCAGCACCCATTCCTGACAGGGATAGCCGTTGGACTCCCACTGTTGTGCTGGCGCTCCGTCCTCGTGACTGCCGTCAGCGATCTCAAGAACATGTCCGCTGTTGGCGTTGGACAAACGCCACCGTCCATCGACAGCGGTTGCGTTCCACCATTGTGTCGGGTGCCCGGTCGGCCCCCACTGGCTTGCCTGCGTCCCTATTTCGATCGCGCCACCGGGGATCTCCAACAGCTTGGAGGAATGGACATTCACCAACTGGTAGGAGCCTTCTCCCCCTGCGGCCGACATCGCCCAGGTTTGGGTGCGGTGCCCCGTTCGGCTCCACTGACCGACAGACGCACCGTCGTGGGTGGCCGCCGAGGCGACCTCGAGAAGCTGACCACTCTCCTTGTTAACGATGTGGAAGTACCACGGCCAGTCGGTTGAGGAGTCGCGCACACGGATGAGATCAACTTCTGCGAACGACATCCCCTTCGAGAGGGTGATCGTATTGTTGCCGGCGACTAGACGGACGGTCGTGGTCGCCCAAGCAAATCGACCCCAGTCAACGGTTGGTGCATACCTAATCGTCCTGTTCGCCCTGCCGTTCACCATCAGCCTGTGAGAACTTGGCCTTCCCGTCCCATTGTCGTACCGCACGTCAAGGGTGTAGGTACCCGCCACAGGCACGGAAATATCGAAAATGACTGAGCTTGCCGCACTATTGATACCACCTATCTTCGTTCCGCCCGAGGCGTCTCCGCGCATCACCTCTTTCGCATCGGTGACACGAGCATTTTCAGCCTCGTACTGGACCGCATTCAACGGGGTCGCGCCGAGGACGACGTCGTTGTACGTCGTGCTCAGATTCTCGACGTTGGTACCCTGATATAGCGCACGAGATGCAGGATCATAGTCGAACGACTGAGCAAACCCCGAGAACGTTCCGCCAGCGGTGTCAGCAAAGTCATATGTAACCGCGTATGGCAGTCGCTCCCACGCGCCTTCTCCATTCATTCGGTTAACGTAGTAGTTCTGCCCGCCGTCAATGTTGCCATTAGCATCCAAGGCCCATTTCGAGGTAACAACAACCATGCCCTGAGGGCCGCCTTCAGGAACCCATCGAACGAACGGAGACGAGCCGATCCCACGTCCATCCACAAGCTGAATCGGAGTTCCGATACTTGTTTCAGGCACCCAACTCAAACCATCATCGGAAATCTTGTAATATATGACTGCATTGTTGGATGACTGCGAGGGTCGGTTAACGACTTCGTACACGGCGATGTAACGGCCGTCAGCCATCCGAGTCACTGTGATCATGCCGGGCCGGTCGCTCCTGTTCGTCGGCGCGGACACATTGACAACGTCACCCCAGGTGCGACCACCGTCGACAGACCGTCTGTATACGACAGCCTGGAGGACTCCTTGGTCCTTCTGCCTCTCGTCGGAGAAGTAGGCGACCAGTCCCCCATATGCGTCGACCGCCAATGACGGTTCCCACACGGTGGAGGTCGTTGAGCTCGGGGAAGGGTCGTAGACCGCGGGACCACCATGGTCGATGCTCGACAGCAGCGACCATGTCCGGCCCTGGTCGGAGCTCGAATACACGACAAGCGTGCTCGTCGAGCGGTCCTCAGGCATGATCATGCCCGCCAAAAGGATGGTTCCAGCAGCGAGGCCCGACGTACCCGGGGGCACCTCGAAAAGGAATGGTTGGGCTGTTCGTGTGAGTCCGCTGAACTGGTCACTGGGGCGCACGGTCGAGATCCGTCGCCAGCCCTCTTCTCCTGGAGACCTACGATAGATGGGGTAAACTTGAACCCCGTCTTCCAGAACCAACTGGTCGTACGTCACAAGCATGGTCCCGTTGACCGAACCGGAGTTCTTCAGAACGATGTTCTTTACGTAGGTAGTTCCGGCCTCACGCCCACCCTCAGGATTGAATGAGGTGCCGGCCTCAGGCGAGTAGACGACTGACGGAGCAATCGAAAGGCCGTCCTCAGCCGCGTAAGAGGCGGCTGGGTACGCCACCGTTCCGACAAGGAGTGCCGCCAGCACGGCAAGCCCCTTGCTGAATAGGGTTCTTGTCCTCATGGTTCTCCTTTGAACAATGAATGCAGCAGTCAGGTCAGTGGCTCAGCCGGCCCGGTGGGACAGGGCGAGTTCGCGGTAGACGACGTAGGCCGGGTTGTTCACGCGCGCCAGGCGGCCCTCGTCCTCGACGAGGTCCTGCAGGCCCATCGTCAGCAAGTAGTCGCTGCGCGGCCCGTCGCCGTGGCGGTAGGTCCACTCGTACATGTCGAACAGGGGCCACCACGTGTAGCCGACGACGTCGACGCCGCTCAGACGCAGGCGGTCCACCGCGGCGACGGAGTCGCGCATCCAGGCGATGCGCTCCTCGACGGGTGCGGTCACGCACGTCTCGGTCAGCATGACGGGGGCACCGTAGCGTCTGTACCACAGGGTCAGGACGTCCTCTAGACCGGCGACCCCGGCGTCGGTGCTCACGCGGGGGTCACCGAAGCCACCGTCGTGCCAGTCATGAGGGTCGAGAACTTCAGTGGAATGTCGTGGGTAGTAGTTGACACCCATGACATCCGGAGTGATGGGGTCCTGCCGGAACCAGTTAAGCCTGTCCTCATTCCAGCCGTTGTGAAGCAACAGGCCGGCCAACGGATGACAGTCATCCACCCGCCCTGTCACCAGGTCCTCGACGAGGAAGCGCTGCGCCTCAAGGCGTGCCCCCGTCTCCTCGTACGGACTGCCGGCGAGATCTCCGACGTAGCGCATTCCAGCGTCAACGTGGACGAATACCGGCGCACTGACAACCTCTGCGATAGCCCACTGGCTGCGTACGAAACCCTCTGCGATAGCCCCCGCAGTCCGCGCCATGCCTGCGACACCGCGGCCATAGGGCGGCCAGTAGCCGTATTCGCCACAGAAGAGCACGTGGATCATGGGCTCGTTGACCGGGGTGTAGCTCTTCACCCGGTCCCCGTACCTCAGCGCGACACGACGGGCGTACTCCTCAACCAGCAGGGGGTAGTCCGGGTGGTGGAACTGCTGCTCCATCCATAGGGGCGTTCCGTAGTGGAGGAGATCCACGATGGGCTCCAGCCCTGCCTCGAGCATGGCCTCGACCGCACGGTCGGTCCACTCCCAGTCCCAGCGCCCCCGCTCAGGGTTCACCTTGTGCCAGGGCACGCCCCAGCGCAGGAACTCGGCCCCGGCCTCTCGTGCGGCCACGAAGTCCTCACGGAACTGCGCATAGTGGCCAGTCTGCTCGTACTCGTCGATGGGTCGCTCGCCAGGCCCACCCTGGGGGACGAAGGTGTCCTCGATTCCCAGGGCGAGGTGGAGAGTCCCGTCGCGGTACCACATCGTCGTTGCCATCGGCCCGTCAGCCGAGCTCGACGGCCAGCCAGGAGGCGGGCGGCAGGGTGGTGGTGAGCACGCCGTCGGCGATCGCAACCGGGTGAGAAACCGGGACGACGGCGTCGGGCTCGTCAGCGGTGTTGACGGCGTCGAGGTCCGCGGGGGCGAGAATCTGCGCCTCGATCACCCTGCTCACGCCCAGCGAGGCGAGGGCGGCGGTGAGGTCCGCGCTGTCGGTGAGGGAGCGGTTGAGGGCGAGCAACGAGCCCGTACCCGTCTCCTTGTCCCAGGTGACGACGGCGTCGACCTGGTCGACGTCGCCGTAGCGCTCGGTGGGGGTGGAGGCGGTCTCGACGACGGCGTCGTAGGCGGTGCCGCGGGCGATGCGCGAGCCGATGGCGAAGGGGTGGAAGGTGGTCTGACGCCAGGCACGGCCACCCTTCTCGGTCATGATCGGGGCGATGACGTTGACGAGCTGGGCGATGCAGGCGGTCTTGACGCGGTCGGCGTGGCGCAGCAGGGAGATGAGCATGCCACCCAGGGCGAGGGCGTCGGCGGCGGTGTAGACGTCCTCGATGCGCTTGGGGGCGACGGGCCAGTCCGCGGGGTCGAAGCCGTGCTCGATGGAGTTCCACTTGCTCAGGCGCCACACGTTCCACTCGTCGACGCTGATCTGGATCTTCTTCGTCGAGCGCTTCTTGGCGCCGACGGCGTCGGCGGTGGCGATGATGCCCTCGATGAAGCGGTCCATGTCGTAGCCGGCAGCGAGGAAGCTGGCGCGGTCCTGGGTGTCGGGGTCGACGTAGCGGTGCATGGAGATGAAGTCGACCTCGTCGTAGTTCAGCTCGAGGACGGTGCGCTCCCAGTCGCCGAAGGTGGGCATCTCCCACGCGGAGGAGCCGCAGGCCACGAGCTCGAGGTCCTGGTCGATCATCTTCATGGCGCGGGCGGTGGAGCCGGCGAGGTAGGCGTAGTCCTCGGCGTTCTTGTGGCCGACCTGCCAGGGCCCGTCCATCTCGTTGCCCAGGCACCACATGCGCACGTTATAGGCGTCCTCGTGGCCGTTGGCACGGCGCTTGTCGGCGTACTCGGTGGAGCAGACGCCGTTGGTGTACTCGAGGATGTTGATGGCGTCCTCTTCACCGCGGGTGCCGAGGTTGATGGCCATCATGGGCTCGACGTCGGCCTTGGCGCACCAGGTCATGAACTCGTCGAGGCCGAAGGCGTTGGTCTCGATCGAGTGCCAGGCGAGCTCGAGGCGGCTGGGGCGCTCGGCGACAGGGCCGACGCCGTCCTCCCAGCGGTAGTTGGAGACGAAGTTGCCTCCGGGGTAGCGGGCGATGGTGACACCGAGCTCCTTGACCAGCTCCATGACATCTCGGCGGAAGCCGTCGGCGTCGGCGGTGGGGTGGTCGGGCTCGAAGATGCCGGTGTAGACGCAACGGCCGAGGTGCTCGACGAGCACGCCGTACATGCGGCGGTCGATGCTGCCGATGGGCCGGTCGGCGTCGACACTGATGCGCGCGTGGGACATGGTGACGCTCCTTCGGGTCTGCCTGAGTGCGACATCATCGTCACCCCGTTAGTTCATCGTTGTCAACACCCTGACTTTCTCAGAAGCGTCAATTCCTCCACTTTGCTAGGTACTGCAACACATATCAGTCACCCACCAGCAATGTCCTCGTTGAATGTGATGGGTAGCACACACGTGGGGCTGCACCTAGACTGCCCACATGCCCGCCACGATCAACGACGTCGCCACACGTGCAGGAGTGTCGACCAAGACGGTCTCCCGGGTGGTCAACGATGAACCCGGGGTCTCCCCCACCACTCGCGAGCGTGTCCTCGAGGCGGTGCGCGAGACCGGCTACGCCCCCGATCCCGCCGCCCGCTCCCTGCGTACCGGCCGCTCGCAGGTCATCGGCCTGGCCGTCCCCGAGCTCGGCCAGCCCTTCTTCGCCGAGATCGCGGACCGCATCGCCCAGGCTGCCCGCAGCCACGACCTGGGCCTCGTGCTGGGCGTCACCGGCGAGCAGGGTCAGGGCGAGGCGGACTTCCTCGAGCGCAACCCCGGCCTCGACGGCACCATCCTGTACTGGCAGGGGCTCAGCGCCGCCCACCTGAGCGCCGAGGCCGCCCGCCGCCCCCTCGTTGTCATCGGCGAGTACGACCACGACGCTGTCGACCGGGTGACGATGGACAACGAGCGCGGCATCACCCTCGCCCTGGAGCACCTGCTCGCCCTGGGCCGCGAGCGCCTGGCGGTCATCGGCCTGCCGGAGCCCGGTGTGCGAGCCCACGCCGCCGCCCGACGGCGCACGGCCGCGCTGCGCGACGCGCTCACAGCCCACGACCTCACCCTCGACGAGCGCCTGCTCGTGCCCTCCGCCGAGTGGCGCCGCCCCGACGGCGCCCGCTGCGCGCGCCGCCTGCTGGACCAGGCGGTGCCCTTCGACGCGATCCTCGCCTTCAACGACGGCCTTGCGCTGGGGGCACTCGCCGAGCTGCGCGCCGCCGGGGTGACGGTGCCCGACGACGTCGCGGTCACCGGCTTCGACAACCTTGACGCCTCGCGCTACTCCTTCCCCTCCCTCACCACGGTCTCGCCTCGCCTGGCCTCCTACGCCGCGCACGCGGTGGACCTGCTCGTCGCCCGCATCGAGGACCCGTCCCGCGCCCCGCGCACCGAGGTCGCCGGGGTCACCCTCATGGCGCGCGACTCAACCATCGGAGGTGGTGCCCTGTGGCCCAGCAGGTGACCATGCAGGACGTCGCCGCGATCGCCGGGGTGTCCGCCAAGACCGTGTCCAATGTGCTGCGCGCCGCCGGGGGCGCCTCGCAGGCGACGCGCGAGAAGGTCCTGGCCGCGGTGCGCGCCAGCGGCTACCGGCTCAACGCCGGGGCCGCCGCCCTGCGCTCGGGGCGCCACGGTGCCATCGCGCTGGCCGTGCCGACCCTCCAGCAGCCCATCCACGCGCACCTCGCTGAGGCCCTCATGCACGCCGCCGGTGGCGTCCAGGTGGTCCTGGAGCTCACCCGGGGTGAGGCCGAGGCCGAGCGCGCCCTGCTGTCGGGCTCGTGGCGCAGCCGCTGCGACGCCCTCGTGCTGGCCCCGCGCGGCGTCGACCCCGCCTCCCAGGCCGACACGCGCCT
Source organism: Actinomyces respiraculi (assembly GCF_014595995.2). Taxonomy (NCBI): domain Bacteria; kingdom Bacillati; phylum Actinomycetota; class Actinomycetes; order Actinomycetales; family Actinomycetaceae; genus Actinomyces; species Actinomyces respiraculi. The sequence goes on from NZ_CP063989.1 coordinate 2,403,791, forward strand.
GCTGGTCGGTACGCCCGAGGACGGCGGCCGCAGCCCCGCCGTCGTGCTGCTCAGTGACGTCGGCCCCGCCGGCGTGCCCCGAGTCATGTGCTCACCCACCGCCCAGAGCCTGCTCGTGGCCGCGCACCTGCGCGAGACCGGCAGGCGCCGCGTCGCCGTCGTCGGGGCGCAGGACCCGGCCGACCGCTGGACCGAGGCCTGTGTGCAGGCCCTGTGCGGGGCCGGGCTCGAGGTCCCCGAGGAGGCCCTGGTGCGCGTGGGCGACGTCGACGGGCTACGCGGTGGGGTGGAGGCGGTCAGCCGCCTGCTGTACCGGGGGGCCCGGGTCGACGCCGTCGTCTGCCACAACGACGCGCTGGCCGCCGGGGCGGCCGCGACCCTCCTGCGCCGGGGCGCGCGCGTGCCCGAGGACGTGGCCGTCATCGGCCGTGGCGACACCGAGACCGCCCGCTACGCCTCACCGGCCCTGACCAGCGTGTCCGTGGCGGCGGAGGCGACGGCGGCGGCCGTCATGGACCTGCTGGCGCCCGTGCTCGACCCGGCGACGCGGCCCGGTGCCGCGCGGCAGGCCACCGAGCTGGTCGAGGTCTCCCCCGTCCTGACCGTGCGTGCCTCCTCCGGGGCTCAGGCGCCCTGAGTGAGGCGGTAGTAGGCCTGGTTGAGTCGACGCTCCTGGGCGAAGCCGCGCGTCGTCGTGTCCTCGTCAATGACGGCGAGCTCCATCTGGGCCATCTCGGCCAGGTCCTGCCAGGTCTGAAGCGTCGTGGACGTCGACATCACCGTGTGGTGGGCGGCGCCCGAGAGCATCCAGCACTCGGTGGAGGTGGAGAAGTCGGGGGCGGGCTCCCACACGGCGCGGGCGACGGGCAGGGCGGGCAGCGGCGCGTCGGGGCCGACCACCTTGACGACGTTGGCGGTCAGGCGGAAGCGCTCACGCATGTCGGACATGGCGACGACGATGCCGGGGCCCGTGTCGGCGTCGAAGACGAGGCGGACCGGGTCCTCACGGCCGCCGATGCCCAGCGGGTGGATCTCCAGACGCGGCTTGGACTCGGTGAGAGAGGGGCAGACCTCGAGCATGTGGGCTCCGAGGATCTTCTCCTTGCCCTCGGTCATCTCGTAGCAGTAGTCCTCCATGAGCGAGGCGCCGCCGGCGAGGCCATGGCCCATGACCTTCGCGGCGCGCACGAGGATGGCGGTCTTCCAGTCGCCCTCGGCGCCGAAGCCGTAGCCGTCGGCCATGAGTCGCTGGACCGCCAGGCCCGGCAGCTGACGCAGAGCGCCCAGGTCCTCGAAGTTGGTGGTGAAGGCGGTGGCGTCGTGCTCCACAAGGAAGCGGCGCATGCCGGCCTCGAGCCGGGCGCCGTAGCGCAAAGACTCGTGGCGCTCGCCGTCGGGCCGCAGCTCGGGTACGACGTCGTAGCGGTCCAGGTACTCCTCGATGAGGGCGTCGATCTCCGCCTCGCTGACGGCGTCGACGACGGCGACGAGGTCGTTGACGCTCCAGGTGTTGACCGAGACGCCAAGCCTGAGCTCGGCCTCGGTCTTGTCGCCCTCGGTGACGGCGACGTTGCGCATGTTGTCGCCGAAGCGGACCAGGCGCGTGTCGTGCAGGGCGTCCCAGCCGGCGGCGGCGCGAGCCCAGGTGGCGACCTTGGCCTGGGTGGCGGCCTGCGTGGCGTGGCCGACGACAATCTTGCGGGGCCGGCCCAGGCGGCTGAGGATGTAGCCGAACTCGCGGTCGCCGTGGGCCGCCTGGTTGAGGTTCATGTAGTCCATGTCGAGCGTGGCCCAGGGCAGCTCGGCCGAGAACTGGGTGTGCAGCTGAAGCAGGGGCTTGCGCAGGGCGTCGATGCCCAGGATCCACATCTTGGCCGGGGAGAAGGTGTGCATCCAGGCGATGACACCGATGCAGGAGGGGTTGGCGTTGGCCTCGAGCATGGCGGCGCGGATGGAGTCGCGCTCCTTGAGGACGGGCCTCCACACGATTCTGACGGGAACGGACTCGGCCTCGTCCAGCCAGGCAGCGACCTGCAGGGACTGCTCGGCGACCTGGGCGAGGGTCTCCTCGCCGTAGAGGTCCTGGGAGCCGGTGAGGAACCAGATCTCCTTGCCGGCGAAGGGGCTGGGCAGAGCCGTGGTCATGACGGGGTCACTCCTTGATGGTGGGTGCGGGTGGGGTCGGTGCAGGTCCGGGCGGTGCGGTGACCGGGGTGCGGCGGGTCCGGGGCTCGGCTCGGCGGCGGGTCCGGGAGCACTCCAGTGTGTCCGCGCCCACCAATAGTGAACGTTCACATGCCAGAAGTCAAGCCTCCGACGCCGACCGTCGACCCCTCAGGCCCGGCTCGACGCCTCCGCCCGCCCCCGCAGAGACTGCCCCCGCCTGCGGCACCCAAGCCTCGTGAATGTGATGCGCACCACGTGCCATTGAGGGGCTTGCCAGATGAGGGGAACTCGTCGTTGAATGGATTCAATCGACCGATCGTTTGGTTAGCGGTCACGACCCGGCAAAGGAGCCCCTGTGTCAATCTCCCCCACCCTCGACTCCCGGTTTGAGGAGCCATCGCGCCCCGGTACCTCCGCGAAGTACCTCGGCGGACGCCCCTTCGTTCAGTACATCGTCTCCTTCATCATCTCCTCGATCGTCCTCTACGCCTGCTACGCGGCGATGGCCGGCATCCTCCTGCCCAGCTCCGTTCAAACCATCGAGTTCCAGCACTACTTCGCCAACACCCCTGTCCAGAGCGTCAACGCGCTCCAGGAACTGACCAACCTCAAGCAGGCCATCGAGGCCGGCACCGCCTCCGCCACCGCCGAGCAACAGGACCTGCTCGACCTGCTTGCCCAGTACGAGGGCGCCCGCGCCAAGTCGATCTCCCTCATGATGTCGATCGGCTCCTTCTTCACCCTCTTCGCCCAGCCGATCATCGGCGTCGTCTCCGACCGCTGGCGCTCCACATTCGGCCGCCGCGCCATGTGGATCGTCCTCGGCGCCATCGGCGGCGCGATCTTCATGATCGGGCTGCGCTACTCCACCTCCATCGCCCTGCTCACCCTGTTCTGGACCACCAGCCAGGTCTCCCTCAACATCATGCAGGCGCCCCTGTCCACCACGGTCGCGGACCGTGTGCCCCAGGACAAGACCGGCCTCGTCTCCGGCCTGTCCGGCATCGGCATGATGGCCGGCTTCACCGGCGGCGCCATCGTCGCCGGCATCGCCTTCACCTCCCTCGGACTGGACACCTACTTCGTCTTCGCCGTCGGCGTCGTCATCGGCGCCCTCATCTTCGTCACCTTCGCCAAGGACCGCTCCTCCGAGGCTCTCGAGGTCAAAGCCTTCGACTGGGTCGGCTTCTTCAAGGGCTACGCCATCCCATTGCGCGACCACGACTTCCGCTGGACCTGGATCGCCCGCTTCTTCATGTTCTTCGGCTACACCGGCATCACGAACTTCACGCTGTACATCCTGCAGTCGCACATCCAGCCCGCCCTGACCGCCTCTGAGGCCGCCACCACCTACGCGGGCCTGTCCTCCGCCGCCCTGCCGGGCCAGTTGTTCATGATGCTCATCGCCGGCCGCTGGTCGGACAAGGTCGGCAGGCGCAAGCCCTTCGTCATCGGCGCCTCGGTGCTCATCGCGCTGCTCATGGCCCTGCCACTGTTCTTCCCGACACTGCCGGTCTTCTACGTGTTCTACGTCGGCATGGCCGCCGCCTACGGCATGTACATGGCCGTTGACGTCGCCCTGTTCATCGACGTCCTGCCGGACCCGGAAGCCGCCGGCCGTGACCTCGGCGTCGCCAACGTCGCCACCAACATCGGCCAGATGCTCGCCCCGGTCGTCGCGGGCCAGGTCGTCGCCCTCACCGCCGGCTACAACGCTCTGTTCGTCATGTCCGTCGTCGCGGTCTTCATCTCCGCCATCGCGATCATCCCGATCAAGAAGATCAAGTGACCCGGCTCCCGTCCGCCTGACGGGCGGCCGCGAGCCGGCCGAGGGCGCCCGGTCCTCCCAAGGAGCCGGGCGCCCTCACGCACCACCCACCCGGTGAGCCCCAGCGGCCCTGGAAGCACCCCGGGCCCTACACCGCCGGGCCGCACGCTCACCATCCACCGCCCCACCCCAGGAGAACGCCATGACCGCCCCCACCGCCCCCAAGACCTGGGCCTACGGCTCCTTCCCCTGGCTGGGCCCAGACGAGCACATCCCCGGCACGCGCCCGCGCACCCGCGTCATCGTCGACAACGACTTCGCCGGAGACCCCGACGACCTCTTCCAGCTCGCCCACCACCTGCTCGTCGAGGGCACTGAGGTGCGCGGCGTCGTCGTCTCCCGGCTCAACGAGGACAACGCCTGGAACTCAACCGGCGCCTCCGTGGCAACCGGCCGCGAGAACGTCGAAGAGCTGCTGGCCGTCATGGGCGTGACCGGCGTCGGCGTCCACGACGGCGACGACCGCGGCTTCGCGGCCTATGACGGGCCCACCGACGCCTCCCGCCTCATCGTCAACGAAGCCATGGCCGACGACGAACGCCCCCTGTACGTCGTCACCGGCGGCGGGCTGGGCGAGGTCGCCCGCGCCCTCAAGGCCGAGCCCGCCATCGCCGAGCGCATGATCCTCATCTGGATCGGCGGCTCGGAGCACCCCGGACGGGCCTGGGTCCCCGACGGCGCCACGGTGCTGGAATACAACATGGCCATTGACGTGCCTGCCGCCATGTACGTCTTCAATGACACCGACGTGCGCGTGTGGCAGATGCCCCGCGATGTCTACCGCTCCAGCCAGGTGCCCTTCACCGTCATCCGCCGCGGTTGCCGGCGCGCCGGCGCCCTGGGCGAGTACCTGCTCGGCCGGCTCAACCTCGTGCGCCGGATGATCGCCCCCTTCGTGGGCCACGCCGGTGCCACCTACGTGCTCGGCGACCAGCCGCTCGTGCTCCTGTCCAGCCTGCAGACCACCTTCGAGCCCGACACCGCCTCCAGCGCCTACGACGTCGTCCCCCGGGTCGCCCTGGCGGCCGACGGCACCTACCGCTACCCGCAGGACACGCGCCCCATGCGCCTGTACACGCGTATCGACAACACCATCCTCTTCGACGACATGTTCGCCTCCTTCGAGGCCCTCAGCACCTGGCTGGAGGCCTGAGCCGGGCACGGCTGCGCCGTCGTGATGACGCACGGCCCCGTGCGCGGCCCGGTGACCAACGCCGGAACCCGACCCACCTCTGCCCCTCTCCACCAGACGACTCCGGAGGCTCCCATGCCCGCCCTCACGACCATCCGCCCCCTGACCCCCGAGCCCGAGATCACCATCGACGCGCTCACCGACCCGGTGGGCGAGCTCGCCGCCCCCACACACCTGAAGATCGACCAGTACCTGCCCGGCAACGTCCTGGGCGGCGCCACCGCCACGCCGCGCCTGTCCTGGGAGATCGCCACCGCCCCGGCGCACTGGCGGGCCACCGGCGCCGAGCTCGAGGTCACCCGCACCGACGCCGCCGGCAGGGCGCTGGGCGAGCCCGTCGTCCTGCCCCTGACCACCTGCGACGGCGTGCTCGCCGACTGGCCCGCCGAGCCGCTGCGCTCGCGCGAGCGCGTCGTCCTGCGTGTGAGGGTCAGCGGCAGCATTGAGAGGGCCGACGGCGACCCCGGCAGCAGCCCCGACGGCGCCCCCGGTGCCTGCGCCACCGGCTGGTCCGAGCCGTTGGCATACGAGGTCGGCCTGCTTGAGCCCGAGGACTGGAGGGCGCTACCGGTCGGCCCGTCGTGGCCCGAGAACCCGCTGGCCGACCGTCGGCCACCGCGTGTGCGCACCGAGTTCTCCCTCTCCTGCCCGGTCGTGGCCGCCCGCGCCTACATCAGTGCCCACGGCCTCATCCGCGCCGAGATCGACGGCCGGCGCGTGGGCGCCGACGAGCTCGTGCCCGGCTGGACGGTCTACGGCGAGAGGATCGTCGCCCGCACCTACGACGTCACCGAGCTGCTCACCTCCGGCGGGGACGGTGCCCCCACGGACGGCACCGGCGCGCACGCCGTCGGAGCCCAGCTCGCCGACGGCTGGTACCGCGGCCACATCGGCTTCGACGGCGGCTACCGCAACCTCTACGGCGAGGACGTCGCAGCCCTCATCCAGATCGAGGTCACCCACGCCGACGGCAGCCGCACCGTCGTTGCCACGGACTCCTCCTGGCGCTGTGGCGCCGGGGAGATCCTCTTCTCCGACCTCTACGACGGCGAGACCACCGACGCCCGCCTGGCCACCCCCGGCTGGTCCCGGCCCGGCTTCGACGACTCGGGGTGGCTGCCCGTCGCCGTCGGGACGTCCGACGCCGGTCGGCTCGTCATGCCCACAGACGCGCCCGTGCGCACCACCGACGTCCTGGAGCCGGTCGAGGTCAGTGTCCTGCCTGCCGTCGTGCTCGACCTGGGTGGCAGCAGCTTCGAGGTCGAGCCCGAGCGGGTCCTCATCGACTTCGGCCAGAACATCTCCGGGCGCCTGCGCCTGCGGGTGAGCGGCGAGGCGGGCCAATCCATCGCCCTGCGCCACGCCGAGGTCCTGGAGGGCGGGCGGCTGGGCACCCGGCCCCTGCGCGAGGCGGCCTCCACGGACACCTACACGCTGGCCGGGGACGGCGTTGAGGAGTGGGAGCCGGTCTTCGCCATCCACGGCTTCCGCTACGCGGACGTGACCGGCTGGCCCGGCGGCGTCGAGGCCGCCACGGCAGCCATCGCGGCGGGGGCGGTGCGCGCCGTCGTCCTGCACACCGAGATGGAGCGGCTGGGGGCCTTCAGCGCCTCGGACGAGCGGGTGACTCGCCTGCACGAGAACTCCCGGTGGTCCATGCGCGACAACTTCGTGTCGATCCCCACGGACTGCCCCCAGCGCGACGAGCGGCTGGGCTGGACCGGAGACATCCAGGCCTTCGCGCCGACGGCCGCCTTCCACTACGGGTGCACGGGGCTGCTGTCCTCCTGGCTCGTGGACCTCGCGATCGAGCAGGAGGCCCACGGCACCGTGCCGTGGTACGTGCCGGTGATCCCGGGCGGCTTCTGGACCCCGCCCATGCCCGGGGCGGTGTGGGGCGACGCCGCGACCGTCGTGCCCTGGGAGCTGTACCGGGCGACCGGCGACCATGGGCTGCTGAAGCAGCAGTACGACTCGGCCCGCGCCTGGGTCGACCTCGTGACCTCGCTGGCCGATGCGGACCACTGCTGGACCCAGGGCGGGCGTCAACTCGGTGACTGGCTCGACCCGACGGCGCCCCCGGACAACCCGATGCTCGCCATGACGGACCCCAACCTCGTGGCCACGGCCTTCTACGCGCGCAGTGCCCGCATCCTGTCGCAGTGGGCGGCCGCCCTGGGCGAGCAGGCCGACGCCGCGCGCTACGGCGAGCTGGCCGACGCCATCGGGGAGGGTTTCAGGGCCCGCTACACCGACGGGGCCGGCCACCTGACCTCTGACACGCAGTGCGCTTACGCACTGACCATTGCCTTCGACCTGGCCGGTGACGCCGAGCGGCGCCGGGTGGCCGGTGAGCACCTGGCCGAGCTGGTCGATGCCAGTGGCGGGCACGTCGGCACGGGCTTCGCGGGCACCCCCGTGCTCACGGGCGCGCTCACGGGCACGGGCCACACCGAGGCCGCCTACCGCCTGCTCCTGGAGGACACGTGCCCGTCGTGGCTCTACGCCGTCACCATGGGCGCCACCACGACGTGGGAGCGTTGGGACTCCATGCTGCCCGACGGCTCGATCAACCCCGGCGGCATGACCTCCTTCAACCACTACGCGCTGGGCGCGGTGGCGGCGTGGCTCGAGCGTGACGTGGCTGGGCTGGCGCCGGCGGAGCCGGCCTACCGGGTCATCGACGTCGCCCCGCACCCCGGGCCGGGCCTCAGCAGCGCCCAGGCGGTGCACCGCACGCCGTTCGGCTGGGCCGCCTCGTCCTGGAGGGCCGACGACGAAGGCCTCACGCTCGAGGTCGTCGTGCCGGTGGGTGCGACGGCGCGGGTGAGGCTGCCCGGGGCCGAGCAGGTGATCGAGCTCGGCCACGGCCGTCACACCCTGAAGGCCTGACTCAAGGTCTGAGGAGCGCCCCCGGCGCCGCGTTCGCGGGACCCTGAGGTCTCGCGCCGGGCCCGGGGGTGTTCAGGTTACTTGCCGACGCCGGCGGTCAGGCCCGCGACCATCTGCCTGCGCCCGAGGGTGTAGGCGACGATGAGGGGCAGGGCGCTGAGCACGACGGCGGCGAGGATGGCCGGGGTGTCAGAGCTGAACGAGCCCTGGAAGTTCCACAGCGACAGGGGCAGGACGCGCTTGTTGGCGCTCTGGGTGAGGATAAGGGGGAAGAGGAAGCCGTTCCACACGTTGAGGGCGTCGTAGATGCCCACGGTGACGAGGGCGGGCTTGCACAGCGGAGCGGCCAGGCGCCACAGCATCTGCCAGTCCGTCGCACCATCGACCTTCATCGACTCGAAGAGCTCCCTGGGCACGTCACGCAGGAAGTTCGTGAGGATGAGCACCGAGATCGGGATGGCGAAGGCGATGGAGGGCAGGATGATGGCCCAGAGGGAGTCGTACAGACCCATCTGGACGATGAGGTAGTACACCGGCACGATCGTCGCCTGGATCGGGATCGCGATGCCCAGCAGGAACATCGCGAAGATCCGGTCCGAGAACCGGGTGCGGCTGCGGACGATGACATACGAGGCCATGAAGGCGATGACCAGGACCACGGCGACGGTCGCGCCGGTCACGAGGACCGAGTTCGCGAAGTACATCCAGAAGTTGTTCTCGAAAACTGTGATGTAGGCGCGCAGCGTCGGGTTGCTGGGCAGCGCGAGGGGGTTCTCGATGTAGTAGTCCGCCTGCGAGCGCAGTGAGGTGACGATGATGTAGTAGATCGGGACCACTGCCACCAGGAGCCACAGCCAGCCGAGGAGGCCGCCGAGGACATTGGGACGTCGGCCACCCTTCTTCTTGAGCATCAGTTCGCCCCCTCCATCGTCGACTCCATCTTGGAGGAGCCCGAGAGCTTGTTGAGCAGGTAGGAGATCGTCAGCCCCACCACCACGAGAAGGACGCCGAGCACGGCGGCGCCGCCCATGTTGTAGGAGCGGAAGCCGGTGAGGTACATGTCGAGGGCGAGCACACGGGTGGCGTTGCCCGGGCCTCCGGCGGTCATGACGAAGATGAGGTCGAAGTAGGTCAGCGACCCGACGATCATGAGCGTCGAGGACGTGACGATCGTGTTGCGCAGCTGCGGCAGGGTGATGCGCCAGAAGGTCTGCCACCTGTTGGCGCCGTCGATCATGGCTGCCTCGTTGATGGAGACGGGGATCTGGCGCGCAGCGCCCTGGTAGAGCAGTGAGTGGAAGGGCACGAAGCACCACGCGATGACGAACATCACCGTGTAGAAGGCCAGTGTCGGGTTGCCGAGGAAGTCCTGCGAGAGCAGGTCGAGCCCGAAGGCCCGCGACATCCCGAAGTTCGGGTCCAGCAGCGCGTTGAAGGCGATGCCGACCGCCGTCGCCGAGAACAGCAACGGCAGGAAGTACAGGATGGCCTGGACGTTGCGGTAACGCTCATTGCCCGCCATGAACACCCCCAGCAGGAGCGAGATCGGCGTCTGGATGAGCCAGCACAACAGGGTCATCCCGAGCGTGAGCAGAATGCCGTGCTGGGTGACGTCGTTGCTCAGCATGGCCTTCCAGTTGTCCAGGCCGACGAAGCTGAGGCCGCCCAGGCCGTCCCAGCTCATGAAGGACAGGACGAAGACCCCGATGAGGGGGACGAGGGCGAACACGCCGAAGAAGAGCAGCGCGGGTGCCGCGATCCAGGGGCTGGGCCCTGTGCTCAGCCTCCCGCGCTCCTCGACGGAGCCGACCGAGCTCATGCCAGGGCCGCGTTCATCTTCTGGACGAACTCCTCCGGCGTCTGCTGGAGGAGGAACACCTGAGACAGGTTGGTGAGCAGCTCCTGCGCCTGGGCGGAGGGCAGCGCCTGGTCCCAGGACATCTGGAAGTTTCCGGCGTTCTTGACGAGGTCGTAGCCGAAGGACAGGTAGTCGGCGTGCTCGGAGGCCCGGATCACCGCCTCGGCGTCGCGCGACGGCGGGATGGTGCCGCCGTCGACAAGGGCCTTGACATAGCTGTCGTTGTGCAGCTCCTCGTTGAGGTAGGCGATGACGATCTTCTGCGCAGCCTCGTCCCCGGCGGAGACGGACCAGTAGTTGGCCGGGTTGCCCGTGATGTTGGAGGCGTCGCCGGCGCCACCAGTCACGGCGGGGAAGGTGGCGTAGCCGAGGCTGTCGGCCGCCATGAAGTCGGGGGCGTCTTTGAGGAAGTTGGCGTAGACCCAGGAACCCTGCAGCAGCATCGCGGCCCTGCCCGTGTGGATGAGGGCGATGTCGGCGCCGGAGTCGGCGTCGACGGAGCCGTAGGAGTCCCCGAGCCCACCGGCCTTGACCATGTCCTGGATCTTCGTCAGGGCCTCGGCGAAGGCCGGGTGGGACCATGCTCCCGCCTCGCCCGCCACGACGGCGTTGAAGGCCTCGGGGCCGCCGATGCGGTCCGTGAGGTACTGGATCCACATGAGGTACGGCCACTGTGAGGCACCGGCCTCGGCGAAGGGGATGTAGCCGGCCTCCTTGAGCACGGGGATGAGGGCCATGACCTCGTCCCAGGTGGTCGGGACTGTGGCGCCGACCTTCTCGAACACCGGCTTCGAGTAGTAGAGGAGCACGGGCTGGGCGTTGTTGTTCGGCAGGGCGTAGACCTTGCCGTCCACCTTGCCGACCTCGAGGATGGACGGGATGATGCGATCCTGCGCGGCGGCCGTGACCTCGGTGAGGTCGATGACCTGGCCGTTGTTGACGTAGTCGAGCAGGGTGCCGCCCGCCCAGTTGTACAGCAGGGTAGGGGCGTTGCCAGCGCCGACGGCGGTACGGATCTTCTCCTTGTAGGCGTCGTTGGCGAAGTACTCGGTGGCGATCTGCTGGTCCGCGTGGGCGGCGTTCCACCGATCGAAGGAGTCGCGGAAGGTCTGCTCGGGACCACCGGTAAGGGCCCAGGCATTGGCACGGCCGCCCGCACCCGGCCGCGAGCCACCGCAGGCGGCGAGGGTGGCGGCAAGGCCGAGGGCGAAGACTCCACCGAGGGCGTGGCGTCGGGACATCATGAGTGTGGACATGGGGGTTCCTCTCAGATCCGGCCCTGCACAGGGCCTGTGCTCGACGACGGCGTCGGACACGTTGGGGGCACTGCTGAACGGCTAGGTTGACGAAAACTTTCATTGTTCTCTTCGATATCTGAAAATGTATCACCGTAAAACATCTGTTGACACGGGACTTTCGGTCACGATCGGATCACATTGCGCAGCGCACGACGAAAATTCATGCAAGTTAATGCAGACTGATGGCGCACAGAGCCACGCCGCTGACGCTCACCCGTCCCCGCACGCTCAGTGCCCACACCGGCCCCACAAGGAGCACCCCATGGCACGTCCGCGCTCCTGCGCGCCCACGCAGACCACCATCGCCGAGGCTGTCGGCGTCTCCGTGCCCACCGTCTCCAAGGCCCTGAGGGATGACCCCACCATCTCCAAGCGCACCCGCGCCCTCGTGCACGCGACCGCCTCGCGCCTGGGCTACACGTCCCCGGCCTCATCGGCCTCCAGCGGCGCCACCAGCAGCCCCTCCCCCGACACCGCCCCCACCCCACACACCCGGCACCGCGTCTCCATCGTCTGCGACACGATCAACAACGCCTACACGGGCGAGCTCCTCGCGGGCATGCTCGCCGCCGCGCGCACCCTGGACGTCATCCTGCAGATCGACCACCTGGGGGTGGCCGCTGACGTCCTTGACGACGAGGACAGTGCCGAGCAGGCCGCCAGCGCTCTCGCCCGGCTGGCCACCGGGAACGCCGACGCCCTCATCCTCGTCACCACCCCCGTCGACAGCCGGACTCTCGAGCGCAGCCTCGAGCGGGGTCAGCCGATCCTGGCCATCGACCCCGCCACCACGCCACCAGCGGGCCTCGTCACCCTCGCAGCCACCAACTGGCGCGGCGGGGTCCAGGCCACCGAGCACCTCATCGGGCTGGGGCACCGACGCATCGGTGTCATCTGCGGGCCACAGCGGTCCCTGCCGACCATCGAGCGCCTCGCCGGTTTTCGTCACGCCTGCTCCGCCGCCGACATCGAGCCCGACGACTCCCTCATCCTGCCCGGCCGCTACGACTACGAGAGCGGCCTCGAGGCCGGCGGTGCCCTGCTCGACCTGGCCGAGCCTCCCACCGCCATCTTCGCCATGAACGACGTCATCGCCGTCGGAGTCCTCGAAGCCGCCCGTCGGCGCAACGTCCATGTGCCCGAGGACCTGTCCGTCATCGGCTTCGACGACACCTCGGTCGCCCGCATGAGCTCGCCGCGCCTGACCGTCATCCGCCAGCCCCTGCACGAGATCGGCTCGGAGGCGGTGCACGCCGTCGTGCGGGCACTCGGACGCGGGAGAGTGAGCGGCAGCCCCATCGAGATGCAGACCTCTCTCGTCACACGCTCCTCGACGGCGCCCGCCCCCCGCTGACGGCATCGCTTTCCGACGGCGGGCGCGGGGCACTGAGGTCACGCAACGGGGCCGGGCGGGCGGGCGAGGAGCCGGTAACCCACTCAGCGGCCCGGGTGGACCATGGACTTGAGCGTCGTCGGCGCGGGCCCGCAACTCAGCGGCGTCTCGGCCTCATCGAGGCCGTAGTGGTCGGTGGCCAAACGGTCAAGATCCACCTTGCCTGAGGCCACCAGTTCAATAGCGGTGGGCCAGGTGTTGTTGTACCGGAAGATGCCGGTGACGTTGACCTCGTGGCTCGTGATGTAGGAGACCGGCAGGAGCATGTCGTCGTCGCCCATGCCGATGATGACGGCCGAGCCCCCGGCCTTGACTCGCTTGATGCCGTCCACCACCGCTGTGGTGACGCCGGTGGCGTCGAAGAAGGCCTCGAAGACCCGGCCGTTGAGCTCCGCGGCGCCGGGCGCGTGGGCCTCGGTGGCGCCGACCTCGACCGCCATCCGACGGCGCGCCTCAACCGGGTCGGTGACGACGACCTGCGAGGCTCCGTAGGCCCTGGCGACCTGGGCGACGACGACCCCGATCGGGCCGGCGCCGGCGATGAGGACCGTGGTGCCGACCGTGAGCCTGGCCTTGCGGGCCGAGGCGATGGCGACGCTGAGCGGCTCGAGCAGGGCGCCGGCGTCGAAGGACATGGAGTCGGGGATCTCGTGGGCGAAATCGTCCTGGATGAGGGCGTACTCGCTGAAGCAGCCGTCGATGGGCGGGGTGGCGTAGAACTCGATGTGTGGGCAGAGGTTGTACTCGCCGCGCTTGCAGAACTCGCACACGCGGCACGAGCGCTGCGGCTCAATGGACACGCGCCGTCCCACGCGAGCCGGCTCAACGTCGGAGCCGACGGCGACGATGGTGCCGGCGGCCTCGTGCCCGAGGACCATCGGCTTCTCGACGACGAAGTCACCGATCCGCCCGTGCTGGTAGTAGTGGATGTCGGAGCCGCACACGCCGACGGACTCGATCTTCACCAGGACCTGGTCCGGGTCGGGGACGGGGACCGGACGCCGCTGAATCTCAACGGTCCCGGCGCGCAGGAGGACCTGGGCGCGCATGGTGGCGGGGCGCTGCTCGGCTGTGGTGGTCATGAGGTTCCTCTCCGGTCGTGGCGAGCCTGTCAGGCGTGCTGGGCGAGGACGGCGGCGGCAGCGGCGTCGTAGGCGGCGCGCACCTGGGGCTGGGGCTCGGCGACCAGGTGCTCGACGTCGGCCAGCTCCCACACCGGCGGCTCCTCGCCCCCCGCGAGAACCCAGGCGGCCTGCTTGGCGGCGCCGTCGGCCACGTACTCCCCCGGCTCGGGCACGTCCACCGGGACGCCGAGAACGGCGGGGGCGAGGGTCCTGGCGCTGACCCACTTGACGCCCCCGCCCACAAGGGCGACCTCGGCGACGTCGACGCCCTGTGCCCGCACCGCGTCCACGCAGGCGCCCATGAGGCACAGCAGCCCCTCGACGGCGGCGCGCGCGTAGTTGCCGGGGGTGAGGTTCGCCAGCGTCATGCCTGTAAGGGTGCCGGTGGCCCCGGGCAGGTTGGGGGTGCGCTCGCCCTCGAGGTAGGGCACGTGGACGAGACCGCCCGCACCGGGCTCGGCGGCCAGGGCGATCTCGTCGAACTCGGCGTAGGTCACGCCCAGGACCTTCTTGGCGGCGTCGAGCACGCGGGCGCCGTTGAGGGTGCAGGCCAGCGGCAGGAAGGCCCCGGTGGCGTCCGCGAAGCCGGTGACGAGCCCGGAGGCGTCATGGGTGGGGGTGGCCGAGACGGCGGCGACGACGCCACTCGTGCCCAGGGAGACGCTCGTCTGTCCGGGGCGCAGGCCCAGCCCGAGCGCGGCGCCGGCGTTGTCGCCGCAGCCGGGGCCCAGCGCCAGGTGGGACAGGTCGCGTCCGAGCACGTCGTGCCCGCCCCGCAGGGCGACCTCGTGGGGGCCGACGACGCGGGGCAGAACGATGGCCTCGGCCTCCTCCCGGCTCAGGCGCAGCGCGAGGGCGAGCAGGTCACGGCGGTAGGTGTTGGTCACCGCGTCGAAGTAGCCGGTGCCGGAGGCATCGGAGCGGTCGGTGGTGAGAGTCCTCATCGAGGTCGCGCCGGACAGCTTCCAGGTGAGCCAGTCGTGCGGAAGGCACACGGCGGCGATGCGGGCGGCATTGTCGGGCTCGTGGTCCGCGAGCCAGCGCAGCTTGGTGATGGTGAGGGAGGCGACGAGGACACTGCCGACGGCGTCGGCCCAGGCCCGGCGGCCGACCGCCTCGTCGCCGTGGCCGAGCTCGTGGATGAGGTCGCGGGCGGCCTGGGCGGAACGGGTGTCGTTCCACAGCAGGGCGGGGCGGATGACCTCGCCGTCGGCGTCGAGCAGGACCATGCCGTGCTGCTGGCCGCCCACGCTCAGGGCGGCGACGTCGTCGAGGCCGCCGACGGCGTCGACAACCTCCCCCAGGGCGCGCCACCACTCGTCGGGGTGGACCTCGGTGCCCTCGGGGTGGGAGGCCTTGGCCTCGCGCACGAGGGCGCCGGTGGCGGCGTCGCGGATGACGATCTTGCAGGACTGGGTCGAGGAGTCGACGCCGGCGACGAGGGTAGCGCTCATACGTGGCTTCCTTTCAGTCGATGTCAGTCGGCTTTCCACCGATTGTCAGCCGATAAGGTGCATGACGGCCTTTTGGTAGAGGTCGACGTAGTGGTAGTCGCGGGCGGCGGCGGCCTCGGTATCGAAGTCCTCGTAGGCGGAGCGGTCGGCCACGAAGTCCTCCAGCGACTCGCCCTCGGCGAGGGTGGGCTCGCCCAGCTCGTAGATGCCGGACAGCCTCAGGGCCTCCTGAACCTCGGGGTCGGCGCGGAAGGCCTTGGCCTTCTCGGCGAGCTGGAGCCACATCTCCATGTTGGCGGCGGCGGACTCCCACACGCCGTCCATGCCGTCGGTGCGCGAGGGCTTGTAGTCGAAGTGGATCGGGCCGTCGTAGCGCGGGCCACCGTTGGGGAAGCCGTTGACGATGAGGTCGGCGGTGAAGAAGGCACTGAGCAGGTCGCCGTGGCCGAAGACGAGGTCCTGGTCGTACTTCAGGCCCTTCTGGCCGTTGAGGTCGATGTGGAAGAGCTTGCCGGCGTTGAGGGCCTGGGCGATGCCGTGGGTGTAGTTGAGGCCCGCCATCTGCTCGTGGCCGACCTCGGGATTGAGGCCGACGACGTCGCCGTTGTCGAGCTCGGCGATGAGGGCGAGGGCGTGGCCGACGGTGGGCAGGAAGATGTCGCCGCGGGGCTCGTTGGGCTTGGGCTCGAGGCCGATCCTGAGGTTGTAGCCCTTGTCCTTGATGTACTGGGCGACGGTGTCCAGGCCCTCCTTGTAGCGCTCCATGGCCGCGTTGACATCCTTGGAGGAGTCGTACTCGGCGCCCTCGCGCCCGCCCCACATGACGAAGGTCGTGGCGCCGAGCTCGGCGGCGAGGTCGACGTTGCGCAGGAGCTTGCGCAGGCCGAAGCGGCGGATGGAGCGGTCGTTGTTGGTCAGCCCGCCGTCCTTGAAAATCGGGTGGGTGAAGGTGTTGGTGGTGACCATCTCGATGGTCAGGCCGGTGGCGTCGCAGGTGTCCTTGAGCTTGGCGATGATCTCGGCACGCTCGGCGTCGGTGGCGTCGAAGGGGAAGACGTCGTTGTCGTGGAAGGTGATGCCCCAGGCACCGAGCTCGGCGAGCTTCTCGGTGTACTCCCAGGGCTTGAGGGCGGCGCGGGTCCTGTCGCCGAAGGGGTCGGCCGCCAGCCAGCCGACGGTCCACAGACCGAACGAGAACTTGTCTTCCTTGGTGGGCTTACGGACCACGGTCGCTCCTCCTCGAGCTCGACGCCCCGGCATCAGGTCAACCTCAGGGCATCCATTTGTTTGTTGGCACAACTATGACATGCCGGTAAGGTAGGGTCAAGGCTGTGGTCACCAGTAACTGGACCCCGACACCGATGTCGGCGCCGTCCGCCTCGACTCCGCCCGCAACCGCGTCGGCACGCCAATCGACGCTGCGCACGGCAAACCTCGCGCTCGTCGCCCGTAAGGTACTGTCCTCCCACGAGCCGATCTCCCGCGCCGACGTCGCCGCCACCACCGGTATGACCCGCTCGACGGCCTCGCGCCTGGTTGACGACCTTGTCGACGCCGGCATCCTCGCCGAGCTCGCCCCGACCCCTGCCTCGGGCCCCGGGCGCCCGGCCGTCCCCCTCGCCCCACCGCACGGCACCTTCGTCGCGCTCGGCCTGGAGGTCAACGTCACCCACATGGTGGTGCGCGCCATCGACCTGTCGGGCGAGATGCTGGCCGAGAGGATCGTCCTCGACGACTTCACCGGCTCCGACCCCGCCGTCGTCCTGACCCGCCTGTCCGATCTGCTCGCCGATGTCCTCGCGCTCGACGCCGTCGACCAGGCCCGTCTCGTCGGCGCCGCGCTGGCACTGCCCGGGCTCGTGTCCGACGGCGTTCTGCTGCGCGCCCCCAACCTCGGCTGGTTCCAGGTGCGCCCCACCGACCACCTCGACGCCGTGCTCGCAGCCGCCGGCCTGGCGCTGCTCGTGGGCAACGAGGCGAACTTTGGCGCCCTCACCGTGGGCCGCGAGCGCCCCACCTCCGCCTACCAGCACCCCTCCTACATCTACCTGTCCGGGGAGAACGGCATTGGCGCGGGGATCGTGCGCGAGGGTCGTGTCATCATCGGGACCTCAGGCTTCGCCGGGGAGATCGGGCACGTGCAGGTCGACCCCGCGGGCCCCCTGTGCTCCTGCGGCAACCACGGCTGCCTCGAGCGCTACGCCGGACGTCGCGTCATCCTGCGTGCCGCGGGCCTCACCGACGACGACTCCCCCGAGACGCTGGTCGCCGCCTACGAGGCCGGTGAGGCCCGGGCGGTGGGAGCCGTCGAGGCGGCCGCGCACGCGCTGGGCGTGGGCCTGAGCGGCGCGATCAACCTGCTCGACATCCCGGTGGTGGTCCTGGGCGGCCACCTCGCCCCGCTCACGCGGATCCTGCGGCCCTTGCTGACCGCGGAGCTGGAGCAGCGCGTGCTGGCCTCCTCCTGGTCCGTGCCCGAGGTGGTGCAGGCCGACGGCGACCAGATGCCGGGCGCGACCGGCGCGGCCTGGACCCTGCTCGAGCAGGTCGTCGCCGACCCCGTCGCCTGGATGGAGGCCGACTGAGACCGGCCGGCCCGCGCCGTCGCCCCCTCTCCCCCGCACCCCCACGCCGGCCCCTCCGCTGAGCCCCGAGCCCTCGCACTCACCTCTCCGCTCAGGCCCCAGCGTGAGGACTCAGCGGGCGGGCCATGGCAACAGTCCGGCGGACGGCTGTCAGACGCCGATCTCGGCACCCTCCCTGCGGAAGGCCGGAATGTACTCGTAGGGAGCAGGAACGGTGACCGTCTGCCCGCCGTCATAGGTCTCGCCCGTGTGGATCTCCACCCAGCGCGCCCCTGCCGGCAGGTAGGCGTCCTGGTACATCACCCCGGGCGCGGTCACCGGGACCACCAGGAGGTCCGGTCCCAGCAAGAACTCGTCCTCGACCTCCCAGGCGCGCTCGTCCTCGGGGAACTCCAGGAAGAGCGCACGCATGGCGGGGGTGCCGAGCTCGGCCGCCTCATGCATCACGCGGCTGATGTAGGGTCGCAGGCGCTCACGCAGGTCCATGTGCTCGCGAGAGATCTCGAGGCAGCGCTCACCGTAGCTCCAGACCTCGTTCGGACCCCCGCTCATCGGCGAGCCGAGCTCACCGCGAGGGTCCCGGTGCCCGTGGAGACGGAAGAGCGGACAGTACGCGCCGAAGGCGAACCATCGCGCGTACAACTCTCGGTAGGCCTCATCAGACGGGTCGCCCCCATGGAACCCGCCGATGTCCGTAGTCCACCAGGGGATCCCGGACATGCCGATGCTCAGGCCCGCCCGGATCTGCCGAGCGAGCGACTCCCAGGTCGGGGGGATGTCGCCGGACCAGACGGCCGCCCCGTACTTGGCCTGACCGGCCCATGCGGAGCGGCACAGGAGCACCGTGGGGGGCTCGCCCGCGGCAGTCATCCCATCGTAGAAGGCCTTGGCGTTGTCTCGCGGATAGGTGTTCGCTACGGCGGAGCCGGGACCGGAGTAGAAGGAGAGGTTCTTCGGGTGCCCGGGGTTGAGCTCGGGCTCGCACGCGTCGAGCCACCAGACCGTGACACCGAGGTCGTAGTAGTTCTTCTTCACCGCCTGCCACACGTATTCCCTCGCACGCGGGTTGGTGGGGTCGTAGAAGGCAACCGGAAGGTCTCTCGGCATCTTCTTGTCGTGGATACTCTGGTGGAACTCGATGCCCTGGTCGGTGCCAACGAGCAGGCCTTTGCTCGCCATCTCGTCGTAGTTGCTCGACAACGGGGAGATCGTCGGCCAGATGGACACCATGAGGCGCACCCCGAGCTCGTCGAGCTCCGCCATCATCGCCGCCGGGTCGGGGTACTCCTGCGGGTCGAAGGCGAAGTCGCCCATCGCGGTCCAGTGGAAGAAGTCTGTGACGATGACGGACAGCGGCAGCCCGAGGCGCTTGTACTCACGGGCGACATCGAGAATCTCCTCCTGCCCCAGGTAGCGCAGCTTGCACTGCCAGAAGCCGGAGGCCCACTCGGGCAGCTGCGGCGCGTGACCGACGGCGTCGGCGTAATTCGACATGATGTCGGAGGGCGTGGCCCCCGCAGTGAGCCAGTAGTCGAGCGCAGGAGCCGCGTCGGCCACCCACCGGGTCGAGCCGTCAGCGAGCTCGACCCGACCGACGGCGGGGTTGTTCCACAGGAATCCATAGCCGCGGTTGGACAGGTAGAAGGGGATGCTGACCTCGGTGTTGCGTTGGACGAGGTCGATGACAAGTCCCTTGTGGTCGAGCCGGCCGTGCTGGTGCTGACCGAGGCCGTAGATGCGCTCTCCCTCATACGCCTTGAACTGCTGGTGGATCTCGAACAGGCCCGAGCGCTGCCCGTAGAAGACACGAGCTCCCGGCCACCAGAAGTGCTCGCGCTGCTCGGCAAGCAGCTCCGAACCGTCCGCCGTGCGCAGGAAGCTGAGCATGACGGTCGGCTTGCCGTCGCCCGCGTCGATCCGGGCCTCGACCGTGAGGCCTCCGGCAACAAGGCGCAGCCGGCCGTCATCCGTCTCGCTCACGGCGGCGGCGGGCAGCCCGGTGGGACGCTCCTCCAGCGCACCGACGTCGGCGGCGGGAATCGCATGCTGCGCGGCGCGCACCCGCACCGAGTCGCGCCCCCACTGCTCGATCCTGAGCACCTCGTGTGCGTGCCGGATCTCCAGTCCGTCCGCGATAACAACGTATTCCATCAAGGCGATCTCCTTCGCTCATGACATTGCGTGGATGATGCTGAGACACAGTCCGGGCACGGCCCGGATGATGACGGCACGCCTCAGGCCTTGACCGCTCCGCCGGTCGCACCTGCAGCGATGTACTTCTGGGCGATGACCAGCAGCACCGCCGCTGGGAGCGAGGCCATGGTCGCCGTCGCCATGACCGAGCCCCAGTCCGCGACGTAGCCACCGATGAAGAGGTAGATGCCCAGGGTGACCGGTCTGGCGTCGGAGCTCGAGCTGAGGGTCAGTGCGAACAGGAAGTCGCTCCAGGCGAAGAGGAAGCTGAACAGCGCCGCAGTGATGACCGAGTTGCGGCTGAGCGGCAGCACGATCGAGAAGAAGGTCCGGATCCGTCCGGCTCCGTCAACCCTCGCAGCCTCAAGCAATGACATGGGGAGCGCCCGCATGAAGGCCTGGATGATGAGGATCGAGAACGGGATGCCCAGGGCGGAGTCGGCGAGAATGAGGCCTACGGTCGTATTGAGGATCCCCAGGTCGTTGTAGGCGCCGTAGAGCGCGTTCGCGATGACGATCCCGGGGATCATCTGGCTCAGGAGGAGCACGAACATCACCGCACCCGCGCCTCTCACACGGTAGAGCGACAGCGCGTAGGCCGCCGGGGTGGCGATGGAGAGGCTGACCAGGACCGCCCCGATCGCCACGACCAGGCTGGTCAGGAGGTTGGGGCCCTGACTCGAGAAGGCGTTGCGGTAGCCCTCGAGGCTCGGGTGCACCGGGAACCAGTCGAGGTCAACGGTGGCCACTCCCGGCTGGAAGGAGGCGTTGATCATCCAGTAGACCGGGAACAGCATGAGAGCGAGAAAAAGCAGACCCACAAGCGTGTGGACCGTGGTGCGCGCACGAGTGCTTCTCATGGGTCAGTCCTCCTTTTCGGCATGACTCACCCGCAGGTAGACCACGGCGAAGACGAGCGAGATGATGACGAGGATGTTGCCGAGCGCCGCCCCCTGGCCGAACTCGAAGTTGGCGAAAGAGAGCTTGTAGGACTGCGTCGCAAGGGTGACCGTCGCGTTCGCGGGGCCGCCGTCGGTCAGCCCGAGGATGATGTCCAGCACCTTGAGGGTGTAGACGACCCCCAGGATGAGCACCACGGAGACCACGGGGCGCAGCAACGGCCAGGTGATGCTGCGGAAGGCCCGCCAACCGACGGCGCCGTCGAGCGCGGCCGCCTCGTAGAGCTCATCAGGAATATCCTGCAGACCGCTGTACAGGATCGTCATGTTGAAGGGGATCCCCAACCAGATGTTGACGATGACGACGGCGGCCAGCGCCACATTCGTGCTCGTCAGCCACGGCACGGCGTCGACACCGACCACCCCGAGAATCTCGTTGATGATGCCGCTGTCCTTGTCCAGCATCCACTTCCAGATCGCGCTGGAGACGATCATCGGCAGAAGCCATGGCAGAAGCATGAGTGAGCGCATGACCCCATTGAGGGGGAACCTCTTCTTGAAGAAGACGGCCAGCGCCAGGCCGATGGTGAACTGACCCGCGATCGACCCGACCGTGAACAGAAGGGTATTGAGCATGGCGGTTCCGAAGACGGAGGAACTGACCACCGCGATGTAGTTGTCGAATCCGACCCAGGGGGCCTCACCCGTGTAAAAGGTCCTCGTCGTGTACTCCTGGACGCTCATCATCACGTTCTTGACGATGGGGTAGCCGAAGAACAGCACGAGGAAAAGCAGCGCCGGGGCGAGGAAGGTCCACTTGGCCAGCTCCTCCTTGAGCCGCATGGCACGGCGGGCCGGTGTCTCAGTCGTCGAGGTCATCATCACGCTCCTTCCCCGACCTGCGGTGGCTGGGACCGGGTGCTCCCAGCCACCGGTTCAGCGGGTTCAGGACAGGAAGTCGGCCTTGGCGGTCTCAAGAGCGGCCAGCGGCTGAGCCTGACCCGTGAGTGCGGACTGGATGGCGTTGTACAGCGCCTCAGCGGTCTTGGGCCACCCCTCACCGAGTTGCGCGGTACGCGAGCGGCCGTTGTTGACGGCGGTGACGAGGGGCTCCATCTGCGCAAGCGCGGCGACGTAGTCGGCGTCGACGGCCTCCTTCGTCGGGATCGTGTACCGGGTAGTGTTGAGCTCGAGGATCGAGTCATCGCTGAGGAGCACCGTGAGCAGCTCCATGGCCTTGGCCTGACGCGTCGGGTCCCCGGTCTCGGGGATCGTCCACATCTCGCCACCCAATGGCGAGACGGACGTGTCGCCCGCACGGGGCACGGGGATCTCGGCCACCGCCCAGTTGACGTCGGAGTTCTCGAAGGTGGTGGTCAGCCACGGTCCGTCAATGACCATCGCGGCTTTGCGGGAGGTGAACTGCTCCCCGACCTCGATCTGGGACCAATTGAGCACGCCCTGGGAGGCCCAGCCGTTGTTCACGAGGTCGACCCACAGCTGGAGCGCTCCGGCCGCCTCCTGGGTGGCGATGTCGGTCTCGTCAGCGCCGGCGGACCAGAAGAAGGGCAGGAACTGCCAGGAGCCCTCGTAGGAGGCCTTGGCGCAGAAGGCGATGCCGTAACGGTCCCCCGTGGTGAGCGCCTGCGCTGCGGCCTTGAGCTCGTCCCAGGTCGTGGGGACCTCGAGGCCCGCCTGCGAGAGCGCGTCCTGGTCGTAGTACAGGCCGAGCGTGTTGGCGCACGGCCCCATGGCGTAGAGCTCGTCACCGTAGGTGCCCGCACCGACAAAGCCGTCGATGAAGCCGTCGGCGGAGAAGCCGAGGCTCGTGAGTGGAACGAGGGCGCCGGTGGCGGCGATCTGCTGGAGATCGGGGTTGTCGAGCATGAGAAGGTCGGGCAGGGTCCTCGAGGAGATCATCTGGAGCACCTTCTGGATCAGGCCGGTGCCGTTAACCGCCTCACGCTTGATGGTGACTCCGACCTTCTGCGCGGCAGCCTCAAGAGCGGACTGGAAGATCCCGTTGTCGGGGTCGTCGGCATAGTAGTCGAGGACCGTGAGGGAGGTGGTCTCGTCGGACGAGCCGCCGGAGCCTGAGCCGCAGGCAGCGAGCGGGAGCGCGAGCGCAGCCAGCGCAGCGCCCCGCAGGGCGTGACGACGGTTGAGGAGGTTTCGGGAAGACGTGGACATGCGTAGCTCCATCCCTCGCCTCGTGGTGTGACAGCGCTGGATCGATACGTATGCGCACACGTATTCGTAGCGATAGTCTTGCCGTCGAGACGATGTTGCACTGAGATGGCACCCAGCCCCTTCGCTGTGCGCCGTGCAACAAACGTATCGTTGAGACGTACGCTCCGCAAGAGGTTCTCTCAACGTCCATCTCGACCAGCCGGAGCCAGCAGGTGCCTTCTTACCCAACTAGCCGCGACGTCGCAGCGGCTGCAGGCGTCTCCCAGTCGACCGTCTCCTACGTCTTGAGCGGCAAGAGGTTCGTTGCTCCCGACACCGAGGCTCGCGTCATGGCCGCTATGGAGGAACTCGGTTACCAGCCCCACGCCAGCGCCCGGGCGCTGCGCAGCCGCCGCTCCGGCATTCTCGGGCTCGTGGTGCCCTACCACGACTACACCGACACCCCCAACCAGTACCGCTACATCGTCAACCTCGCCCGTGAGTGCCGACGCCACGGGTACGAACTCCTCCTCAGCAACAGCGAGGAGGGGATCGACAGCATCCGGCGACTCATTGACTCCGCCCAGTGCGAGGGACTCATCGTGATGGACGTGCTGGAGAAGGACCCTCGGGTCGAGGCCGCCCGCCACTCCCGAATCCCCTCAGTTTTCATCGGCCTGAGCGCCGACTGCGAGGGAGTCACCTCGCTCGACACAGACTTTGAGGAGATCGCGCGCCAATGCGTCAATCACCTGCTGGAAGTCCCCCACGAGCGCGCCACCGTCATCGGCCCCTCGTCGGAACACATGAGGCCCATGGGGTTTCTCCGACGCTTCAACACCGCTCTGCGCGAGGCGGCCGAGGGCAGGCTCGAGCTGACATGGATCGACGTCGCGCGCGGCTACCTGCCGATGCGCACAGGGCTGGAGACCCTGCTCACCACCGGAACAGCCCCGAACGCTTACATCATCGCACCTGGTGCGTCGGCCGAGGACGCCGTCATCGCCCTCATGATGCTCGGAGTCGTACCAGGCGCCGACGTCTCCCTCATCGGGGCGAGCGGCCCCGCCGACTCCTCGCACGCACCCCTGGACTACTCCTACTACGACGCCGATGTCACGGCGGTGACACGAGCCGCTCTGGACCTGCTGTCCACGAAGCTCCGTCACGATGCGAGCGCCGAGCCCGTGACGCGCCGAATCCAGCCGGTCTTCCATCGAGGCGCGTCTCTCCTCGCCCCTGCGCGCCAACCCCGGGCCGCTCACCGGGGTGACCGCACCACCGGGCCTCCGCCCCACACCGGCACGCCTGCCGTTGCCCCGCGCGCCGCCGTCGGGGGAGGATCGGCTCGAGACCTTGCAGCGGCACCACGCCCCGCCCACCGACCTCACTGACTCATCACAAAGGAGCACCTGCATGAGCACCGAGCATTTCGCGCTCACCGACGACGACCTCACGGCCATCAACGTCTCCAAGGCACTGGCCGCCGACGCCGTCGAGAAGGCAGGATCCGGCCACCCCGGCACCCCGATCTCCCTGGCGGGCGTCGCCTACCTGCTCTACCAGTACGAGATGAAGGGCGACCCGTCTGACGCCCACTGGCTCGGCCGCGACCGCTTCGTCCTGTCCGCGGGCCACGCCTCGATGCTCCAGTACGCCCAGCTCACCCTGGCCGGCTACGGCCTCGAGATCGAGGACTTGGCCGCCCTTCGCACCGCGGGCTCCCTGACCCCCGGCCACCCGGAGTACGGGCACACCACCGGCGTCGAGACGACGACCGGTCCGCTGGGCGCCGGCTTCTCCAACGCCGTCGGCCTGGCCATGGCGGCCCGCTACGAGCACGGGCTGCTCGACCCCGCCACCCCGGCCGGCGAGTCCGTCTTCGACCACTACGTGTACACGATCCTGGGCGACGGCTGCATGCAGGAGGGCGTCACCGCGGAGGCCGCCTCCCTGGCGGGCACCCAGGAGCTGGGCAACCTCATCGCCATCTACGACGACAACGACATCTCCATCGAGGGCAATACGGACATCGCCTTCGGCGAGGACCCCACCGCCCGTTTCGAGGCCTACGGCTGGCAGGTCCTGGACGTCGACTGGACCCACGGTGGCACCGAGTACGCCGAGGACTACACGGCCCTGCACGAGGCCCTGGTCGCGGCCCGCGCCGAGACGACGAAGCCCTCCCTCATCCGCCTGCACACGATCATCGCCTGGCCCTCGCCCACGAAGCAGGGCACGGAGGGCTCCCACGGTGCCAGGCTCGGCGCCGAGGAGGTCGCGGGACTGAAGACGGCTCTCGGCCTGGACCCGGAGACCTCCTTCCAGACCGCCGGGATCCTCGACTACACGCGCGAGCACGCGGCGGCCAAGGCCCGTGCGGCCCACGAGGACTGGGACGCCCGCTTCGAGGCGTGGAGGGCCGCCAACCCTGAGGGTGCGGCGCTGCTGACACGCCTCCAGGCCCAGGAGCCGCCCGAGGGCCTGGACGAGGTGCTGCCCACCTGGGAGGTCGGGGCCTCGATCGCCACCCGCGCGGCCTCCGGCAAGGTCCTGTCCGCCATCGGCACCGTCATGCCCGAGCTGTGGGGCGGCTCGGCCGACCTCGCGGGCTCGAACAACACGTCGATCGCCGGCGCCGGCTCCTTCCTGCCCACCTCCCTCGCCCAGAAGGAGGGCGACGGCCCCTACGGCCGCGTCCTGCACTTCGGCATCCGCGAGCACGCGATGGGCGGCATCCTCAACGGCATCGCCCTGGACCGCCTGACCCGCGCCTACGGCGGCACCTTCATGGTCTTCGCCGACTACATGCGCCCCGCCGTGCGCCTGGCAGCCCTCATGGGCCTGGACACCATCTTCGTGTGGACGCACGACTCCATCGGCGTCGGCGAGGACGGCCCCACCCACCAGCCGATCGAGCACCTGGCCTCGCTGCGCGCGATCCCGGGTCTCGACGTCGTGCGTCCCGGTGACGCCAACGAGACGGCGGCCGCCTGGCGCACGATCCTCTCGCGCCGCTCCAAGCCGGCCGGCATCGTCCTGTCGCGTCAGAACCTGCCGGTGACGGCCACTGCCGAGGCCGCCGCCGGGGGCGTGCCCAGGGGGGCCTACACCCTCCTGGAGGCCACGGACTGCCACGACGAGGTCACGACGCCCGCCGTCGTCCTCATCGCGACGGGATCGGAGGTCGCCGTCGCCGCGGCCGCCCGCGAGATCCTGCAGGAGGCCGGCACCCCCACCCGCGTGGTCTCCGCCCCCTGCCTGGAGTGGTTCGCGGAGCAGGACGAGGCCTACCGGGCCGAGGTGCTGCCGTCCAGCGCCGTCAAGGTCTCCATCGAGGCCGGGATCGCCATGGGCTGGCGTGAGATCGTCGGCGCGAGCGGTGCGATCGTCTCCCTCGACCACTTCGGGGCCTCGGCCGCGGGCACGTACCTGTTCAAGGAGTACGGCTTCACCGGCGAGCACGTCGCGGACGTCGCCAAGGAGGCCCTCGCCCAGATGTGAGCGAGGCAGCTGCAGAGCACCAAGGGCCCCGCGTCGGATCGCTCCGGCGCGGGGCCCTTCGCCGCGCTCACTCGCGCCGACCACCCCCCATTCGCTGCACCGCAGGTGCCACTGCGCTCACGGCCGTCCGCAGAGCGGAACCTGATTTGCGCAAATTTAGGAATCTGCCCTAGGTTGAATATCGCTTAGGTGAGCCTTGCATTGCTTGCACCTACTCCCCCGATCCGCAGAGGAGCCTCATGACCATCACCCGCCGCAGCTTCGTCGCCCTGACCGTCTCGACGGCCACCGCCCTGACCCTGGCAGCCTGTTCCGGCTCCAACGACGCCGCGTCCGGGGCCTCACCGGCCGGTGCCGAGGCCTCAGCGCCGGGCACCCAGGCCTCCGCCGCCCCGACCTCCGTCACCCTCGCCACCAACACCGGCGACGTCGAGGTGGCTCTGCCGGTCAAGCGCCCCGTCTGCCTGGACAACCGTTCCTTCGAGATCCTGGCGACCTGGGGCGTGAGCCTGGTGGCCGCCCCCAAGCCACTCATCCCCGCCACCGTCACCGCCTTCGACGGCGAGGACGTCGTCGACATCGGCAACCACCGCGAGCCGAACCTCGAGGCCCTGGTTGCCGCCGAGCCCGACGTCATCATCTCCGGTCAGCGCTTCAGCCAGTTCAACGAGGACATCGCCGCCCTCACCGAGGGCACTCCCCTGGTCGACCTCGAGCCGCGCGACGGCGAGGACTTCGCCTCCGAGCTCGTCCGCCACGTCACCGGCCTGGGCGAGATCTTCTCCAAGCAGGACGAGGCCAAGGCCATCGTGGACAGCTTCCACAAGGCCACCGACAAGGCCAAGAGCGCCTACGACGGCACCTCCACGGTCATGGCCGTCAACGTCTCGGGCGGCGAGATCGGCTACATCGCCCCCCACGTGGGCCGCACCTTCGGCCCGATCTTCGACATGCTCGGCCTCACGCCCGCCCTGGAGGTCGCCGGCGCCACCAACGACCACAAGGGCGACGACATCTCCGTCGAGGCCATCGCCGAGTCCAACCCCGACTGGATCCTCGTCCTCGACCGCGACGCCGCCATCAAGTCCGCCAAGGACGGCTACACCCCCGCCGAGCAGGTCATCGCCGGCAACGCCGCCCTGCAGAACGTCACGGCCGTGACCTCCGGCCACATCGTCTACGCCCCGGCGGACACCTACACCAACGAGTCCATCCTCACCTACACCGAGATCATGGACTCCCTCGCCACGGCCTTCTCCGGCGCGAAGGGCTGAGACGGGCTGAGCCCGCCACCCCGCCTACCTGAGATGACCCTCTTGGCACCGTCCCGTCCGGCCCCCGCGCGGGCCGGACGGGACACCCCCGTACGCACCCGCAGCCGCCTGGGCCTCCCCTTCCTCCTCGCCCTGGCGCTCACCACCGCCCTGTTAGGCCTGAGCCTGGCCACCGGCGAGTACTCGATCCTGTCCCACGACGACGGCTGGGAGCTGTTCCGCACCGTGCGCATCCCACGCACGATCGCCCTCGTCCTGTCGGGCGCCGCCATGTCACTGTCCGGTCTGGTCATGCAGCTCATCACCCAGAACCGCTTCGTCGAGCCCACCACCACGGGCACCACCGAGTGGGCGGGCCTGGGCCTGCTCACCGTCATGATCGTGGCCCCGCACGCCACCATCCTGAGCCGCATGGCGGTCGCCGTCGGCTTCGCCTTCATCGGCACGATGGTCTTCTTCCTGCTGCTGCGCCGGGTCTCGCTGCGCTCCTCCCTGCTGGTGCCGATCATGGGCATCATGCTGGGAGCAGTAGTCAGCGCGGTCTCCACCTTCCTGGCGCTTGAGACCAACAGCCTGCAATCCCTGGGCGTGTGGTTCCAGGGCTCCTTCACCTCGGTCTACCGCGGCCAGTACGAGGTGCTGTGGCTGGTCCTGCTGGCCGTGGCCGCCGTCGTCGTCCTGGCGGACCGGCTGACCGTCGCGGGCCTGGGCGAGGACGTCGCCACCGCCGTCGGCGTGAGCTACCAGCAGATGGTCCTCATTGCCACCGCGCTCATTGCGCTGGCCACCGGGGTGGTGACCGTCGTCGTCGGCTCCCTGCCCTTCCTGGGACTCATCGTGCCCAACCTCGTGTCGATGGCGCGCGGCGACGACCTGCGCTCCAACCTGCCGTGGGTGTGCCTGTCCGGCACCGCCCTGGTGACGGTGTGCGACCTGGTGGCCCGCACGATCATCTCCCCCTTCGAGGTGCCCGTCTCGGTGGTCCTGGGGGTCATCGGGGCCGCCGTCTTCATCGTCCTCATCGTGCGCCGCACCCGCAGGAGTGGGGCATGAGCACCACTCACGCACTGCCCACCCTGCCGTCCGAACCGGACTCGACCACCCGCCGTCGGCCCTCTTACGGCTCCGGGGCATTTCCGACGGCGTCCGCCCGGCGCCGCTGGTGGCTGACCTTCCTGGTGGTGACCACGCTCGCCCTGCTGTTCTGCCTCGGCCTGCTGGCCTGGGACAACCCCATGGAGCCCGGCACACGCGGCTTCTGGCTCATCGCGCAGCGGCGCGCCAACGCCGTCATCGCCATGCTCATCGTCGCCGTGTGCCAGGCCATGGCCACCGTGGCCTTCCAGACGGTCACGGGCAACCGGATCCTCACGCCGTCGATCATGGGTTTCGAGGCCCTGTACCGCGCGATCCACACCTCGACCGTGTTCTTCCTGGGGGCGGCGGGCCTGACCGCGGCCCGCACAACGACGACCTTCGTGGGCCAGCTGGTGCTCATGGTCGCCCTGTGCCTGCTGCTGTACTCCTGGCTGCTCACCAGCCGCCGGGCCACGCTGCACGCCATGCTGCTGCTCGGCGTCGTCATCGGCGCCGGCCTGGGATCGGTGTCCACCTTCATGCAACGCCTGCTGACGCCAAGCGAGTTCGACGTGCTCACCGCACGCCTGTTCGGCTCCGTCAACAACGCCGACCCCGACTACTACCCGATCGCCATCCCCGTGGTAGCGCTCGCGGTGATCGCCCTGGCCGTGTGGTCACGCCGGCTCAACATCCTGGCGCTCGGGCGCGAGACGGCAACGAACCTGGGGGTGAGCCACCGGCGCTGGAGCGTGGCCGTGCTCGTGGTGGTCTCAGTCCTCATGGCCACCTCAACAGCCCTGGTGGGGCCCATGACCTTCCTGGGCTTCCTCGTCTCGACGCTCGCCTACCAGTTCTCGGGCACCTTCGATCACCGTTACGTGCTTCCGATGGCCGTGTCCCTGGGGGTGCTGGTGCTCACCGGCGCCTACTTCCTCATGCGCCACGTCTTCGCCGCCCAGGGCGTGGTGTCCATCATTATCGAGCTCGTGGGCGGGCTCACCTTCCTCGTTGTCATCCTGCGAAAGGGGCGCCTGTGATCAGCCTGAGCAAGGTCGCCAAGGTCTACACCTCATCGGGCGACACCGTGCGCATCGGGCCGGTGGACCTGGACATCCCGGCTGGCGGGATCACGGCCTTCATCGGCCCCAACGGTGCCGGCAAGTCCACCCTGCTGATGATGACGGGGCGGCTGCTGGGCCTGGACGAGGGCGTCATCACCGTGGCGGGGCTGGACGTGTCCTCGACCCGTTCCTCCCAACTGGCCACCGTGCTGTCCATCCTGCGTCAGGAGAACCACTTCGTCTCCCGGCTCACCGTGCGCCAGCTGGTGGGCTTCGGGCGCTTCCCCTACTCGCACGGGCGGCTGACGGCCGACGACGAGGAGATCATCTCGCGCTACATCGACTTCCTGGCGCTGACCGAGCTGGAGGGGCGTTACCTCGACGAGCTCTCGGGCGGTCAGCGTCAGCGGGCCTATGTGGGGATGGTGCTGTGCCAGGAGACCGACTACGTGCTGCTGGACGAGCCGCTCAACAACCTCGACATCGCCCACAGCGTGGAGATGATGCAGCACCTTGAGCGGGCGGCCCGCGAGTTCGGCCGCACGATCCTCGTGGTGCTGCATGACGTCAACATCGCGGCGCGCTACGCCGAGCGCATCGTCGCCCTCAAGAACGGCACGGTGGCCTACAGCGGCACGCCCGCCGAGATCATGCGCGACGAGGTCCTCTCCGATGTCTTCGGTACGCCGTTGACGGTGATCGAGGGGCCCGCCGGGCCCTTGGCCTGCACCTGCTGAGCGGGACGGGGTGTGGGGCCGGGCCGGGCGGGCACTGTCCGCGGGTCCCGACGACGCACCGGCAGGCCCGCCGCCCGCAGGCCCGCCGCCCGCAGACTCGCCGCCCGCAGGCCCGCCGCCCGTCGGCTCCCGCCCTTGGGGTCACGGTGCGCACCCGGCCCGCGGTCCCCTGTTCTCGGGACCACGGGTGGGGGTAGCCTGGCCCCCAGAACGTGAACGTTCACATCGGACTCCGACGCCGTCGTCGTCACGGTCCAGCACCACCCACCCGAGCACCGTCCAGGAAGAACCCATGTCCGAGAAGATCGTCCTCGCCGAGCTCGACGCCGACCTCCAGGCCGCCGTCGCCGCCACCCGCCAGAAGGTCGCCGACCTGCACGCCGAGCTGCCCCGCTGGGGCCTGGTCGTGTGGACCGCCGGAAACGTCTCCGAGCGGGTCGTGCTCGACGGCGTCCCGACAGCCCTGTTCGTCATCAAGCCCTCCGGCGTCTCCTACGACGAGCTCGGCACCGACAACATGGTGGTGTGCACCCTCGACGGCGAGAAGATCGTCGACGGCACCCCCGACTCCCTCGCCCCGTCCTCGGACACGGCGGCGCACGCCTACGTCTACCGCAACATGGAGGGCGTGGGCGGCGTCGTGCACACGCACTCGACCTACGCCACCGCCTGGGCCGCCCGCCGAGAGCCCATCCCCTGCGCCCTGACGATGATGGGCGACGAGTTCGGCGGCGAGATCCCCGTGGGCCCCTTCGCCCTCATCGGCGACGACTCGATCGGGCGCGGCATTGTCGAGACGCTGCGTGGCTCGACGTCCCCGGCGGTCCTCATGGCCAACCACGGCCCCTTCACCGTCGGTAAGGACGCGCGCGCCGCGGTCAAGGCTGCGGTCATGTGCGAGGAGGTCGCGCGCACCGTGCACATTGCCCGGCAGGGCGGTGAGATTCACCTCATCCCCCAGGACCTCGTGGACCGTCTCAACGACCGCTACCAGAACGTCTACGGCCAGCACTGATGACTACTGGCCAGCACTGACTGGCCGCCGGGCCGCGCGCGTGGAGCGTACGGGGAGTGCTCCCCGTACGCTCCTCTTGCCCATCGTGCGTGCGAGGACAGATGCTGTGCCCGCACCTTCACGCACGACCCTAGGAGCATTCCGTGGCCGCCTCCCCGAACAAGCCGACCGAACCGCGCTCGAAGTACTACTGGATCCTCACGGCCGTGTGTCTGCTCCTCGGGCTTCCTGCCGCTTGGTGGCTCTACATAGAGATCGGCAAGCACATCTCCCGCATCCCGATCGCCATCCTTCTCCTCCCTCTGCTGCTCCTGCTGTTGCTGGCTCGCGTGATCGACGCCGGGATCCTGAAGGCGGCCCCGCAGCTCGTGCGCAAGCGCGACCGGGCGGCCCTGACCGCCGCCCTCGGCTACGACCCGGTGACCCGTCAGCCGGTGGCCTCCGCCGTCGGCACCGCTCCGGCGACGGTCGGCTACTCCCAGCCGGGCTCCCCCCAGCCGCAGCCCGGGCAGCCCGGGACGGCGGCCCCCTACGGCCAGCCGGGCCAGGCTCCCACGTCCTACGGCAACTAAGAGCACTCAGATCACCGTCCCGAGCGGGCCCCACGTCGCCGCTCGGGACGGTGTTCGTATCAGAGCCTCCTCCTAGGCTTGCCACCATGAGCCCCTCACCTGCCCGCTCCAGCACCTCGAAGAAGGCGCGCACGTCCTACATCTGCACTGAGTGCGGCTGGGAGAGCCCCAAGTGGCTCGGGCAGTGCCGCGAGTGCAAGGCGTGGGGCACGCTCACGGAGTTCGTCGAGGCTCCCGCCGTCGGTGCTCCCGCCGTCGGTGCTCCCGCCATGGGCGGTGCTGCCCTGGCGCGAGCCGCAGCCGTGCGCCCGGATGTGCCCGCGCAACCCATCGGTGAGGTCTCGGCTGAGGCGGCCCGCGCCCGACCCACCGGGGTTGGTGAGCTCGACCGCGTGCTCGGCGGAGGGATCGTGCCCGGCGCCGTCGTTCTGCTGGCCGGGGAGCCCGGCGTCGGCAAGTCCACCCTGCTGCTCGACGTCGCCGCCAAGGCCGCGGCCGTCTCCCGCGAGCGCGGCGAGGGGCCTGTCCTGTATGTCACCGGCGAGGAGTCCGCCAGCCAGGTGCGGCTGCGCGCCGAGCGCATCGAGGCCATCGACCCGGCTCTCCTGCTCGCCAGCGAGACCGAGCTGGGCGCGCTCCTCGGCCACATCGAGGACACCGGGCCCTCCCTGCTCGTTGTCGACTCGGTCCAGACCATCGCCTCGGCCCAGGTGGAGGGCTCCGCCGGCGGCGTCACCCAGGTGCGGGCTGTGGCCGGTACGCTCATCGCCGTCGCCAAGGAGCGGGGCATCCCCGTGCTCCTGGTCGGGCACGTGACGAAGGACGGCGGGATCGCGGGGCCGCGCGTCCTCGAGCACCTGGTCGACGTCGTCTGCCAGTTCGAGGGGGCCCGGCATGCGCGCCTGCGTCTGCTGCGCGCCGCGAAGAACCGCTATGGGCCCACGGACGAGGTCGGCTGCTTCGACCTCGGGGACCGGGGCATCGTCGGCCTGGAGGACCCGAGTGGCCTGTTCCTGTCCTCCGCCCGCTCCGAGGTCCCAGGCACGTGCGCGACCGTCACCCTTGAGGGGCGCCGTCCCATGCCGGTGGAGGTCCAGGCTCTCGTCGCCGCCACGCACGCGGGCTCCCCGCGGCGCACCACCTCGGGCCTGGACCACTCGCGTGTGGCGATGGCGCTGGCGGTCCTGCAGGCGCGCATGCGTGTGGACACCTCCAGTGCGGACGTCTACCTGTCCACGGTGGGCGGGGCCAGGACGGGGGAACCCGCCACGGACCTGCCGGTGGCGATCGCCGTTGTCTCCGCCGCCCGGAACCTGCCCACGCCCGCGGGGCTCGTGGCGTTTGGGGAGGTGGGCCTGACCGGGGAGGTGCGGGCGACGGTGGGGATTCAGCGGCGTCTGGCGGAGGCGGCCCGCCTGGGCTTCGACCGGGCGATCGTGCCGCTGGCCGGCTCGGCCGAGCTCAGGCCGGTGCCCGGGATGCAGGTCCTGCCGGTGAGCCACCTCGGCGAGGCCATCGGCGCGGCCCTCCCCCGCGGCTGACTCCTCCTGCCCAGCCGCCGCTTTGCGCACTCACACCCCGCTGAGCCCCCGCCCGGCCGCCGCTTTGCGCACTCACACCCACCTCCCCCGCTGAGCCCTGCTGCCAGCCTCCAACTCTTCGGTTTGCTCTCGAACGTACGGCAAAAGACCGTACTTTCGAGAGCGAACCGAAGAGTTCGGCGGGGTGCCTGGGGGTGAGGGTGTCCACCGGGCGGACATGGGCGGGCTGTCGTGCCGACGGTGTTGGGGGCGTCCGCGGAATCATGCGGATTCCTCGGCTGGGTGCGCGTGGTCGTCGGTCTCATGTCCGCGCGGTGGACACGACACCCCTGATAGGGGCCACCGGCGGGGTATCCGGCCACCGCGGGACCTCAGTGCCCCGCGAGTTCGAGGAGGCGGGTGGAGCAGCGGCACCGTGCCCTCCGCCGGGTCACAGTGCCCCGCGAGTTCGAGGAGGCGGCTACGGCGCGGGCCGGGCTCACACCGTCGTCCGGGCTGCACCCCTCAAGCTCGAGGGATCGGGGGCGAGTTCAAGCCCGTAACCCTCGAACTCGACACGTACCCCTCGAACACGGCACCAGCACGGTCGACGGCGAGCCCCACCAGGACAGGCTTGCACGCTCATGTGACTGATGTGACTTGGCCGATTCGAACTTTTCATTGGTATTCCGCCAATTGGGCCGTTTTGCCGAAAATGGCTTCCGCGGCTCCCATGTGCATGGGCCCTGCCCATGCACATGGGAGCCGAGGCACCCGAGAACACCAAACCAGAAAACCGCAGAATTCCGCGGATTCCGCCCGAGGCCGAAAAGCGTGAGCGTGCAACCCCCACCACACAGGTCGCCATAGGAGTCGCCACCACGCTACGCGAGTCACTCCCGAGCGCCATCGCCTCAGGTGGGACCAAACGCTCAGGCCTCACGTAAGCCCACTGAGCCCCGTCAGCCCCGACCCGCCATGCTGAGCCCTGATGCTCGGCTCAGGTCTCAGCGCGGAAGCTCAGCCCTCAACGCTAACTTCGCACCCCAACCTCCTACTTCAGGCCGATGCGTACCGCCCGAGGCCCCCGGATACGATGCCCACGGACGCAGGCCCGGCCATCGGGCGCCGCCACCCAGGAGACCCCTCATGACCAACGCCCACGCGAGATCCCTGCGCGACACGCTCGCCCTCATCGCCCCCGGCACCGTCCTGCGCGACGGACTCGAGCGCATTCTGCGCGGCCGCACCGGCGCGATCATCGTGCTCGGCTTCGACGAGACCGTCGAGGCCATCTCCTCGGGCGGCTTCACCCTCGACGTCGAGCTCTCCGCCGCGCGCCTGCGCGAGCTGTCCAAGATGGACGGTGCCGTCGTCATCGACCGGGACGCGAACCGCATCCGCCTGGCCAACGTCCAGCTCATGCCCAACTCCTCCATCGAGACGAGCGAGGCCGGCATGCGCCACCGCACGGCCGAGCGGGTCGCGCGTCAGACCGGTTATCCAGTGTTGTCCGTGTCCCAGTCGATGCAGATCATCTCCCTGTACGTCGATGGCATCCGGCACGTCATCGAGCCGAGCGAGGCGATCCTCGCGCGCACCAACCAGGCCCTGGCCATCCTGGAGCGCTACACGACGCGGTTGGCCCGTACCTCCTCGGGGCTGGACACCTTGGAGATCGAGGACATGGTCACCGTCCGCGACGTCGCCACCGTCCTGCAACTGCTGGAGATGGTGCGTCGTATCGCCTCCGACATCGACGACTACGTCATCGAGCTCGGCACCGACGGCCGGCTCCTGGCCCTGCAGCACGAGGAGCTGACGCGCGGACTCATGGCCGAGCGCGAGTTCCTCCTGTCTGACTACCTGCCCGCGGATCTCGACACCGCCACCGTCGACGCCCGTCTCAAGTGGGTCGGGGCCCCCGCCCTGCTCGACCTGGCGATGGTCGCCCGCTCCATGGGGCTGGGTGGCCCCGACGGCCAGGACCTCGATGCCTCCCTGTCGCCCCGGGGCCTGCGGCTGATGTCGAAGATCCCCCGACTGCCGCTGGTGACGGCGCGGGAGATCGCCGAGCACTGGGGATCCCTGCAGGGGATCCTCGGGGCCACGGTCGAGGAGCTGCAGGCGGTCGACGGCGTCGGGGCGCGCAGGGCCCGCACGGTGCGCGACGGCCTGTCCCGTCTTGCTGAGGCCTCCCTCATCGACCGTTTCGGCTGACCCGCTCCTCAGGCCCGCCCGGCCCGCAACCAGTGGGGCCGCCGTCGCCAGTGGAGACGCAGCCCATGACGCCGCAGTCGCCAACGGGTCCGACCTCAGCCGATGATGAAGACGTGCTCCCCGGTGACCGCAACGCCACCCAACTCGAGGTGGAGGACGTAGGTGCCCTCCGTGGCGACCGAGGGATCGGCAGCGGGAGTAGTCGGCCCGCCTGTCTCACCCTCGGCGCCTGCCTCGCCGTCGGCACCTGCCTCACCTTCAGCAGCCTCAGTAGGTGCGGTCGACTCGGGGGCCTGAGTCGGCGCGGGCGCCTCGGAGGCTCCACCAGTTGGCGCGCACTGCCCGGTGCTCACACGCCCGTCCCAGGTCAGAGTCGCCGTCGCGCTTTCCCCCGCGTTCACGAGGAGCAGGCGCTGCGTGGGCTCGGCCGGGCAGGAGAGCGAGTTCCACTGCCCGACGCCGCCCGAGGTGATGACGAGACCGAGGCTCGCTCCGCCGACATCAAGCAGGCAGGCCTCTGAACCCTTGTTGGTCAGCGTGGCGTTGACGCTCAGGCCCGCACCGGTCGCAACCATCGTGGGGGCGCTGGTGACAACCTCGAGCTGCTCCGCGGAGCAGGCGACGGGGTCGGGGTAGACGGTGACGACCGCCTCGGCTGCCTGTTGCTCGTCCTGCTCGCGGATCGTGTCCCGCGTCCAGGTCGCGGCGGCGAGGATCGCGTAGGAGCCCGCCGCCAGGATCGCGATGACGACGCCGATGACGAGAAGCCAGCGCAGCCAGTAGCGGGGTTGGCGCGGCTTCTGCCGGGGGGTGCGACCGCGTCGTGCGGCGGGGCGTGTCTGGGAACGTGCGACGGGGTGGCGTCCCTGGGAGGGGCGGTCCCCGGTGCGAGCCCGGCTCCGGTGGGCGGGACTTGCGGCGGCGGGGTGGCCGGGGCTTCCCGTGCGTCGGCGCTCGGCGGGCCCTGCGGTCTGGCGACTGGTTCGGGGGTCCCGCTGTGCCTCGCCCGTGCGGCGGGCGGAGGCGCTGGGCCGGGCGGTGCGTGGCACGCGCTGGGCATGCGCGCGGCCGGTTCCGGTGGGGCGGCCAGCGCCGGAGGGACGACCGGTGCCGGTGGGGCGGCCAGGGGTACCGGCCGAAGAGCCCGAGCGCCCCGCGCCGGTTGCTCCAGCGGACCGTCCTGCCGACGTCGCACCGCCCGTGCCGCGGGAAGTTCTGGATCCGTGTGCGGACCCGGGCGCCCGATTGTGGGCGGGCTTCTGCGTCCGACGGCGTGCGTCGTCCTGCGAGCTGCGTCCGGGAGCCATGGGCTGAGCCTACCGACGGGCGACAACGCTGCCTCAGCGCCCCGCCGAGTCCCCGCCCCGACCGACGGCGAAGGGTTGGGTGGGGTCGCCTGAGGGGTACTTGGTCTGGGGGATCCACAGGTGGCTGGCCAGGGACACAATCGGTCCCGACCCGCCGCGACGTAGCAGGTTGTCCACAGGTGGTGGGTTTGTGGTGGTGGTTGTGGTGGTGGCGTGGTTAGGCTCGGGGTGTTCCTGGCCCGGGGGCAGGGGCGATGGTGCCTCCCTTGTGTCCCCCGGGTGTCCCTCTTTCTCTTTCTTTTGACGCTCCCCCCTGGTGGTGATCCCTGATGAGCCTTCGTTTCCTGCGGCCCGACCCGCACGGTAGGGCCGACGAGCCCGGCCTGGCCGGCGTGGCCGACTCGTGCGGTCTGGTCGGTGGCGTGCGTGGTGGGCAGGCCGACGACGTCGAGGCCGTGGCTCAGGCGCGGCGTGCGTGGCGGCGGTTCCTGGTGCTCATGGTCGTGCTCGTGGTGGTGTGTGCTGCTGCTGGGGCCGGGGCGGCGCGCTGGTGGAGCAGCCACCGGCCGCGCGATCCCTACCCGTGGGAGACGTCGGTGGCCTCCAGCTACCGGCCACCCACCACCACACCCACGCCTGAGCTCACGCCTGAGCCGACGCCGACGTCGACGTCGTCGTTGTCAAGCCTGCTGTCGGCTGAGGAGCAGGCCCTGCGTGAGGCGGCCCTGGCCACGCCCGCACCCGAGCGGCCCGCCACCATCGACCAGTTCACCCCCGAGGGCGCCATCGCCGCCGCCGAGTACTACCTGTCCCTCTTGCGCTATGTCTACGCCACGGGAGACCTGAGCGCCTGGCAGGCCATGAGCGACCCACACTGCATCTTCTGCACCAGTGTCACCGACTATGCAATTGAGCTACACGACGCCGGTGGGTGGACCGACCCCTGGGAGCAGGAGGTCACCCCCACCACCTACGGGGCCGCCGACACCGACCTCAACATCTGGCTCATCACCCTCCACGCCACCCATCCCGAGACCGTCGAGCACGACGGCTCCGGGGGCACTAGCACCCTCGCGGCCGAGGACATCACGTTCGTTCTCCAGCTGCGCTGGGACGGAAAGACCTGGATCGTCGAAGCGGGTGAGATCCGATGACGTCACTGCCCTGGCTCACCGTCCCGACCGTCCTCAGCCTCATCCTCGCCACCCCGGTACCACCCGCAGACGACGACACCGTATGGTCAACTCACGCCGAAGGGGACCGGGCGACTGTCACCTCGACGAGCCAGACCACGGTTCCGGCTCCGGGCTCTGGTGCGCCTGCGCCGGTGTCTGGGGGTTATGTTCCTCTGGCGCAGGATGCGGCCGCGGTGTCTGCTGGTCGCGGGTGGAGTGCGTGCACGCCTACCGCCGGTGAGGTCCAGGTCGGTGTGCTGACCAAGGCTCTGGGACGGTTGTGCCCGCCGGCCCCAGAGCCTGCTGGGCAGCCAGCCGCCGCTGAGGCCGGCGCGCCCGTAAGCCTGACCGCCTCGGACGTGTCCACCCTGCTGGTCGGCGGCTCGGGCCTGGTGCGCCAGCCACCCGGGGACCAGGTGATCGTGACCATGGACCTGATCGTCTACACCAACCCCTCACCCCGGACCCTGACCACCACCATCGCCGGCACGACGGTCACGGTGGTGGCCACGCCCATCTCCTACACCTGGAGCTGGGGCGACGGCACCAGCACCACCACCACCGACCCGGGCCGGCCCTACCCCCACCAGAGCGTGGTCCACCGCTACCACAAACGCGAGACGGACGTGGTCGTCAGCCTGACCACCACCTGGGCCGCCACCTACACCATCGACGGCCAGAGCACCACCAGGCCCGTGACCGGCACCATCACCACCACCGAGACCTCCACCCCCTTCACCCTCATCCGCCTGACCTCCATCCTGACCGACGACGCCGAGGAAGCCATGGGCCACTAACCCCACCAACCCCGCCGAACACCTCGCCTCGCTGCCGAACGCAACGACGACCCACCGCACGCTCCAGAGCAAAACGACAGCCTCCGCAGGCACGAGGACGCCGGTCAAGGCAGACAGTAGGTCCCACCACCATCACCGGTGCTGATAAGCCCATCAGCAAGCAAACCAGCCAAGACCCGCTGAGGCTGGTCCGGATCCACCTGGTCAGGACGCCCCACCCGGTCGGCCCTGCCCGCCACGCCTGACCGGCCTGCCGGAGCCACATGGTCGGCCCGGTGACCCTGGTCCCGGTCGGCTCGCCCCGCCCGGTCCGCGCGCGTCGGCCCATCGGCGGGCTCCGCGCCCCGGGAGCCCGCGAGCGCGGCGGCTTGGAGCAGGACCTCGCGTCCCACCGCAGTCCCCGCCGGTGCCTCGCGCAGCCGAGCCATGACAAGGCCGCGGGCCTGGCGGTCCGTGCCGTGCCAGGACTGGGTGCGGCGCCGGGAGGCGTGCTCGTCGGCCGGCTGGCCGGCGGCGAGCCAGGCGCAGCGATCGCGCCAGGGGCACTGGTCGCAGCGCGGGGCGCGCGCGGTGCACACGAGGGCGCCCAGCTCCATGACGGCGGCGGACCAGATCGAGCCCTCGGTGTCGGATGCGGGCTGGAGGGCGTCGGCGCGGTCGGTCTCGGCCCGGGTGAGGGTGGGCGGGGCCAGGGCCGTGCCCGCGTGGACGCGGGCGAGGACCCGGCGCACGTTCGTGTCGAGGGTCAGGGCCCTGCGCCCGTGGGCGAAGGCGAGGACGGCCCCGGCCGTGTAGGGGCCGATGCCCGGCAGGGCGAGCAGGGCGTCGCCATCCTGTGGCAGGACGCCGTTGTGCTGCTCGACGACGGTGCGGGCCATCTCGATCAGGCGCAGCGCCCGGCGCGGGTACCCCAGGCGGCCCCACACGCGCAGGACCTCGCCGGTGTCCGCTGCGGCCAGCGCGGCCGGGTCGGGCCAGCGGTCCAGCCACTCGCGCCAGGCGGGCAGGACGCGCTCGACGGGGGTCTGCTGACTCATGACCTCGCAGACGAGGACGGCGTAGGGCTGGTGCCGGGCCGCCTCCACGGCAGGTCTCGGGCGTGCTCGCGGTACCAGTTGATGACCTCGCGGGCCGCCTCGGGCCCGGCGACGCCGGTGGACGGGGCCCGCTGCGCCCCGACGTCGACACCGCCGGCGGCACCGTCACGCGATCCGGCGGCGGTACCGTCACGCGACTCGACGGCGCCCCCGCCCTCCCCGCGCGCGGCCCCGCGTGCCCCGCCGTCGGACCCAACCACAGCCCCGCCGTCGGCACCATCCACGGCCTCGCTAGCCCCCTTGCCCTCGCCGCTCACAGCTCAAGCAGCATGCGGGTGTTGCCCAGGGTATTGGGCTTGACGCGCGCGAGGTCAAGGAACTCGGCGACGCCGTCGTCGTGGGAGCGGACCATCTCGCTGAAGACGTCGGTGCCCACGGGCGTGCCCGCAATCGGCCTGAAGCCGTGCGCCTGGAAGAAGTCGACCTCAAAGGTCAGGCAAAAGACCCGTCGCAGGCCCAGCGCGCGAGCCTGCTCCACAAGTCGGGCCAACAGGGCCGAGCCGAGCCGACGGTGCAGGTGGTCGGGCCGCACGGCGAGGGTGCGGACCTCGGCGATGTCGTCCCACATGACGTGCAGGGCCCCGCAGCCGACCACCTCATGGGCGCCGGGGGTCGCACCGTGCTCGCCGCCATGGCCGGTCTCGGCAACGCTGAACTCCTGGATGTCCTCGAAGTAGCTGATGAGGTCCTTGGAGATGAGGATGCGGCGATCGGCGTAGGGGCGCACGAGCTCGCAGATGGCGCGGGCATCGCGCGGCATGGCGGGACGCAGAACGATGCCGCCGTCGAGGGCCTTGACCGCATGGCTGGCGCGGACGGTGGAGGGGGTCATGTCCTGTCCTTCCGGTGACTGAGTGCCAGAACGGCGCGGGCGGTGGCGTCGTCGACGACGAGGTCGGTGGCGACCCGGGCACGCAGGGCCGCGAGCGCGGCGCGGGCCTTGCCGGTGCCGGCCACGACGCACAGTCTGCGCGGGATGCGGGCGAGCTGGGCGGGTGTGGGGCCGGTGGCCCGGGCGTTGAGGTCGATGTCACGCCAGGTGCCGTCGGCGCGCAGGAGGACGGTGCACACGTCCCCGACGACCTCCTCGCGGTGGACGACGGCGAGGTCCACGCGGGTGAGGTGGCCCCCGGAGTAGACCTGGCTGGGCAGGTCCGAGCTGAGCGAGCCGACGCCGAAGACGGCGATGCGGGCGCGGGAGGCGACGGCGAGGACGCGTTTGACCGAGCGTTCGGACCACATGGCCCGGCGTGTGGCGACCTGGTCGAAGAAGGCGGGCACGGGGAAGGCGATGGTCCGTGCGCCCAGGGACTGGCCCATGCGCGACAGGACGTCGCCTGCGCTGGGCCCCTCGCGCAGGGGGTCGGAGGCGCCGTTGAGCTGGACGAGGGTGAGTCCGGGCACGCGCCGGGTGGGCAGGGCCGCACTAAGCTCTCCCATGGTGGTGCCCCAGGCGACGCCGACGACGAACCCGCCGTCCGTGGTTGGGGCGGCCTCGTGGCCAACGGCGGCCGGCCCGTGGGACCCGACGGCAGTGGACCCGCTGGAGCCGACGGCGGTGGGCCCGCTCGGACCAGTGGACCCGACGGCAGTGGACCCGCTGGAGCCGACGGCGGTCTGGGTGGCCTCGGCGTCGATCATCTCGGTGAGGGTCGTGGCGGCGACGGCGGCGACCTGCTGGAGGCGGTGGATCTCGGTGGCGCCCTCTCGCACATGGACGATGCGGGCGCGCACCCCGTACTCGTCGAGGAAGCGGCGCTCGAGGCTTCCGGCGGCGCCGGGCTCGCGCAGCTCGATGCGCACGACGCCCTCGTCGCGGGCTCGGGCGAGCAGGCGAGAGACGGTGGAGCGGGAGACGCCCAGGTGATGGGCGATGACCTCCATGGTCTCGCCCTGCGCGTAGTACATCGAGGCGGCGGTGTAGACGGCGCCGGGGCTCGTCGTGGCCGGGGCCTTGCTCCGGGCAGAGGTCGCGCTCGCGGCGGAGGTGGCCGTGCGGGAGACGGCTGGGGCGGCCGGAGTCGTGCTTCGGGCAGAGGCGGTTGCGCTGCGGCCGGGGCTCGGGTCGGTCACGGCGTTGCTGCGGGCGGTGGGCATCGTTCCAGCGCCTCCTCTCCGGCTGTGCACGTTCGTGCAGGACGCTTGCTCATCCTCGCACACCCTCGTGATCCTGGAGGTGGACACCTGACGAAGCGCCCGCGCACCCCGCGGCGCCCGACCCGAGGAGTAGCCATGAGCAGCACCAGCCACGTCGACAGCGCCCTGACCACCGCCCAGCGCAGCGCCGCACT
The DNA here is from genome assembly GCF_014595995.2 of Actinomyces respiraculi. NCBI lineage: Bacteria > Bacillati > Actinomycetota > Actinomycetes > Actinomycetales > Actinomycetaceae > Actinomyces > Actinomyces respiraculi. The sequence goes on from NZ_CP063989.1 coordinate 2,446,492, forward strand.
GGAGGCCATGAGCGCACCGGAGGGCCTCGATGTCCTCGTCGTGGGTGGGGGCGTCACCGGCGCGGGCATCGCGGTGGACGCCGCCAGCCGAGGCCTGCGCACCGGCATCGTCGAGATGGGCGACTGGGCCTCGGGCACCTCCTCGTGGTCCTCCAAGCTCGTCCACGGCGGCCTGCGCTACCTCTACCAGCTCAACTTCGCCCTCGTGCACGAGTCCCTCACCGAGCGCGGCCGCCTACTGACCCGCACCGCCCCCCACCTGGTCAAGGCCCAGCCCTTCCTCTGGCCCCTCAAGCACCAGGTCGAGCGCTCCTACTCCGCCGTCGGCATCGGCATGTACGACGCCCTGGCCCTGGCCGGCGCCCGCGGCCACCAGACCGTCCCCATCCAGAAGCACCTGGGCCGCAAGGGCACCAAGACCCTGGCCCCCGCCCTGGACACCTCCCAGCTCGCCGGCGCCATCCAGTTCTACGACGCGCGCGTCGACGACGCCCGCCTCGTCATCGACCTCGTGCGCACCGCCGTCGGCCTGGGCGCCTTCGCCGCCAGCCGCACCAAGGTCACCGGCTTCCTGCGCCAGGGGGGCAGCGTCACCGGCGCCGTCGTCACCGACCTCGAGACCGGGCAGTCTCGCGAGATCCGCGCCCGCCAGGTCATCAACGCCACCGGCGTGTGGACCGAGGCCACCCAGGACCTGGCCACCAGCGAGGGCGGCCTGAAGGTCCTCGCCTCCAAGGGCATCCACGTCGTCGTGCCCAAGGAGGCCATCGACGCCGAAACCGGCATCTTCCTGCGCACCGAGAAGTCCGTCCTGTTCATCATCCCGTGGCCGCGCTACTGGGTCATCGGTACGACGGACACCCCGTGGAGCGAGGACGTTGCCAAGCCGGTGGCGACCTCCGCGGACATCGACTACGTCCTGGAGCACGCCAACGCCGTCCTCGAGCGCCCGATCAGCCGCGAGGACGTCATCGGCGTGTACGCCGGGCTGCGCCCGCTGCTGCAGCCCCGCCTGCGGCCCGGGGCGGGGACCTCCTCCACCAAGGTCTCGCGCGAGCACACGGTTACCCGCATCGTGCCGGGCCTGACGGCCATCGCCGGCGGCAAGCTCACCACCTACCGGGTCATGGCCGCCGACGCCGTCGACCACGCCCTGGGTGAGGCGGGGGCCAAGGCTCACCCCTCCGCCACGGCTGACCTGCCGCTGGTCGGTGCCGCCGGTTACCACCAGCTCGTGGGCCGGGCCGGTGACATCGCCCGCGATCGCGGCTGGACGCTGGCGCGCGTGACCCACCTGCTCGACCGCTACGGCGACGAGGTGCCCGCCCTGCTCGAGACGATCGACGCCGAGCCGGGACTGGGCGAGCCGCTGGCCGTCGAGCCCGCCTTCCTCAAGGCGGAGGTCGCCTGGGCCGTGACCCATGAGGGTGCCGCACACCTCGACGACGTGCTCCTGCGGCGCGTACGCCTGGACATGGAGCGCCGCGACCACGGCCTGGGCGCCGCGGACGAGATCCTGGAGATCATGGCCCCGCTGCTCGGCTGGGACGAGGCCGCCGTCGCAGCCGAGAAGGCCGCCTACGCGGCCCGGGTCGAGCAGGTCCTCGCCGCCGAGAAGCAGGCGAGTGACGCCGCCGCCGTCGCCCAGGTCCAGGTCTCCATTTGACACACTCCAAGCAGCACCTCGACCCGCCGACCCGACTCACCGACCAGCCAGCCAGACTCACCCAGGGAGCCCAGACGATGACGTCCCCCAGCCCCACACCGACCACCGGCGACACCGCCCACTACGTGCTCGCCATCGACCAGGGCACGACCTCCTCGCGCGCGATCCTCTTCGACCACGCCGGCTGCGTCATCGCCGTCGACCAGGCCGAGCACGACCAGATCCTGCCGCGGGCCGGCTGGGTGGAGCACGACGCCATGCAGATCTGGGCCAACGTGCGCGCCGTCGTCGGCGGGGTCCTGACGAAGGCGGAGGTCAACCGCCACGAGATCGCCGCCGTGGGGCTGACGAACCAGCGTGAGAGCGTCGTCGTGTGGGACCGGATGACGGGCGAGCCCGTCTACCACGTCATCGTCTGGCAGGACACGCGCACGCAGGCCATCTGCGACCGTCTGGCGGCGGCCTCCCCGCGCGCCGCCCAGGCACCGGACGGCGCGCACGACTACGACCGTTACAAGGAGCGGGTGGGTCTGGGGCTGGCGACCTACTTCGCCGGCCCGAAGGTCGCCTGGATCCTGGAGAGCGTCGAGGGTGCGCGCGAGCGGGCCGAGGCCGGGGACCTGCTCATGGGCACGATGGACTCGTGGGTCCTGTGGAACCTCACGGGCGGCGTCAACGGCGGTGTGCACGCCACGGACGTCACCAACGCCTCGCGCACGATGCTCATGAACATCGACACCCTCGACTGGAACGAGGAGATCTGCGCGGACATGGGCATCCCACTGTCCATGCTGCCCGAGATCCGCCCGTCGGCCACGGTCTACGGCTACGGCAGGCGCAACGGCCTGCTGGTGGACACGCCGATCGCCGGGATCCTGGGTGACCAGCAGGCGGCGACCTTCGGGCAGGCCTGCTTCGAGAAGGGGCAGGCGAAGAACACCTACGGCACGGGCTGCTTCATGCTCATGAACACCGGCACGCGGCCGGTGCGCAGCGACAACGGCCTGCTCACCACCGTCGCCTACCAGATCGAGGGCGAGGCGCCCGTGTACGCCCTGGAGGGCTCGATCGCGGTGGCGGGATCGCTCGTGCAGTGGTTGCGCGACAACCTCGGCATCATCAGGGACTCGCGTGAGGTCGAGGAGCTGGCCCGCAGCGTCGAGGACAACGGCGGCGCCTACATCGTCCCGGCCTTCTCCGGGCTCTTCGCCCCACACTGGCGCCCCGACGCGCGCGGCGTGCTCGTGGGCCTGACCCGCTTCGTCAACAAGGGGCACATCGCGCGCGCCGTCGAGGAGGCCACCGCCTACCAGGCCCGCGAGGTGCTCGAGGCCATGAACCGCGACGCCGCAGCCACGGGCTCGCACCTGACCGAGCTCAAGGTCGACGGCGGCATGACCCGCGACGAGCTGCTCATGCAGTTCCAGGCGGACCAGGTGGGCGTGCCGGTGGTGCGCCCGCGCGTGGCGGAGACGACGGCGCTGGGGGCCGCCTACGCGGCGGGTATCGCCGTCGGCTTCTGGTCCTCCACCCAGGACGTCGTCGACAACTGGGCCGAGGGTCGTCGCTGGGAGCCGCACATGCCCGAGGCCGAGCGTGAGCGCCTGTTCCGCAACTGGCGCAAGGCGGTGGCGCGCACCCTGAACTGGGTGGACGACGACGTCGTCGAGTAGCCCCGGCGGCTCCGGTAGTTCCGGCGGGCCGAGTGGGTCGGGTGGCCGGCTGGGCCGAGCGGCCCGGTGCCCCTGCGGCTGGCTCAGCCCAGACCCGAAAGACCGGTCCCGGGACCCGCAACTCGGACCCCGGGACCAGCCTCAGGACAGCTCAGGACAGCGAGAGGAACAGCTTCTCCAGGCGTTTGATGTCCATGCCCTTACCGGAGGGATCGTCCTCGTAGCAGGAGCGCAGCCCCGCCGCGATGACGGCGAAGCCGACACGGTCCACGGCCTTGGACACGGCAGCGATCTGCGTGATGACGTCCTCGCAGTCACGCCCCTCCTCGAGCATGCGGATGATGCCGTCGAGCTGGCCGCGGGCCCGCTTGAGACGCATGATGGTCGGACGCAGCTCCTCGGAGTCGAGCTCGACAGTCATCAGCGCGTCTGCCCCGGCTCGGAGCCCGTCACGCCGGTGCCGTTGACGGAGGACCAGGTGCGCCAGCCGCCGTCGAGGTTGCGCACCTCGCGCCCCCGCTGGAGCAGCAGGCGCGCGGCGACGTGACCGCGCAGGCCCACCTGGCAGGAGACGATGAGCGGGCCGTCGGGCAGCTCGTCCAGGTGCTCGCGCATGCCGTCGACGCTGATGTTGACAGCGCCGGGGATGTGGCCCCGCTCGTACTCGGCGGGGCTGCGCACGTCAACGACGCTCGCACCGGCGGCCACGGCCTCGTCAAGCTCGTGCCACTGGATCGTCGGGGTCAGGCCGGACAGCGTGTTGTCCGCGACGAGCCCGAGCATCGTCACCGGGTCCTTGGCCGAGCCGAAGGGCGGGGCGTAGGTGGTCTCGAGGTTGGCGAGGTCAGGAGCCGTCAGGCCCCCACGGATCGCGGTGGAGATGACGTCGATGCGCTTGTCGACGCCGACCGGGCCCACGCCCTGGGCGCCGAGGATGCGTCCGGTTCCGGCCTCGGCAATGAGCTTGAGGCTCATCGACTGGGCGCCGGGGTAGTAGCCGGCGTGGTCGGAGGGGTGGACGTGGACGACGGCGATGTCCATGCCCGCGGCGCGCGCCCGCTTCTCGCTCCACCCGGTCATGGCGACCTGGAGGCCGAGGACGCCGACGATGGCGGTGGCGATGGTGGGCACGGAGTGCGCCGGACGGCCGACGATCGAGTCGGCGATGACCCTGCCGTGCCGGTTGGCGGTCTGGGCGAGGGCGACGAAGGCCGGGGCGCCGTCGATGGCGCCCGTCTTGACGGCGGCGTCGCCGGCGGCCCAGATGGCGGGGTCGCTCGTGCGCTGCTCGGCGTCGACGACGATGCCGCCACGCTCATCGACCTCGAGCCCGGCCTCACGGGCGAGTGCGGAGTCGGGGCGGACGCCGACGGCGACGACGGCGACGTCAGCGGGCACGCTCGTGCCGTCGGTGAGCAGGGCCTCGCGCTCGGTGAAGGAGGCGACGGACACGCCGGTGCGCACCGCGATGCCGGCCTCGGTCAGGCGCTGGGCGACGGGGGCGGCCATCTCCACGTCCAGCGGGGGCAGGACCTGGTCCGCCAGCTCGACGACGGTGACGTCCAGGCCCTTGTGGTGCAGGTTCTCGGCCGTCTCGATGCCGATGAAGCCGGCACCCAGGACGAGGGCGGAACGGGCGGGGGCGCCGTCGGGACCACCGGTGGCGACCGCGCCAGCCAGGGCGTCGGCGTCGGCGACGTCACGCAGGGTCAGGGCACGCTCGATGCCGGGGACCGGGGGCACGAAGGGGCGGGCGCCGGGGGCCAGGACGAGGGCGTCGTAGGGCAGCTCCTCCTCGCTGGTGGCGCCGTCGGGGGCGGTGGTGCGCACGCGGACGGTGCGGGCCTCGCGGTCGATGCTGAGGGCCTCGGTGCGCACGCGCACGTCGATGTCGAAGCGCTTGCGCAGGGAGTCGGGGGTCTGAAGGAGGAGGTCGTCGCGCTCCTCGATGACGCCGCCGACGTAATACGGCAGGCCGCAGTTGGCGAAGGAGACGTGCTCGCCGCGCTCAAGGACGGTGATGCTCGCGGTCTCGTCGAGGCGGCGCAGGCGGGTGGCGGCGCTCATGCCTGCGGCGACGCCACCGATGACGAGGACCCGGCGGGTGGGGGTCGGGCTGGTCATCGGTCAGCGGCCCCCGAGCAGACGGCCGAGGAACCCGCCGGTGGGGGTGGCGCCGGCCTTGGGGGCGTTGCGGTCGCAGGTGCACCACTGGGAGGCGGGGACGGAGGCCTTAACGGACTCGACGTGCTGGCCGCAGCCGGCCCAGGTGGTCTTGCCGCAGGTCTTGCAGGTCACGGGACGGCACATGGGAGGGTCCTTTCGTATCGGTGCCCGTGGAAGTCTGGCAGGCCGCCTCTCGCGACCGGTGCAGACTCTCCCCGGGGTGTCGCAACACCCGAAGCGTATACCCCCAGGGGTATCCAGTCCACCCGGGCGGCACGTGATCTCGCTCCGTTTACGCGCCCCCGCCCAGGGTGAAGGCCCGCCCGGCTCGTACACACCCGCCCAAGGTGGAAGAATCGGCCCGTCCCAACCGGGACCCTGACCTGACAACGATGTCCCGCTCCCGACCCTGGAAGTGATCCACGTGAGCCCCACCCCCCTGAGCGTCCTCGCGCCGCTCTCCTTCACCCCCTCGACCACCGCCGTCGGCGGCAACGTCTTCATCTCCGCGATCGTCGGGCTGCTGCCCCTCATCGTGTTCTTCGTCCTCATGGGCGTGTTCAAGGTCAAGACGCACTGGTGCTCACTCATCGCGCTCGTCCTGTCGATATTCATCGCCGTGGCCGCCTTCCACATGCCGGTGGGCATGAGCCTGCTGTCCGCCACCCAGGGCGCCACCATGGGCCTGATGCCGATCGTCTACATCATCGTGGCGGCCGTATGGCTCTACAACCTCACCGAGACCTCCGGCCGCGCCGAGGACCTCAAGTCCGTCTTCGACCTCATCGGTAAGGGCGACCAGCGCGCCCAGGCCCTTATCGTCGCCTGGTGCTTCTCCGGCCTGCTCGAGGGCCTCGCCGGCTTCGGCGCCCCCGTCGCCATCACCTGCGCCATGCTCCTGTCCCTCGGGATGCCCAAGATCAAGGCCGCGGTCGTCGCCATGGTCGGCAACGGCATCAACGTCGGTTTCGGCGCCATGGCGATTCCGGTGACGACGGCCGGCCGGCTCGGTGGCGAGGACCCCGTCGCCGTCGCCGCCGTCATGGGCCACATGACCGCGATCATCGCCATCGCCGTCCCGCTCGTCCTGCTGTTCGTCATCGACGGGATGCGCGGTGTCAAGCAGCTGTGGCCGCTCGCCCTCGCCGGCGGCGCCGCCATGGCAGCAGGCCACTTCTTCGTCTCCCAGTTCTCCTACGAGCTCACGGCGGTCTCGGCCGCCCTGTTCTCCCTCATCGTCTGCACACTCTTCCTCGCCGTGTGGACCCCGCGTACCCCCGAGGACGCCCGCACGAGCGTCAACGAGACGGACCGTCCCGACGCCGGGCGCATCAGCCTGGCCCTGCTGCCCTACGTCCTCGTCGTCGTCATCATCGCGACCACCAAGCTCGTCCGCCCCCTGTCCGCCTTCCTGTCCTCCACGGACGTCAAGATTCCCTGGCCCGGCATCTACGGCAACCTGCTCACCCCCGCGGGTGAGCCCGCGAGCTCGGCGATCTACACCCTGCAGACCCTGTCCAACCCGGGCACGTGGATCTTCGTCACCGGGCTGGTCGTCGCCGTCGTCTACGGTCGCCTCTCCTCCGGCGGCCGCTTCCAGACCTCCGTCTCCCAGATGCTCATGGTCCTGCCGCGCACGATCCACAACCTCAGACTCTCGATCCTCACCATCGCCCTGGTGATGTCACTGGCCTACGTCATGAACTTCTCGGGCCAGACGACCGCCGTCGGCGCAGCCCTGGCGTCCACGGGCGCGGCCTTCGCCTTCATCTCGCCGACCCTGGGTTGGCTGGGCACGGCGGTTGCCGGGTCGGCGACCTCGGCGGGCGCCCTCTTCGCCAACCTCCAGGCCACCGCCGCTGCGGGTGCCCACCTCGACCCGCAGGTGCTCCTGGCCGCCAACACGGCCGGCGGCGGCTTGGGCAAGCTCGTGTCCCCGCAGAACCTGGCGGTGGCAACCTCCGCCCTCGATGCTCCCGACCAGGACGCGGAGATCCTCAAGAAGGTCGCCCCCTACTCGATCGTCTTCCTCCTGGTGCTGTGCACGATCACCCTGCTGGCCTCCACCGGGGTGCTCGGCTTCTACATGCCCTGACCCGCCCGGCCCGATCCCCGCCCGCCCGGTCCCCGCCCGGCCCGCCCGGAGGGGGCTTGCACGCTCATGTGACTGGTGTGATGTGGCGGATTCTGATTTTTCGTTGGTAGTCCGCCGTTTGGGCCGTTTTGTCGAAAACGGCTTCTGCGGCTCCCATGTGCGTGGACCTTGCCCATGCACATGGGAGCCGAAGCACTCGAGAACGCCAAACCAGAAAACCGCATGATTCCGCGGATTTTGTCCGAGGCCCGAAAGCGTGAGCGTGCAAGATCCCCAGCACGGTTCCTCGCGGGAGTCGTGACGCTCGTATGCCGGGGCTTCTGGGACTGGTCGCGGGTGAGGCCCACCCGGCTGTCCCGTCGTCGTTGACCTCGCGGTCGGCACCACCCATCGGCGCGAACCGCAGGACAAAACCCAAGCCACCGCTTGCGCAATTTCCCCGCCACCGAGCCCGCGCGGCAGCACGACGTCACTGCCGCCGCTGACACGACACCGTGACTTTTCCCCACGGCACCGGTGTTTCAGCATTCGAGACATCGCGGTTGTCCGCGCCCGAGCCGAGGCGGGTGCCACACGCCCCTACCCTGAACCCGCCTCGTCAACGACGTCGTGGAGGAAGGACACCACCCGTGCGCATCGCACTGTTCGCGACATGTCTCGCAGACGCCATGTTCACCCAGGCCGCACAAGCGACCGTTAGCATCCTCGAGCGCCTGGGACACGAGGTGGTGTTCCCCGAAAGGCAGGTCTGCTGCGGCCAGATGCACGCCAACACCGGCTACTTCGACCAGGCCGCCGAGATCATCCGCAACCACGTCGACACCTTCGAGCCAGTCCTCGACCACCAGTGGGACGCCATCGTCGTCCCCTCCGGCTCCTGCGCCGGAGCCGCCCGCCACGAGCAGCGCATCGTCGCCGACCACGTCGGGGACACAGCCCTGGCCACGCAGGTCGACCGCATCGGCGCCCACACCTACGACCTGTCCGAGCTGCTCGTCGACGTCCTGGGCCTGACCGACGTCGGCGCCTACTTCCCCCACACGGTCACCTACCACCCCACCTGCCACTCGGTGCGCGTCGCCCACGTCGGCGACCGCCCCTACCGGCTCCTGGAGGCCGTCGAGGGACTGACCCTCATCGACCTGCCCGAGAAGGAGGTCTGCTGCGGCTTCGGCGGCACCTTCTCGGTCAAGAACCCCGAGGTCTCCACCGCGATGGTCTCCCAGAAGGCCGCGAACGTCATGTCCACCCGGGCCGAGGTGCTGTGCACCGGCGACTACTCCTGCATGATGAACATCGGCGGGGCCCTGTCCCGCGTTCAGTCCGGCGTGCGCGTCATGCACCTGGCCGAGATCCTCGCCTCCACCAAGGAGGCCCCCTTCCAGGGCAACATCTCCTTCGCCCCCGCTAGCGCACAGGTGGTGTCACGATGACTCAGACCGACCAGCCCCGCACCTCCACATCCGCCACGCAGCCCACCTTCCTGGGCATGCCCGGGACGAGCACGTCCCAGACCCCGGAGGTCCACACCGGCGGTTGGCGCACCACCGTCAACATCCCCGAGGACGCCCTGCGCTGGGGCCCCACCTTCCGTGAGGGCGCCCAGAAGACCCTCGCCAACACCCAGATGCGCCGCAACCTCGGCCACGCCACCCGCACCATCCGCAACAAGCGGCAAATGCGCGTGGACGAGATGCCGGACTGGGAGGACCTGCGCAACGCCGCCGAGGCCGTCAAGTTCGAGGTCGCCTCCCGCCTGCCCGAGCTGCTCGAGCAGTTCGAGGCCAATGTCACCGCCCACGGCGGCATCGTCCACTGGGCGCGCGACGCCGCCGAGGCCAACAAGATCATCACCCAGATCCTGCGCTCCAAGGGCTGCGACGACGTCGTCAAGGTCAAGTCCATGGCCACCCAGGAGACGAACCTCAACGAGCACCTGAAGTCCGAGGGCATCACCGCCCACGAGACGGACCTGGCCGAGATGATCGTCCAGCTCGCCGACGACATGCCCTCGCACATCGTCGTGCCCGCCATCCACCGCAACCGCTCCGAGGTGCGCGGCATCTTCCTCGACCGCATGGACGACGCTCCCGAGGACCTGTCCGACACGCCCGAGGAGCTGGCCGGGGCCGCCCGCGCCCACCTGCGCAAGAAGTTCCTGCACGCCCCCGTCGCCATCTCCGGCACCAACATGGGCATCGCAGAGACCGGCACCGTCTCGATCTTCGAGTCCGAGGGCAACGGCCGCATGTGCCTGACCCTGCCGGACACGCTCATCACCCTCATGGGCATCGAGAAGCTCGTCCCCCGCTACCAGGACGCCGAGATCTTCACCCAGCTCCTGCCGCGCTCCGCCACCGGCGAGCGCATGAACCCCTACACCTCCATGTGGACCGGCGTCACCCCCGGTGACGGCCCGCAGGAGTTCCACCTCATCCTCATGGACAACGGGCGCACCAAGGTCCTGTCGGATGCCATCGGACGCCAGGCCCTGGCCTGCATCCGCTGCGGCTCCTGCATGAACATCTGCCCCGTCTACCAGCACACCTCCGGCCACGCCTACGGCTCGGTCTACCCCGGGCCCATCGGTGCGATCCTCACCCCGCAGCTGACCCAGGGACTTGCCGACGACGATCCTGTCCACACCCTGCCCTTCGCCTCCTCCCTGTGCGGGGCCTGCGGCGAGGTGTGCCCCGTCAAGATCGACATCCCGACGATCCTCATCCACCTGCGCGCCCGCTCCGTGGAGCTCAAGCGCCGCACGGTACCCGACATCTGGGACCTGGCGATGGGCGTCACCAGCCCGGCGATGAGCAACAGCAAGCTCTGGAACCTCGTCGACCAGGGCGCCAAGGCCACCCGCCTGCTCGGCGGGAAGAAGGGTCGCATCGGCCACATGCCGCTGCCCGTCATCGAGGGCTGGACCGGCTCGCGCGACGTGCCCGTCACGCCCAAGGAGTCCTTCCGCGAGTGGTGGAAGCGCACTCACCCGGGCTCGGACGCCTACGCGCCGCGAACGGACGCCCCCGTCATGGGCATCCCGCTCGCCGGCCCGAAGGGCATGACCACCCGCACCAACGACGATGAGGAGGCCTGAGCATGGACGCCAAGACCGCCATCCTCGCCCGCGCCCGCGACGCCATCTCCCGCTCGCAGCAGGGGCGTCCGGTGCGCGATATTCCGCGCGACTACATCCGCCAGGGCACGCACGCCCCGGGCTCGGAGCCGGTCGTCGAGGACATGATCGACAAGCTCGAGGACTACTCGGCGAAGGTCGTCCGGGCGAGCGAGGACGCCAAGGTCGCCGACGCGATCGACGCCTTCCTCACCGACCAGGGGGCCAGGAGCGTCGTCGTGCCCGCCGGCCTGCCCGAGGGGTACAAGGAGGCCGCCGCCCGCGGCGGGCGCACCGTGCGCGAGGACTCACGCGAGGATCCGATCCCCACGCTCGAGCTCAACGAGATCGACGCCGTCGTCACCTGCTCGCGGGTCTCCATCTCCCTGTCCGGCACGATCTGCCTCGACGGCGAGCCGGACCAGGGGCGTCGCGCCATCACGCTGGTGCCCGACACGCACGTCGTCGTCATCGAGCGCGAGATGATCATGCCGACGGTCCCCCAGGCCGTGGACGTGCTGGGACAGCACCCGACCCGCCCGACGACGTGGATCGCCGGCGGCTCGGCCACCAGCGACATCGAGCTCGTGCGCGTCAACGGTGTGCACGGCCCGCGCAACCTGCGCGTTGTCATCGCGCATTGACGCACGACCGAGACCGGCCCGAACGGGTCGCCCCACAAGCCGCCGGGGCGGTGGAGAGCATGACTCCCACCGCCCCGGCGTTTGTGTGTGCCGCCCGCGGCAGGACGCCGGAGCGGGGGGGGCCGGCCGCGGGCTCCTGCGCGGACGTGTCCGACCTCGTCGAGCCACCGCATCCCGACCGCACGAGGGCACCGGTGAGGACCACCGCGCCCCGGCGCGCGGAAGTCGGGTGCTCTCGTAGGCTGGGGCTCCGTGAGCCCCCGCGTCATCCTCCTCACCGGCCCGTCCGGCTCCGGCAAGACCTCCCTGCTGCGCCGCGTCGGCGCCAGGCGCCTCAACCTCGACCACTTCTACCGCGACGGCGTTGAGCCGGGCATGCCCCTGCTCGACGGCACGCTCTCGGGAGCCGACGGCGTGGGCGCCGCCAAGGCCACGAGCCTCATCGACTGGGACCACCCGGCCTCCTGGGACGCCGAGCGCGCGATGACGGCCATCCGGGAGCTGTGCACCAGCGGACGCACCCGGGTGCCCGTCTACTCCCTGCCCGACAACGCGACCGTCGGCCACGAGGAGCTCGACATCGGTCAGGCCAGGGTCTTCGTCGCCGAGGGGATCTTCGCCGCCGAGTTCATCGAACGCTGCCGGGCCGAGGGGCTGCTGGCCGACGCGCTCGTCCTGTGCCGCCCGCGGGTGCAGACCTGGTGGTTCCGTCTGCGCCGCGACCTGGCCGAGCACCGCAAGCCGCTGCCGGTGCTGCTCACACGGGGCCTGCGGCTGGCGCACCTGGAGGGTAGGACGATCGCCCACTGGGTGCATCAGGGCTGCCGGCCGGTCTCACGCCGCGAGTGCGAGGCCACCATCACCCGGGCCCTCACCTGACGGAGAGCACCGCACGCCCTGTCCGCCGTCGACCTGAAGGGCGCGCACCCTCACCGGACGGGGAGCGGTGTCCTCCGCCCAGTCCTCAGGACGCGGCTAGGGTGAGGCCACCGGTAACGGCCGCGCAGAGACCGCAGCGAGCAGGACCCGCCTCCGGCTCACCGGCTCCACGCGACCCGTCCCGCGCGGCGAGAAGAAGAGACCACGATGACAAACGACGACAGGACCCCCATCGCCCCCGTCCCCGAGCTCCCACCCGTCACCCGCGAGCCGCCCGCCGTGGCCCTCACAGCCTCCAGCACCCGCGCGCAGTCCTTCGCCGTCGTGAGGTTCCGGCAAGGCTACCGGGTGCAGGACGTTGACAGACTCATGAACGAGGCCGCCACAACCCTCGCCGCGTGGGAGGCAGCCGGTGCCGGCGCAGCCACGACGGCAGGCGCGGTCACAGCAGCAGGCTCCGCCGTGCCCGCGGGCGTGTCCCTTCAGAGCAGGCAGGTGAGCGACGTGCTCTTCCCGACGACGATGTTCCGGCCGGGCTATGACCAGGAGGAGGTCGACGAGTTCCTCGACGAGGTCGCCCGCACCCTGCGCACCTGGGAGAACTGGGCGTAGGACCCGGCGTGGGGCCCGACGCGCTCCGACGCCGTCGGCCTGCGGACATCGAGACGTCCCTGGGACGCGAGGCCAGGGACGTCAGGCGCCGTCGGCGACGCCTCCGACGTGGGCCTGCGCGTCCTGTGAGCGCGCCGGTCAGGAGCGCTTGACCAGGGGGAAGGTGATCGTCTCGCGGATGCCCTGGCCGGTGAGGGCCATGAGGAGGCGGTCGATGCCCATGCCCATGCCGCCGCAGGGCGGGAAGCCCTGCTCCATCGCGACAAGGAAGTCCTCGTCCACGACCATGGCCTCCGGGTCCCCGTTGGCGGCGGCCAGGGACTGGGCGACGAAGCGCTCACGCTGAACCACCGGGTCCGCCAGCTCGGAGTAGGCGGTGCCCAGCTCGAAGCCGCGCACGTACAGGTCCCACTTCTCGGTCAGGCCCGGCTTGGAACGGTGGTAGCGGGTCAGCGGGGAGGTGTCCTCCGGGAAGTCGTAGACGAAGGTCGGCGCCCACAGCCGGTCGCCGACGGTGACCTCGAAGATGTCCTCGACGATCTTGCCGGGCGAGGCGTAGTCGTCGACGTCGAGCTCGAGCCGCTCGGCGATCCGTACGAGCGCCTCGCGCGGGGTCTCGACGGTGATCTCCTCGCCGACGGCCTCGGAGACGCTCGTGTACAGGTCGATCGTGTCCCACTCGCCCGACAGGTCGTACTCGGTGCCGTCGGCCAGGGTGACGACCTCCTCACCCTCGGCCAGGCCGAAGGCGTCACGCGCCGCCTGCTGGACGAGGTTGCGGGCCAGCTCCGCCATGCCGTTGTAGTCGGAGTAGGCCTCATAGGCCTCCAGGGCGGCGAACTCCGGGGAGTGGGAGGAGTCGGCGCCCTCGTTGCGGAAGTTGCGGTTGATCTCGAAGACCCGGTCCACGCCGCCCACAACGGCCCGCTTGAGGTAGATCTCGGTGGCGATGCGCAGGTAGAGGTCCATGTCGTACGCGTTCATGTGCGTGACGAAGGGGCGCGCGGCCGCGCCACCGTGGATGACCTGGAGCATCGGGGTCTCGAGCTCGATGTAGTCACGGCGGTGGAAGTTCTCACGCAGGGAGCGCACGACGGCGGCGCGGGTGCGCACCATGTCGCGGGCGGCCGGGCGGGTGAGGAGGTCGAGCTCGCGCCGGCGCACCCGGTTGTCCTCGGAGAGGGTCACGGACTCGCCGGCCTCGTTGGTCCACGTCTTGGGCAAGGGGCGCAGGGCCTTGGAGGCGATGCGCCAGGCGGGGGTGGCGACGGACTCGTCGCCGAGCTCGGGCAGGGCCTCGGGGGCGGCGCCCTCGACGAGTACGGTCTCGGCGAAGACGCTCAGCTCGCCGCGGCGCGAGGCGCCGACGTGACCGTGGACGAAGAGGTGGTCGCCCAGGTCGACGTCGGACTTGAAGGAGGCCAGGCTCGTGTGACCGTGGCCGGGCAGGTTCTTGGCTGAGATCATCGCCTGGAGGGTGGCGCCGGCACCGTCCTGCAGGGTGACGAAGCACAGCTTGCCGGTGTTGCGCAGGAAGACGACGCGCCCGGCGACGCCGACGACGTCCTCGGTCTCCGCGCCGGCCTCAAGCCCCTCGTGGCGCTGGCGCACGGCAGCGATGGTGGAGGTGACGGGCAGCTGGACCGGGTAGGGCTCCCAGCCCTCAGCGCGCAGGCGCTCGCGCTTGGCCGCACGGACCTCGAACTGCTCGCCCGGCCCCGGGTCGGCCTTGGGCTGGTTCCTGGTCTGCTCCGCGACGTCGGTCGTGTCGGCGGGGATGGGGTTCTGCTGCGCGTCGCTCACGCGCGCGAGTCTAGCGGGCGTCAGAGAAGCCGATGCCCGAGGGCCGTAGGCCCCCGCCCCTCGAACCGGAGCGCCGATCTGCGCACCTACATCGCCATCCCGGCCAACCGCGGATCGCGGCCGAGCGGCGACGAAGGTGCTGCCGGAGCCCGCTCATCATCCCGGCCAACCGCGGGCTGCCGAGCAGCCCCGTCCAGAAGGGCCTGGGCGTCGGGGTCGTAGCAGGCCAACCGCGGGCTGCCGAGTAGCCCGACTCGGCCGACCACGGGCGTCGTCATCCGCCGCAAGACGGACCTCTCCCAAGATCGCCCTACTCGGCCTTGCACGCTCACGTCGACCGACCCTTCCAAACAACCGCGGAATCATGCGGAAAACCGAGGAGGCCGTTGTGTAGCCGAATGCTCCCATGTGCGTGAGGGATGGCGACGCACATGGGAGCTCACGCCACCACCCCAAACCCCAGTGCCATCGTTAACAACTGTCACATGAGCGTGCGAGCCCCGCCGCGCGGGGCGGACACCACCCACACGCTCGTCGCCCGTCGGCAGCGGTCCCGCCGCACGAGGCAGGACCGCTGCCGTGGGGATAGCGCATTGCCATCATGTTGGAGCGGTCCGGCCGCACGAGGCAGGCCCGCTGCCGTGAACTCCTCGGTTGCCCTCCAGGCGGAGCAGTCCCGCCGCACGAGGCAGGCCCCGGTCCTCGACACCGGGAGACGTACACACTCGGGCGCGTCGTCGTCACGCTTCTCCCCCGGTCCCCGGCACCGGGAGGACCTGTCCATCATCGCCGACGTGCACAGGTCGCCACGCGTGGGCGAGCACCTGCCACGCCTGTGGATAACTCGGGGTCGTCGTGACCTCCACGAGGATGCTGGTACTCATGGACCCCGAGATCACCTCCCTGACCGCCCGCATCGAGGCGCTGCACGGAGCCGCGCACGTGGACGAGGTCGCTCGCGGGCCCCGTGACCAGGCTCTGCTGCAGGCAGCCGTCGCTGTCGGCACTCTCCAGCAGCACGCGCCAGGCTTCGTGTCCGTCCCGGGGACCGACCCTCACGTGCTGCGTGCCCGGCACTTTCGCGCCCACCTCACCTGTGTCACAGCGGCGCGAGCGCTGGGGTACCCCACCTGGAGCACCGATCAACGCACCCACATTGTCATCCCGGCCAACCGTGGGCTGCGGTCTAGCCCGAATCGGCCAACCACGGACGTCGTCATCCACCGTAAGGCGATCCTCACCCCTATGACCGTTGACGACCAGCCTCTGGTCCGCCCGGCGGAGGTGGTGGCCTGCGCTCTCACCTGCCTGGACGAGCTGGACGCGGTCACCATCGCTGACGCCGCGCTCAACCGTGGAGACACCACCAAGGAGGAGGTCGCCGACCTGTTGACAGGACGGTACTCAGTCACGCCGCGACAACGCCTCACCAAAGCGGAACCGGGCTGCCGCTCTCCTCTGGAGACCCGGGCTCGGCTCGCTCTGCGGTCGATGGGGTTGCATGTCGAGGTGGCGCCGGTCATCGAGAATGTTGGTGAGGCGGACCTGCTGGTGGAGGGCTGGTTGATCGTGGAGTGCGATGGGTTCGAGTTCCACTCCTCGTGCGGGCAGTTCGAGAAGGACCGGCACCGGGACCAGCAGGCGCTGGCAGACGGATACGTGCCGGTCAGGCTCTCGGCGGCGGACGTCGCCGAGGGCGAGAGGGCCATCCAGCGCACGGTGTGCCGTGCCCTGTTCGGCCTTGCACGCTCACGTCGACTGGCCCTTCCAAACAACCGCGGAATCATGCGGAAAATCGAGGAGGCTGTTGTGTAGCCGAATGCTCCCATGTGCGTGAGGGATGGCGACGCACATGGGAGCTCGCACCACCACCCCAAACCCCAGTGCCATCGTTAACAACTGTCACATGAGCGTGCAAGCCCCCAGCGCGAAGGGCACACGGCCGTCAGCGGCTCCATGACGTCGAGCTCCCGGCCCGCCGCCGGGTGCATGGCGCAGAAGACGGCAGCGCGCAGGCCCTCCGGTTCAACCGCGCAGGTCGGAGAAGCCGATGCCCGAGGGCCGCAGGCCTCGCATGCGGGCGACGTCGGCGCCGACCCCGCCGGCGGGCAACTGCCCCGGGTCCGTCGACAGGTCGACGACACGGTTGCGCTCGTCGACGAAGACGACATGCGGGATGTAGGTGCGGGCCTCGTCGTCACTCATCTGGGAGTAGGCGATGAGAATAACAATGTCGCCGGGGCTCACGAGGTGGGCGGCGGCCCCGTTGATGCAGATCTGGCCGCTGCCGCGCTCGCCGGGGATGACGTAGGTCGACAGGCGGTTGCCGTTGGTGCAGTCCGCGATGTCGACGCGCTCACCCGGCAGAAGGTCGGCGGCGTCGAGCAGGTCCGCGTCCACGGTGATCGAGCCGACGTAGTCGAGGTCGGCCTGGGTCACGGTGGCGCGGTGGATCTTGGACGTCATCATCGTCCGCGTGCGGGTGCTCATCGCACCCCAGGCTATGCGCCCGAGCGTCCGTGTTGAAGCCGGGGTGACCGACTCGACAAGTGGCCGCCAGCCGCGGCGTGGCCCCCACCCGGAGCCCGGCCCGCGAGACCGCCCGAGGTCGTCGGATCGGCCGCCCGGCACTCAGCCCAAGGTCAGGAGAGTGTTGTCGATGAGGCGGGTGGTGCCAAGCCGGGCGGCGACCGCCAGCAGGACCTCGCCCCGGGTCGCAACGGCCGCCTCTCCCCCGGCCGGCGCGAGCCCCAGCCCGGCCCCAGCCCTCTCCGTGAAGGACAACGGGTCAACGACGGCGACGTAGTCCACCTCGACGCCGGGGGCTGCCGCCAACACCTCAAGGGCCGCGGCGCGCACGCCCGCGGCGTCGGCCCCCGCAGCGGCGGCCTCACGGCCAGCTCCGAGGGCACGGGACAGGGCAAGGGCCTGCTGGCGCTGTTCGGCACTGAGGTAGACGTTGCGCGAGCTCATGGCGAGCCCGTCCGGCTCCCGGCGGATGTCAACGGGGACGATCTCAACGGGCACGGCGAGGTCACGCACCATGGCCGAGACGACGGCCAGTTGCTGGGCGTCCTTGCGCCCAAACAGAGCCCAGCGCGGCTGGGTCAGGTGCATGAGGGTGAGCACCACCTGCAGGACACCCGCGAAGTGGGTGGGGCGGGTGCGGCCCTCCAGGACGGTGGCCGCGGGCCCCGGGTCAAGGCGGACGGAGGGCTCGCCGTCGGGATACATGACCTCGGGGGTGGGGGCGAAGACGACGAGGCGGCCGACCGCCGGGGTCCCGTCCTCGCGAGCGAGGGTGGCGGAGATGCCGACGACATCGGCCTCGAGGCTGCGCGGATAGGTGTCGAGATCCTCCCCGGCGGCGAACTGGAGGGGGTTGACGAAGATCGTGACGACGACGGTGCCGTCGGGCCCGACGCGGCGTGCGGCCTCGGCGACGAGGTCGAAGTGCCCCTGGTGCAGGGCGCCCATCGTCATGACGACCGCGCGAGGGGCTGCGTCACAGGCGAGGGCGGCGGCCAGCTCCTCCCGGGTACGGGCGAGCACGGGGGCGGCGTAGTGGGAAGCGTGGGTCATGTGCTCAGGCTAGTGCGGCGCCGTCGGGCCCCAGGGCTTCGCGCATCCGAGCGGCCTGCTCCTCGCTGAGGCCGCCGGCGGACAGGCGCCGCTGGACAGTAGCCCGGGCCAGGGCCCGGTAGGTGGCGACGACGTCCTCCAGGGACCGGCCCTCCTCGTCACGCAGCGCGTCGAGGGCCGCGAGGTGGCGGGTGAGGGTCCCGGCGTCGCCACGGGCGACGGGTCCGGTCAGGGCATGCTCGGCGCCCTCGTGCAAGGTTCGGTCGAGGGCGGTGGTGAGCAGTGGCTGGAGGGTGGCCTCGGGGTCGGCGACGCCGGCGGCGGCCAGGGCGCGCACGGCCTGGTCGACGAGGGTGACGAGGTGGTTGGCGCCATGGGCGAGGGCGGCGTGGTAGGCGGGGCGGGCGGCCTCGTCCAGGACGAAGGGCTCGCCGCCGAGCTCGACGGCGAGGGCCTGGCCCACTGGTAGGAACGCGGCGGGGGCGGTCACGGCCATGGGGCAGCCGGTGAGGCGGGCGAGGTCGGTGGACCAGCCGGAGAAGGTCATGGCGGGGTGCAGGGCGATGGGGATGGCGCCCATGGCCTGGGCGGGGGCGAGCACGCCGATGCCGTGAGCGCCGCAGGTGTGGACGACGATCTGGCCCATCTGCCAGGCGCCGAGGTCAGCAAGGCCCTGGACGAGGCCGGCGAGGGCGTCGTCGGGCACGGCCAGCAGGACGAGCTCGGCGCGGCGCACGATCTCCTCGACCTCGAGGACGGGCACACCGGGCAGGAGCATCTCGGCGCGCTCGCGCGAGGCCTCACTGACGGCGTGGACGCCCACGACCTGGTGCTCGACGGCGCGCAGCGCGGAACCGAGGACGGCGCCGACACGGCCGGCGGAGATGATGCCGACGCCGAGGCGTCCTGGGCGGGGGGCCGGTGCGGGGTCGTCGAGGATGCTCACGGCGCTGATGGTCTCACGCGCACGACGAGCGGCTCTAGGCGGCCGCCCCAGTTCCGAGCACCCAGGCGAGCCAACGGTCAGGTCAACGACGACGACTCCGCGGCTCCTCCGAGCGCACGGGTACACCGGTGACCAGATCCAAGGGACCCACCGGCAGCGGGCGGCTCCTCCGAGCGCACGGGCACACCGCCAATCAGACCAACGACGGCGATGACTCCGACGACGGCGACGGCGGCGTCGAGGCCGCTGTGAGCGCCCGGGCGAGCCAGCGGTCGAGCGTCTCCGCGTGGCGCCGCCGCAGGGCGCGCTGCGCGATGACCTCCGCGAGCGCCCCGGCGTCGGCGGCGTCGAGGTTGGAGACATGCGAGACGGCCGACCCCATCGGCACGAGGTCGAGGCGCAGCTGGGCCAGGCCACGTCGTCGAGCCCACGGCCCCTGGCTGACGTGGACGGACTGGATACGCTCGTAGGGAATGACGCTCACGCTGCGATGCCAGCGGCCCAGCCGCAGGATGACGCAGGTGTCGGTCAGGGCCACGGCCTGCCGGCGCCAGCTGAACCAGTCGAAGATACGCGCCCGGCGGGGCACGCGCACGAAGCCGCGCTCGGCGGAGCCGATGGGGGCGGCGGTGTCGAGGACGCCGTCGTCGTCCTGGCCGGACAGGGCGGCGTCGAGCAGGGCGTCGGGGTCGCTCACGCCCAGGTCCGGGGTGACGAGCCACAGCGCCCGCAGGGCCGTGTCGCGGTCGCCGACGGGCAGCAGGACGTTCGCGCCGTTGCCCTCAATGCTGCTGCCGGAGCTGGAGTCGACCGCCTCGCGGCCGGCGACCGTCGCCGTCACGCGCCACCAGTCCTTGCCCCGCCACATCAGGCCCTGCTGGAGGGCGACGGCGTGAACGCGCCCGGGAGGCAGGGTCGTGGACGTGTCGGAGGTCAGGCCGAAGCGCATGCGGATGCCGGCCGGGGTGGCGGCGGCGCGAAAGCCCCACCCGTTGGCGAAGCGGCCCCACGCGAGGGAGACGAAGATGAAGGGCAGGACCAGCAGCCCGAACAGCCCCCTGAAGTACTCCAGGTAATCCTCACCGCCGTCGAGGGCCAGGGGGATGATGACGGCGAGGGCGGCCACCACTATGACCATGAGCAGCGCGGTGATCGTGATCCCGGAGCGCACGAGGGAACCGATGAGGGTGCGCGTCTCGACGGTGTAGAGAGGCGCCTCCTCGGCCGCGCTCAGGCGCCCGGCGGGCAGGGACGCAGCGCCGCCCAGTCCCAGGAGCACATCGGCCCCGGCGGAACCGGCAACGGGAGTGCCGACGGCGGTGGCGCCGTCGGGTGCACCATCCGCAGTGGGCGTGCCGACGGCGGGACCCGCGCCCTGTGCCACGGTTCCGACGGCGGGGAGGCCGCCGGAACTCCCGACGTCGGCGATGGGAGTGGTGCGGGCGCCCGCGGCCAGGTCGAGAATCCGGTCGCGCAGGGCCACGAGGTCGCTGCTGGACAGGTAGCCGATGACGACGCGCGAGTCTCTGCCGCCGGCGACCTCGACGGTCAGCTGGCCAAGCCCGAGGACCCGCCCGAGGAGCGGGTGGACGACGTCGACGGCCTGGATGCGCGGCAGACGGGCGATACGCAGCTGCCGGAAGAGGATGCCGGTGCGCAGGTAGACGCCGTCGGAGTCGATGGCGAAGGCCTTGGCGCGCCAGGCCAGCGCGAGGTAGACGCCGATGAGCAGCAGGACCGCGAACACGCCGCCCAACGCCCAGAGCACGACGTCGTGCCGGAGGCTGATGCCCTTCTCGCGCAGGAGATGGATGGCCTCGAGCAGGTCGTCGCCGTTCTGGATCGTGGCGAAGAGGATGACGGCCGTGATGACTTTCCAGCCTTCGAGCAGCGGGGTGACGGGATGCATACGCCGCCACTCGACGTCGGCCGGCAGGCTGATGTGACGCTCAGCCGTGGCGCCGGCGGCCCTCACAGTCCGGCCATCCTCTGCTCGCCGCGCTCAGACAGGATCCGGCGCAGGTTCTCGGCCTCGGCGACGGGCAGGCCGTTGATGGTGGCGTCCGTGGTGGCGGCGGCCGTGTGGAGCTTGACCTCGGCCATGCCGAAGTGGCGCGCGAGGGGGCCCTGGGAAGTGTCGACGAACTGCATGCGCCCGTAGGGGATGACATTCATCTGACGGAACATGATGCCCTTGCGCCACAGGAGGTGGTCGTCGGTCAGGGCGTAGCCCATGGCACGCACCTGCCGGCGCATGAGCCACATCTCCCACAGGCTCAGGACGAGCAGGACGGCGGGGCCAATCCACCACCAGGGGCTGTGGAGGATGGCGGGCACGGCGAAGCCGACGGCGAGGATGAGGCTGACGATCAGGCTCACGATGATCCGGGCGGTGGCCAGGCGGGGCGAGACGGGTCGGAAGACGACGCCCTCGGGCGCGAAGGGGTTGGCCGGCGCGGGGCTGGGGGTCATGACAGGCTCCTGGTAGGGGCAGAACGGCTCCACTGTGTCATAGGGCCCGTCGACCACGTATCCCCCGGTGGGGGGATGTCCGGAGCGACGATGGCGTCACCGTCGACAGAGTTGTCCGATGACGACCCTGCTGGCACTCCCGGAATCACGCCGCCCGTCTTCCAGGTCTTCCGCGACAGGCCGCGCGCGGCCTCCCACGCGAGTTCGAGGGTTAGGGTGCGGCGAGTTCGAGGGTTAAGGGCTCGAACTCGTGACGTCACCCTCGAACTCGGCGCCCTCGAACTCGGCGCCCTCGAACTCGGCGCACGCGTGGTCGGCGGCCAGGCGATGACGCGCGGGCATGCCCCGCGGGCGCCGGTTGAGTGTGGTAGCGATATTGTCCTCGAGCTCGCCATGAGCGCCCGAACCTGGGCGCCGGGTGGGGGATGCACGCTCATGTTACTGGTGTGATTCGACCGATTCGGGCTTTTCGTTGGTATTCCGCGATTTTCACCCTGAAGGCGAAAACGGGCTCCGAGGCTCCCATGTGCATGGGCATTGCTCACGCACATGGGAGCCGAACAACTCGAGAGTGTCGATCCAGAAAACCACAGGATTCCGCGGATTCTGACGGAGGCCGATGTACGTGAGCGTGCATGAGCGTGTAAGGCCGCTCGGAACAGGCCCTCACGGGAGCCGAGCCGTCACCGTGGTTACGGGACTCACCCCTCACCCCGGAGCGGGACCCGGGGCGCCAGTGATGCCGGACAGGCCCGGCCCCAGTAGCACACGTCGCTGGCGTCCATGCAGCGGACATGGGCGTCACTTCCCGGCGACGACCTCACCAAGACTCCCGGAATCACGCCGTTTCCTCCAGGCGGGTCGAGCGTGGATGCCGGTCATGTCCGCCGCGTGGACACCCGCGGTCCCAGTTCCGGGCGGCTCAGGCGGGGGCGCCGTCCTGGGGAATGCCCGGGGAGGGGTCGTCGCCGTCATCGTCGCTGAGGTCGATGGCACACCAGTGCTCGACGAGCAGACCGATGCCGGTCCACACGGCGCAGGCGATGAGGCAGATGACCGAGGTCCAGGCAGCGGCGGTCGCGACGGGCGAGCTGTGGCTGACGAGCGCGAGGATGAGCTGACCGGTGTATGCGCCGGCGAGCAGCACGCCGACGACGCTGGAGGCCTGTGCAGCAGCAGCCGTAGCTGCGGCGCCGGTGGGCGTGATCCAGGTGCGCTCACGCGCACGCAACCGCCTGACGGCGAGCCCGCAGGTGAGGACGACCGCACTGACGAGCAGGGCGACGAGGGCGGTCCAGGGCGTGATGACGGGGGTCCAACCCCGGTGGCGCAGGACCAGGTCGAGTGCCGTCCAGCTCAGGACCGTGGCGACGGCGTAGCACGCGAGGAGGACGGTCCAGCGCGTGCGGCGCATCAGGAGTGGTTCCCGCGGATGACGTCGTTCCAGTTCATGGGGGTGGCCCAGGCGTCATTGGGGGCGGGGCGGGGCGAGAAGGTCGGCTCGGCTGGGGCCTCCGGGGCCATGGGCTCGGGAGCGGCCTGGGGCTCGGGGGCATCCTGGGACTCCGCCGGGACGACAGGCTCGGCCGGGCCAGGCTCCGGCACCACGGGCTCAGCCGGGCCAGGCTCCGGGACCACGGGCTCGGCCGGGGCGGGCACTGGGGCAATGGGCTCAGCCGGAGCAGGCACGGGCTCCACAGGCTCAGCCGGGGCCGGCTCCGGGACGACAGGCTCGGCCAGGCCAGGCTCCGGGACCACGGGCTCAGCCGGGCCAGGCACGGGCACCACGGGCTCAGCCGGGCCAGGCACGGGCACCACGGGCTCAGCCGGAGCAGGCGCCGGGACCACGGACTCAGCCGGGGCGGGCGCAGCCTCGGGGGCGTTCACCGAGGCCGGGGCCTCGTCGCCGGAGGGCGGGACGACGTACTCGCCGGTCGGCAGGGCCGGCAGGCGGTCGGAGTCGAGCCAGTCGAGGGCGAGCCAGCGCAGACTCCCGCGGTCCGGGGCCGCCTCAGCCAGGGCGGAGACGCTACGGCCGTTGAGCTCGGCGAAGGGGTCGGCGGTGGACCAGGGCACGAGGACGAAGGCGCGCTCGGCGGCCCGCGGGTGCGGCAGGACGAGGGCGGGGTCGTGGGAGGTGACGCCCTCGAAGGAGATGAGGTCGATGTCGAGGGTGCGCGGGCCCCAGGGGGTGGTGCGAACTCGTCCAGTGGCGGCCTCGAGGTCCTGGCAGACGTCGAGGAGCTCGCGCGGGGACATCGTCGTAGTGGCCAGGAGGACCGTGTTGAGGTAGTCGGGCTGGGGCTCCGCACCGGGGAGCGTGACGGCGGTGGTGCGGGCGAGCGGGGCGACGGCGGTGACCGTCAGGCCTTCGAGCGCGCTGAGCGTGCGGACCGCCGTGCGCAGGGTGGGCAGGACCTTGCCGACGTTGGCACCCAGGGCGAGAACCACCTGCGCGGGAGCAGCCGGGCGCAGGCTGAGCGGGTCTGCGGGGGTCGGGGCCGGGGGCTCGGCCGCCGGGGCCGAGGGCTCCGCGAACGGAGCGGCAGGTTCCGGCATCAGCGCACCGGGAGCGGGCACGTTCCCCCACTCGGGGGCGGGCACCTCGGCCGGGGCCGAGGGGTCCGCGAACGGAACGGCAGGTTCCGGCATCAGGGCACCAGGAGCGGGCACGTTCCCCCACCCGGGGGCCGACACCTCGCCTGCGTCAGCCGCGACCGGCATACCGACGCCCAGGGCGGCTTCCCCCTCGATGGGGGCGGGGGTCGACCGGAGATCGGTGCCACCAGCGGCAGAGTCCTCCGCCGGGGCCGCCACGGGCACGTCGGCCTCCTCCACAGGCGCGGCGGCGGCCTCAAGGGGTTCATCCACGGGGCCAGCGGCCTGGCCGGTCCACCAGTCACCGGCCTGCCGGTCGGCAACGGGCTCCTCCACCGGCACGGCGACCTCAGCGGGCTCAGGCTGGACCTCAGGCGCGGCGGCGGTCTGAGTCCACGCCTCAGGCGCACCGACCTCCTCCACAGGTGCGGCAGCGGCCTCGGCGACCCGCTCTTCAGCGAGCGGCTCCTCGAGCGCAGGCTCGGGGGTGACGTCCTCCGACGAGACCGCCCCGTTGACAGCGCCCAGCACCCCCCCGGCCAGCAGCGGGGCGACCACGGGCGCAGCCCCATCCACCGACGGCACCACGGGCGCAGCCCCATCCACCCCCGGCGTCACAGACACATCCGCACCGACCGACGGCTCAGGCGCCGGGACGGCAGCCGGGGCGGAGGCGGACCACGCCGCAAGGTGGGCACCGCCGTCGGCACGCCTCTCAGTAACCCCGGAGAGGGCCCGATCCCGGTCGTGCGCCGTGCGCGTGATTGTCACCGTCACGTCCTCGAAGGCGACGGGGATCGGCGCCTGAGGCTTGTGGATCGTGACCTCGACCTCCTGCACTCGCCCGAAGTCGAGAACCACGTCCGCGACACGGGAGGCCAGCGTCTCAATGAGGTTGACGGGCTCACCCTCGATGACGGAGACGACAGCACGGGCCACCTCGCCGTAGTCGACGGCGTCCTCGAGGGAGTCGGTGACGGCCGTCATGGCGGTCCCGCGCGAGCCCAGACCCATGACGACGTCGACGACGAAGAGCTGGCCCTCCTCGCGCTCAGATCCGAGGACACCGTGGTAGCCGCGGGCGGACAGGCCGCTCAGGCGGATCCTGTCAACCGGGGTGGAGGAGGTGCTCATCGTGGTTCCTTCCAGAGGCGAGCGGTTCGGACGGCGTCCCGGTTGGACGGGACCTCGTGGACTCTCACGGCCCAGGCGCCGGCAGCAGCGGCCAGGGTGGTGGTGGCTGTGGTGGCGGCGTCGCGCTCATGTGGGCCGGCGCCGTCGGGCAGCACGGCGGCAAGGAAGCGCTTGCGCGATGCCCCGATGAGGACGGGGCGTCCCAGGTCCTCGCGCAGGGCGGAGGTGGCGGCCAGCAGCTGCCAGGACTGGGTGTGGGTCTTGGCGAAGCCGAGACCCGGGTCGATGACGACCTGCTCGGGGGCGACCCCGGCTGCGGCCAGCTCATCCAGGCGCTGGCGCAGCTCGGCCTCGACACCCGCGACGACGCCGTCGGGATAGCTCGTGAGGCGGTCCATCGTGTCCGGGTCGCCCCGCCAGTGCTGGCAGACGTAGACGACGCCGGTCTCGGCGACGACGCGGTGCATGAGCGGGTCGGCCAGGCCACCAGAAACGTCATTGACGACGACGGCGCCCGCCTCCACGACAGCCCGGGCGGTGGCGGCGTGGATCGTGTCCACGCTCACGGGCACACCCGCGCCAACCAGCTCGCGCACGACGTCGAGCACCCGGGCCTGCTCCTCCTCGGCGCTCAGTCGCACGGATCCGGGGCGGGTGGACTCCCCGCCGACGTCGAGCAGGTCCGCCCCCTGGGTCATGAGCGCCAGGCCGTGGGCGACGGCGGCGTCCGTGGTGGCCCAGCGTCCGCCGTCGGAGAAGGAGTCGGGAGTGACGTTGACGATCCCCATGACAAGCGTGCGGCCCTCACGAGCCGCGGCGTCCAGGCGCTGCGGCAGCGGCACCGGGGTCATGACGTCAGAACTCACGGTCACAGCCTATCGGCAGGACCCCGTCGGCGGGGGACGGGCGTGCTCGCGGGTCCTCAACAGGCCGGAGACGGCCGTCAGGACCGGCCGCCTTCAGGACCGGCGGCCGAGGATGAGGCTCATGGCCTCGGCGCGGGTGGCGGCATTGCGCAGCTGGCCGCGCACGGCGGAGGTCACCGTGTTGGAGCCGGGCTTGTGCACGCCCCGCATGGACATGCACAGGTGCTCGGCCTCGACCACGACGAGGACGCCCTGCACGCCCAGGCGCTCAACCATGGCGTCGGCGACCTGCGCGGTCAGGCGCTCCTGCACCTGGGGGCGGCGGGCGTAGCCGTCAACGAGGCGCGCGAGCTTGCTCAGGCCGGTGATGCGGCCGTCCTCGCCGGGGATGTAGGCGACGTGGGCGGCGCCGTGGAAGGGAAGCAGGTGGTGCTCGCACACGGAGTACATGGGGATGTCGCGCACGAGGACCATCTCCTCATGAGCGACGTCGAAGACCTTCTCCACGTGGGAGCCCGGGTCCTCGCCCAGGCCGGAGAACATCTCCGCGTAGGCGCGTGCCATGCGCTCGGGGGTCTCGCGCAGGCCGTCGCGCTGTGGGTCCTCCCCAATGGCGACCAGGAGGTCGTGCACCGCCCGGCGCACACCCTCGGCGTCGTACCCCATCACGAGACCCCGGCGTCGGGGGCGCCAACCGGCTCAGCCGGGGCCTCGCCGTCGGACATCACGTCGACGGGTCGGGAGCGGCGTGGCACACGCGAGCCCGCGAAGTAGGAGCCGGAGGCGATCTCCTCGTCCAGCGCGAGGGAGTCGTCGGCCCGCCACAGCGGCCGCTCGCTCTGGCGCACGACGGGCGCGAAGATCTCCTCGAGGTCCTTCTCGAGCAGGGTCTCCTTCTCCAGCAGCTGGGTGGCCAGGTCCTCCAGGACCGCGCGGTTGCGGGTGAGGATCTCCCAGGCCTCACGGTAGGCGGCGTCCATGAGGGCACGGACCTCGTCGTCGACGGTGGCGGCGACGGACTCGGAGAAGTCGCGGTTCGTGGCGGACAGTCCCAGGACGGTCTCATTCTCGGTCGTGCCGAGCTTGACGGCGCCCACGGAGTGGCTCATGCCGAAGTCGGTGACCATCTTGCGGGCGGTGGCGGTGGCCTTCTCGATGTCGTTGGAGGCGCCGGTGGTGGGGTCGCGGAAGACGATCTCCTCGGCGGCGCGCCCGCCCATGGCGTAGACGAGCTGGTCGAGGAGCTCGTTGCGGGTGGTGGAGTACTTGTCGTCGCTGGGCATCACCATCGTGTAGCCCAGGGCCTTGCCGCGCGGCAGGATCGTCACCTTGGTCACCGGGTCCGAGTAGGCGCCGGCGGCGGCACACAGGGCGTGGCCGGCCTCGTGGTAGGCGGTGATGGCCTTCTCGTGCTCGTTCATCACGCGGGTGCGCTTCTGGGGGCCGGCGAGGACGCGGTCGATGGCCTCGTCCAGGGCGCGGTTGTCGATGAGCTGGGCGTTGGAGCGGGCCGTGAGCAGGGCCGCCTCGTTGAGGACGTTGGCGAGGTCGGCACCGGTGAAGCCGGGAGTGCGCTTGGCGACCAGGGCGAGGTCGACGTCGCGGGTCATGGGCTTGCCCTTGGCGTGCACGCGCAGGATGGCCTCGCGCCCGGCCATGTCCGGGGCCTCGACGCTGACCTGGCGGTCGAAGCGGCCCGGGCGCAGCAGGGCGGGGTCGAGGACGTCGGGGCGGTTGGTGGCGGCGATGAGGATGACGTTGGTGTTGGCGTCGAAGCCGTCCATCTCGACGAGGAGCTGGTTGAGGGTCTGCTCGCGCTCGTCGTGCCCGCCGCCCATGCCGGAGCCGCGGTGGCGTCCGACGGCGTCGATCTCGTCCACGAAGATGATGGCGGGGGCGTTCTCCTTGGCCTGCTCGAACAGGTCGCGCACGCGCGAGGCGCCGACGCCGACGAACATCTCGACGAACTCGGAGCCGGACATGGAGAAGAAGGGCACGCCAGCCTCGCCGGCGACGGCCTTGGCGAGCAGAGTCTTGCCGGTGCCGGGAGGGCCGTAGAGGAGCACACCCTTGGGGATCTTGGCGCCGACGGCCTGGAACTTCTCCGGCTCGGAGAGGAACTCGCGGATCTCCTCGAGCTCCTCAACGGCCTCGTCCTCGCCGGCGACGTCGTCGAAGGTGACGTCGGGCATCTCCTTGGAGCCGATCTTCGCCTTGGACTTGCCGAAGCCGAGGGCGCCAGAGCGTCCGCCGTTCATGCGGCCCAGCAGCCACCACATGGCGAGGAAGAAGATCGCCAGCGGCAGGATGAGCTGGGCGATGTAGGACCACCAGGAGGTGGTGGGGACGATGGAGTTGTAGCCGCCGGAGGGGTTGGCCGACTCGACGAGGCGGGCGACCTGGGCGGCCTGGGCGTCGGTGAAGGTGAACTGGACGCGCCGCCCCATCTCCTGGGCGGTCTCGCCCTTGCGGTTGGGCTCGCTCGTGTAGCTCGTGGTGAGGTCGAGCTCGACGCGCTGGGTGCCGTCGATGACGGTGACGGCCTCGACGGTCTCGGGGTGGTCGCGCAGGATGGCGATGCCCTCGGAGGTGTCGATGCTGCGGTAGCCGCCCAGGGAGGACAGCAGCATCCACCCGATGAGGGCCATCATGATGACCGGGGCGGCCCACAGGAGCGGGTTGCCCAGCGCGCCGCGCTTGCGCCGCTCCAAGGCGTTCTTCTTTGTGCCCTTGCCCGGGGAGTCCTGCTGCGTCCTGTCAGTCTTGCTCACGGATTCCGGTCCCTTCTGCGTCCGACTCCGCGAACGCTAGCGGACGGCAGGGCGTGGGCGCTGCCCCGCGGGCCCCTGTTCGCGCCGGGCGTGGGTGAGAAGGGCTCGGTAGCCGCTCCGTGCTCAGGCCCGACGACGGACATACCACTGGGCGACCCGCCACATCATCCAGCCGACGAGCACCGCCCCGACGACTCCCATGACGAGGGTGACTCCCCAGGGCAGGGAGATCCCCGAGATGGTGGAGGACCGCTTGCCGATGCCGCGGGCGGCCTCCCAGTTGGCCCATCACGTCGAGGAACGCCGTCAGGGGCATGCCGACGAAGGTGAGGAATCCCAGGGCGACCTCCATGCCTCGGGTGGAGCGGGCGCGCGCAGGAGCCGGCGCGACGCGCTGTACGTGACGGGCACCCCGACGCAGCTGGAGACGACGACGGGCCCCGGCTCAAAGCGTTGGGACCAGTCCTGCCACGTGCCGGGCAGCGCCCACGGGACGACGACGATGAGACGCAGCGCGTTGTTGTCCTCGTCGGTCAGACATAGGAGGTCCTGCGGATCCCGCGGCGGCATCGACGTCATGCACACCATTGTGACGCCGGCCGGGGCAGGTCAGCGCCCGGTACCACTCAGCGCCCACCACCCACTGAGGCGCCACGACTCCCGATCGGGTGCGCACCGGCGAGGCGGCGCGCGGCAACCACCTGCCCGGCGGCATCGCGCACGAGGTCGTCGGGCCACACGAGGTCCGTGCGGTTGGGGTGGTGCTCGGCGACGACACGGCTGGTGACGTAGAGGACGCCGGGGCGCGGGTCGGGCAGGGGCGGGTCGATTCCCTGCCAGGTGGCGCCGACGGCGAGCGGGAGGGCGACGGCGGCGTCCGGGTCGTCGGGGCGGGCCGGGTCGGCGACGGTGAGGGACTGGAGGCTCGGCTCCGACAGCAGGAGGCGGGGCACCGTGCTCGAGGCCGGGAAGCGAACCGGCGGCGTGCCGTCGCCCGGGTCGACGACGACGTCGTGCGGGGTGAGGTTGACGAGATTCACCGGTGCGTCGTTCATCGCGTTGTCCCATAGGCGCTGCCCTGTTGCTCGCTGACCTTGCGGCGCAGCCCGTCCAGTCTGTCCGCCCAGTCACTGACGGTGACACCATGCGTCTCGGTCACTGTCCTGACAGCGCGGTCAATGAGCTGCGCGTAGGTGCACGACTCCTGCTGAGCATAGTGTTGAAGGACGTGAGCGGTGGCCCCCTGCAGGTCGCGGTCACCGTGGTTGAGAGGTACTTCGTCACGGACTTGCACGAGGAGTCGGAGGAGAACCATGGCGTCCTCGGAATCCAGGTCCGCAGGGGCCCCGGACTCTGACGGCTTGCGGTGAGCCAGGATCTGGGGTTCACGAAAGGCCTCGCTCCGTCTGCTCCTAGGTGGGAGGCTCAGCAGCTCGCCGACAATGGTCGCCAACCGGACCTGCGCATCGGGTTCGACATGGTCAATACGAGTGCCGACCGAGCGCATGACGCTCAAGACAGTGCTGGCGCAGCCATCAAGATCCTGACTCCTTACCGCAGTGAGGAGGTCGTCCGACAAAGCGATCGCGTCATCAGCCAGGCCCGCCATGGCCGGGTCACCCAACGCGAGCAGACGCGCTGCAGTTAGCAGGTCGAGACGGTCGAGGCAGTGCTCAGCAGCCGTGAGCAGCGCCTCTCGGACGTCACGGTCGAGCCCAAACTGGTGGAACTGGAGCTCTTCCGCACCAGGGCCGTTCTTTACGGAGGACATAAGGAAAACAGGAATGCCGTGGCGGGCACCGAAGACCTGTGCGGCACGCAGGAGCGCGATGACGACAGGCTTTTCCCCCACGACGGTCGTCACGATGGCGCGTGGGCGTCTCGGACGGTTCTTGAGCCACCCATCGGCAAGACTCTGCACCCGTCTCATTCCTTCCTCGGCATCCGCGGACACGATCCCGTTATCCGTGGTCGGTCTGCCGTAGGAGCAGACGGTCAAGCCATCCGCGCCAGCAGAATCCCATTCCTGATTGCGAGAGAAGGAGTCAGCAATGATCTCATCGGCGACACGTCGCCCATCCTCCACAGTCTCTTCGGAGCAGAGGAGCAACGCGTCGAGAGTCAGGGGTGCATCGACAGCACATGCACGGCGCAGAGCCGCGGCCGGTTCCTGTGACATCATCGTCGCGGCGATCGGAGGGCGCCGGATGTCGGCCGCAGGCAGCTTTCCCTGACCACTCAAAAGACACACATCACCCGAGGGCCACGACAACCAGTCGGGCCTGTCGCCCAGCAACACGGGGAGGCACTCCCTGAGTTCCTCGGTCGCGGTCTTGAGCTCATGAGTCGCCGCGTTGCCTATATCGACCAAGTGCCACTGCGCGACGAGCCAGGCATCCGGCTCCGCTAGGGTTTCCTGCAGGGAGTTCCGGTGGAGATTGCCGATCGCCTTCCCGATCATGATCGGCTCACCCTTGCCGTTGAGCGTGGCATCAGGGTACTGGTCAGGTGCCTCTCCCGTCTCACCCAGGTACTCGCACCGCCGACGCCGGTACTCCGCCACTAGCCAAGCACGCAGCGCCATGCCCGCCGCCAGGTCCCCGCGGGCAACGTCGGCCCACAGCAGCACCGCAAGATCCTCGGGGGCGGCACTCACGGCTTCCTCACCCACCGCTCGCCGGACGGCACTCGCGGCATTCTGGAACTCGTCAGGGAGGACCTCGCGACGGCGCTCGTACTCTGCATTGAGGACCGTAGGTAGTCCTAGGCCCATAAGCCATCCCCGCAGGGGATCCTCCTGCGAAGTGACGGACATATCGATTCGCGGCGCGATTCCAGCCCGGGGATCGTCCCCGGCCCGGTCAATGAGGAGGAGAGACCACTCGGCGGGGTGTGTAGCAGCGGCAACCCCGGCAGCCTCCACGAGAACGGTACTGGCACCGCCGGCCAGAGAAAGGACGACATGACCATGATGCCTGCCGATGGCGGTTTCGAGTTTCTCGTGGTCACCGACGCCGGGGTTGAGTCCGTTGTCGAGGACGAGCGCGTCGAGAACGCGCGGGTCGCGCCCGTTCAACAGGGTCAGGCCATCGGGTTCGCACGCCGCCACCAACGCCTGGCGGATCACCCGCGCCGTCTCCTCCGTGGAGCGGTTTCCCCCTCCGGCACCGATGACGAGCACCTCGAGCGGCGCGCCCTCGGCCTCCTGGAGCCCGCTCACGGCCACCAGCTCCTTGCGCAGCGGGCTGAGGGCGCCGCCGGCGAACCAGTCGCCGCCGTCAGTGAGACCGAGCAGCATGGCGGCCTCAGGGCCGTCGGCAGCCCGCAACCGGCCGAGCCGCTCAGAGCCGTCATCCCTCGACCCGAGCCCGAGATCGGCGTTGCCCACCACGTGTACAAGCAGCATCACTCATCTCCCGCATCCGCGCTCGCGGGCTCCCTGACGCCACGCATCCGCGCGACAGAACTCTCTCACACGCGGCTCCCAGGTATTCGTCAGATGAAGGTTTCGTCGGCCGCCTCGCACACCTGTCAGCAACGTGACACACTACACGCGCCCGTCCCACCCCTCCCCAAGAGGAGCACCATGCACCTGGTCATGCTCGAGACGAACGGCAACCAGCGCTACGTCTTCTCCTCGCCGCGCCTGCGGGAGAGCATCGGAGCCTCCTACCAGTTGACGCGGCTGAGAATGTGGACCGAGGACGCCCTTCGTGACACTCGTGTCGCCGAGGACAGTACGCAGTGGGTCTCCCGCTCCTCCGGCAAGGTCATCGTCCGGGTCGACACTCAAGATCAGGCGACGGCGGTCATCAGCCACGTCACCCGCCGGGCTATCACCGAGGCACCAGGGATGGACATCTCCGGGGTCTGGGTGGACATGGAAACCCGGACGCACGTCGACGCGGAGGCACTGAAGGCCGTGCACGCCCGGGCCGCCGAGTACGCCCTCTCCCGCCCGCCTGCACTTGCCCGCTTCTCCCAGATGCCTTTCCTCGCCCGTGCCAAGGACTCCGTCCTGCCGGCGGCGCCGCCCTTGGGCGCATGTGATGAGGCGAAAGAGGATCGCACCGAGACTCTGTCCCTCCCCGCTCGGGTCAAACGGCACCTGGCGCTGACGTCCAAGGAGAACCTGCTCGACCGGGTACGGATCGAAGGTGGCCTGCCCGATGACCAGCTCGCCCGGGACGTTCTCATGCTGGAAAGGATGCTCCAACCGATAGGGCCCGAGAACTCCCCCGCACCGTCCAAGGAGAACTTCCCCACCCTGTCCAGGATCGCCGTCATTCATATCGACGGCAATGGCGTCGGCACCATCATGAAGGACCTCGACGCGGCGATGAAGCGAGTCCCGCACGGCATCTTCGAGAAGGTCCTTGACTGCAAGCCGGACGATCCCGACGCCCTACGGCGCTTCCTCCTGGAGGTCAACGTCCGTCTGGACGACGCCGTCAGTCAAGCGTTCGTCACAGCGTGGAGGAAGGTCGCCGCCTGGGCGGAGGCCGACGCCGAAGCGGCTGGGCGGACGAGCACCGCTGTGCCTGTCGTCCCCGTCATCCTGGGTGGCGACGACGTCACCGTCATCACGAGCGGCGACTACGCCCTGCCCTTCGCCGCTGCCTACCTCGAGGACTACGAGTGCCGCACCGGCGAGGACGACCTGCTCCGCCACCTCAGCACCCTCGACGACGCCGAGCCCGACGGCGGACCGATGACCGCAGCTGCCGGCGTCGCCATCACCGGACGCAACTACCCCTTCCACATCGCCTACGACCTGGCCGAGCGACTGGTCACCATGGCCAAGAGAGTCGGCAAGGCATCTGCTCCCGCTCGCTCAACCCTCAGCTACCACGTCCTGTTCGACTCCACGGTACTCGACGCCGAGCAGGTCCTGCACGCCTACAAGTCCTTCACCACGCGCCCCTTCCTGCTGTCTGACGACGACGCTCCAGAACGCAAGGACCAGACGTCGTGGCCCACGATCTGCCAGCGGCTACGTGCGTTCCGGGACCACGTCTCAACGGAGGCGGATTCGGGCGCGGAACACTTCCCCAGGACGCGGGCCACGCGCATTCGACGACTCCTGTCCGACGCCGCGCAGGCGGAGCTCGCGGGCGACAGCACCCGCGCCGGGGACCTGCGCGAGACCGCGCAGAGGGAGTGGGACGACGCACGGGACGTCCTCGGCGCCGACCTCACCGAAACTATCGGTGACATCCGTTCACTCTTCGACCTCCTCGAACTGGCCGACCTCCTCCCCGACTCCTACCTCGGCAACCTCCTCCCCGATGTGGGAGCCTCCACCGTCTCACGTCCCGCGGAGGACCTCGCATGAGCCACCAGACAGCCCTTGAGCTTCCCGTCACCGTCGCCTTCCTCTCCGACTGGGGAGTATCGACCGGGGCAGGTATTGCAGGCGGTGTGGACGCCGTCGTCGAGAAGGACGAGCGAGGCCGGCCGGTGGTACGGGGCACTGTCATCACCGGTGCCGTGCGAGAGCAGGCCTTCATCGTCGCCGAGGCTCTCGATGGCGGCACGGCCGGGGCCTGGCGGTCCTTCGTCGAGGCGCTCTTCGGTACAGCTGAGCGCTCCCGCCTCATCTCCTTCAGCGATGTCCGTCTCACCGATGGCACTCGCTCGGACAGAACGGTTCACGAGGTCGTCTCCCTGTCCATCGATCGGGACACGGGGACAGCGAAGAAGGACCACCTGCGCTTCTTCGAGCGCGTCGGTGCCTGCACGCTTCACGGCACTGCCACCCTGCTGGACACCGACACGTTCGGGCGCCCGGTGCCATGGGCAGATGACGAGCGCAGGGCCACTGAACTTGTCCTGGCCCTGTCCGGTCTGCTCGTGCGAGCCATCGGTTCACACCGCTCCGACGGCGACGGGCTGTGCGACGTCCTCATCGGTCCGGCGACCACCGTCGAGGGCCGCCGGGCGGCGCAAACCTGGTGCCGCGAGCAGCTGAAGAACTGGGCTGGTGCCCCGCCTGAGCCACCAGCACCGGACGCATCGGTGGCCGAGGCTCCCGTCATCGGTACCGAGCCCCGGCAGAGCCCTCACGGGTTGGACGACGAGGTTCTTTACCAGGCCAACCTGGACATTGTGCTGCGCTCTCCGGTCATCTCCTACGAGGTGCCCTTCTCCAACGAGATCAGGTCCTTGGACTTCGTGCGAGGCACGGCTCTGCTACCGCTCGTCCACCGCCGGCTGCGCGCGGCCTTCGGCTCTCAGGCGCTCGTACGTGACGCCGTCGTCAACGGCGACCTCCTGGTCTCGGACGCCACCGTCGTCGTCGGCGGAGTTCGGGGCCTGCCGGTGCCACTGGTGCTCTCCAGTCCCAAGGTGGTCACGGCAGAGCCTGGCACTGTTGAGGAGCACGGCACCGACGACGCTGCCGGGCCTCGCCCCCGCACCGCCGTGCTCAACAGGTTGCGCTCCGCAGAGCCGACCGAGCCCCACAAGCCTCTACGCAGTGGCTACGTGTTCCCGGGCCACGTACCCACGGGGTCCGGCAGCACCGATGACCTGGCGGGAGCGATCGGCGCGCCGGCGCTTCTCGGTCGGCAGTCCAGTACTCACAACCCCCTCACCGGTGCGGCCGTCTCCGGACAGCTGTTCCTCACCCGCTCCCTGCCCGCGGGGCTGCGTCTGCGCGCCACCGTCATCCTCAGCGAGCGTCTGCGCCAGGTGATACACGACCAGATCACCGAGGTCTTCCCCGCCGAGGGGTTCATGGAACGGGTGGGGTCCAGGCGCCTGAGCGGCACCTACGGCCGTGTCCACTGCACGCTGGGAGACCTTGAGCCGGCGGCAACGGCGAACGCGCCGATGTGGGAGGCGGACGACACCACGACCCTGTGGTTCACCTCAGACGTCATCGCCCGCTCGCAATGGCTCGGCCCGGGTGGCCGCGTGGAGGACCTGCTCAGGGCCTTCGAGGACGCCGGGGCCCATGTGGCTCTCGTTCACCCGGAGGGCGAGCACTTCTCTGCGGGGATACGTCACAGGCGCGTCGACTCCTGGGCGGGGGCGGACCGTCAGCCGCGCGCCACCCGTACGGCCATCTGCGCTGGCAGTGTGCTGCGGGTGCGTCCTGCCGACGGGGCTGATTCAGATGCCGTGATGACAGCTCTCTCGCGCCTGTCCGTCCTCGGCGTCGGCGAGCTCACCGCCCAGGGTTTCGGGCGCTTCGTCGTCGCTCACCCGTGGTTGACGAAGGAGAGCCTCACCCTGACCCCATTGGACCAGGCCGACATGGTCGGCAACAGCACAGTGATTCACCGGTCCGGTCCGCGATCGACGCGCCAGGAGGAGCGATGAGCATCACCCGTTACGAGATGACCATCCACCTGGTCACCGAGTCTCCGGTGCACTCGGGCGGTATCGACGAGGTCGTCGACCGCTCGCGCCAGAGGAGTGAGCGCGTTGCCGTCCCGCGGCGCTTCGCCCGCGATGGCAACGGCCACCCCGTCCTCACCGGGCGTTCCGTCAAAGGTGCAGTGCGGGCTGCCTGCGAGAAGTACCTCAGCGGTGACGCCGGTGCCGCCGTCCGAGAGCAGCTCGGTAGCGGCTGGAAGGGCATGTGGGGCACGACGTCGAGTGGGGAGTCCCGGGCGGCCACACTGACCTTCCACACCGTCGACCTGGCTGAGGCGGCGCAGCGCGAGGGCGGGTCCGCCTGGGAGTCCGGGACCGCTGACGCAGCAGACACACATCCTGTGGCGGACAGCGTTGCGCTGGCGACCCGCACCGGGATCGCTGTGAACCGCTACTGGGGGGCCGCGGGTGACACGGCACTGTTCGAGCACGAGTACGTTCCCGCAGAACGTCCCCTGACCTTGACCATCACTGCCCAGACCGGCCGGATGTCGGTGAGCGGCGGGAGGACCGAGCTGGAAGCGGCAGGTCCCGAGCCAGCAACGGAGAGTCAGGTAGAGCAGCTGTTCGCCGTCATCATTGGCCTCCTGGATTCGGGACGGGTTGCTTTCGGTGGGCGCCGCAACGCTGGGTGGGGGCGGGTCCGTCTGGCCGATGACCGCCCGTGGACCCTCACGCGATCCAGGTTGGGGACGCGTGAGGATCTGCTGACGTGGCTGGACGGCGGCGAGGATGTGACCACCGCGATTGATCCGGTTTCCTGCACGGAGTCGGAGCGCATACGCATCACCATCAGCTGGGACAGCCCGACCGGGATCCTCGTGGCCAAGCCTCGCCCCGAGCTGGCGGAGCGCGACGAACACCCCCGCGAGGGCGAACGGGGTCATTCCGATGACCAGCAGGACATGACCTACACCGAGCCTTTGCGCAGCGGGCCTGATCCCTGCGCACCGTTTGTGCTGCCGGGGTCCTCCGTGCGCGGGGCTCTGCGTTCACAAGCCTCTCGGATCGCTCGGACCGTGCTGGCCGCACGGCAGCCCACCAGTATCGACTGTTGGTCGACGTACGGGGTCCATGACCAGCTCGCAGCCGATCCGGCTCTGGTCAGGGACCTGTTCGGCTCAACGGACAGGCGCGGCGCGCTGCGCGTGCTGGACACTCTGGCCAGCGATCAGACGAGGCTGCGCACGGTGGTCCACAACGCCGGCGACCGCTGGACCGGCGGGGTCGCCGAGGGCCTCTTGTACGGTGAGAAGGTCCCAGATACCACATGGAATGATCTCGTCCTCGAACTCGATCCCAGGTCACTGCCCGGCACGGACGACCGCCGTCGAGCGGCATGGTGCCTGCTGGGCCTCACGCTCGCCGAGCTCGCCGCCGGGACTCTTCCTCTGGGCAGCCGCGGGACCCGAGGCCTTGGGCAGATACACGTGACGCGCGTGCGCGTTGATGGCGGAGCCGACATTGTCGGGGACCCCTGGGACTTCAAGGACCCGGGCGGCGACGCGGCCGATCGGGAGGACGGCGCCAAGGCCGTCCCAATCGCCGCCCAGATCCTCGCCCGGCTTCAGGCGCTGACGATCACCTCGAACCCGGAGGCCGGCGTCAGCTGGACGGGTTGGAGCTCATACCTGTGCGAGACGAAGGAGGCCTGCCGTGACTGAGGCAAGCGATCTGAACCTGCCGCCGCTGCAGCCCGGCAGGTGGAGCTACGGCTGCTCACCCGCCGGCAGCCTCGCGGATATCCTGGAGCGCGCGAATGACTGCTCAGATTCTGAGGGCCGGGAGTGGCAGGGGATCGCGTATACGACCGCCGGAGCACGAGCGCTGCGCGACGCGTCGAGTAAAGGGCTTAGCGCCACCGACGGGACACCGGTAGTGCTGAAGAGCGTCTACGAACTGCGGCTGTGGGCTCTCGTCAAGGATGGTGACGCTGGTGTCCTTGCCCATGAGCTGCGGTGGCTCAATGGTTGGGGAACGGCGGAGATCGTCCTCCGCTGCGCGGGAGATCCTCCCACCGACACTCCTGTTGCGGCACCTCAGCCTGAACGGGACACCTGTTGGTACCGCCCCAACTCATATCTCCAGCACGGTGCGACAGCACCGTTCGGCGCCTCCAACGAGATGACGAGCATGGAGATCTTCACCGAGGACGACTACGGCAACGTCGTCTTCATCGACGAGCTCATGACGGGGAAGTGGGGCTGACATGGCTTCGAATGCCACAGGACGCCCACAACCGACGGAGGGCGCCAAGCCGTTCCACTCAGCGGTCAACCGGGTTCCGGTGCTTCGGACGCTGTCTACGAGCGCGGCCGCTCTCGGCAACCTCTCCCAGGACCTCTTCGCCGACTCTCCTGCGCTCGGCCACGACCACCTGTACCCGGATCGCTGGTCCGGGTCGATCGACGTGGAGATGACGGTGCGCACACCGCTCGTCTTCGGCGCACAGACGACGGATGGCGGAAGGACCTACGTCGACGTCGTCGACGACGCGGGCAACCTGGTCATCCCGCCCACGATGGTCAAGGGGATGATCTCCCGCGCTTATGAGGCTCTCACCTGCTCTCGCTTCCGGGTCTTCGGGGGCGCGGAGAACCGAAGCGGTGCCCGCCGTTCCCCGGACGATCGCTCCCAGCGCCTGACCTACAGGGGCGACGCCGCCAGCGCACTCGGGCTGGTGCCGATCCGGGTGTCGCGGAAGGACGGGGACGGGCTCGTCGGCGAGCTCTTCTACGGCGATACTCGGGTCCAGGGGGACTACAGGGAGGGGAACGACGTCTACCCGGTCATGCGTGTGGCAGCCCTCCAAAGCGGGTTCAAGGGACACGCCCGTCTGGTCATCGACCCGCCGAGGTTCGAGATGATGACGCCTCATGGCCGGAGGATCCGCTGCCACCTGACCCTGTGCCTGCACGGGGACCGGGACAAGGGAACCCACAAGAAGGCGCGGTACGCCTACTGGCAGGTGACACACATTCACAACGGCTCCGACTTCGTGAGGGTTGCCGAGATTCATGACTCGGTGACGACGGTCGACACAATGAACGATGTCAGCGGCTACGTGTGCCGGACCGCGCCGCCAGGGGTGGACCCGGGACGGTTGTTCCAGCGAAAGCACGACGAGCGGTTTGTCTTCGATGTCTCTCCGGGCGGCGCGACCGAGGTCTGCATCGATGCTGACGTGCGTGAGGGTTACAGAGCTGTCGTGGAGAGCTACGTGCTCCACCGTGAGAACGAGTCGCCTCGGCAGCGGCACACGCCGAACCGGGCAACGCACATGGCCCAGCAGGGCGGTGACGACCCGCATGAGGCCGAGAGAGCCACATCGCTCGCAGTCGGGGACGTCGCCTTCGCCGTCGTCGAGGAGACTGACGGAGAACCAGTGGTGCGGGAGATCGTTCCAACGATGATCGGTCGGCACGCCTATGTGACGAGTCCCCACGCACTTGCTGAGGCACAGCGGATCCTTCCGGTGTCTCGTGCTGAGGAGGCGTCCGCGTCCGACCGTCTCTTCGGCTACGTGGTGCCGGCCGCAGCCGAGGGCGCGACAGGTGGGGATGTCGCTGTGCGTGGCCGGATCGTCGTCGGGCCTGTCGACGGCTCCCGAGCGCTCGTGTCGGCCAAGGAGAAGCAGCTCACTCCCCTCCTGTCGCCCAAGCCATCGTCCGCCAGGCGATTCCTGACGGACGCGCGCGGGCGGACTCCCATGGGGACGGGCAAGGAACCTCTGCGACGCGATCGATACTTCACTGACGGACAGCTGCTGGGGTCAGCGGCTTACCCCGTGCACCGTCGGCTCCTGGAGGGAAAGGACCTCGACTCCGATGGTTTCCCCGAGCGAGCCGTCACCGCAGCCTCACTGGGCGGTCGGGAGCAGAACAATGACGCGGTCCGCCTCACGGCC
Organism: Actinomyces respiraculi; assembly: GCF_014595995.2. Taxonomy (NCBI): domain Bacteria; kingdom Bacillati; phylum Actinomycetota; class Actinomycetes; order Actinomycetales; family Actinomycetaceae; genus Actinomyces; species Actinomyces respiraculi. Next base: position 2,486,804 of record NZ_CP063989.1, read on the forward strand.
CGCTCGTGGCTCGCGTCTGGCAGCGTCCTGCGCTGCACGGTGAGCTTCACCAACCTGTCCTCCGATGAGCTCGGCGCCCTGGTGTGGGTGCTGACACCGGAGAACCTCGTCCCTCAGGAGGAGCGGGTCACGGGGGCACGGGCTCAGTCCTCGATCGGTTACCTGCGCATGGGGCTGGGCAAGCCCTTCGGACTTGGGACGATCGAGGTCCGTATCGCCGATGGAGGCCTGCGCGCCGTCCGCGGGGACCATCTCGCGGGGCGTTATGCGGACCTTGGCGGCTGCCTCGGCCAGGAGCCGACCACATACTCCCCTGACGACTTCCCGCTGCCAAACGAGGACACGCTCCGAAAGACTCCCTGGGTACGAGCCCTCCAGCGTGCCGCCTTTGGCTACACCGACGGATACCCGGTTCGCCACATGAGTCTGGATGAGAACAAGGAGAACAACCAGACAGAGAGTGGAAGTGGGGAGCCCAAGCGGGGACGCGGTCTCGCTCCCACAGACCTGTGCGTGGCGGACCCGGATCCGATCCGCATGGTTTCGGCACCACAGCGCCCTGAGCACGGCAACCGCCGCGCCGTGAGGTGAGGAGCCCCATGACCGGTCCTTCATGGCATCACGCGTACAACGGCATTCCGACACTCCGAGAAAAGACTCCCGGGACGGAGGACCGCTTCGTCGGCGACTGTGCGCCCTCCGGGCACGACTTCCTCCGTCCGGAGGACCTCTCCGGCGAGATGGACATTTCCATCACGGTCGTCTCCCCCACCGTCCCCGGCCAGCGCACCAAGGACGGGCGGGTGGTCGTCGCCTCACGCACAGGTGCCGCGGACGGTGCCAGGGACTGGGATGACGCCACCATTCCTGTCACAGCACTCAAGGGGGTGCTGTCGTCCGCCTACGAGGCGGTAACCGCCTCCCGCATGCGGGTCTTCTCAGGCCACGACCACGCGCTGACGCATCGCCGTACGACCCAGGAGTCCACGACCCTCTATCCCGTCTTCCTCGTCCCAGCACCTCTCGATCATGAGGGAACAGGGCTGCGCGCACGCATCATGCTCGGGAGGAACCCGAGGCCCGAGCAGGGGCAGTGGAACCACCCGGAGTACGTGTGCGCCGCCGTTCTTCCCGACTCCGAGAAGTCCCGTACGGCCCTGTACGACGAGTCAGGCAGGTTCATGTATGCCGGGGCCGTCAAGGAGAAGAACCGGAGGCGCGTCGGCTCAACGTCGGAGGATGTACGCGCGCGCCTGGACCAGCTGCGCGCGGCCACCCCGCACCTGTCGGAGATCAGCTTCAGTGCGCAGGAGGAGAAGTTTTACTCCACCAGGCGCCTGATACTCGCATCAGTCAACGGCGAGCGTTTCTGCGGTACCGTCAGCGGCACGAGGAAGGCGGGAGGTAGTTCATTCACCGGCTACGTGGTTCGCCTGACCCCGCGAGGCTCCGCTCCACTCATCGACACAAAGCTCAACGAGTTCATCTTCTTCGACACGAAGAAGAACAGGACGCATCGGAGCGTGTCCTCTCAGGTTCTCGACCATCTCGTTGAGATCGTCCACAGCTACCTGGAGAACATCCGCCTGCTCACGCGTCAGGAGTCCCGCCGGAGAGCACGGGGCACGTCCAAGGACTCGAAGACCCGGGCATCCGACGCTCCCCGGACCTGGCTCATCGACTCCATCCTGTCGGAGGGTGGACCCGGCCTCCAGGCGGACCGCTCGGCGATCGAGCAGCACATCGGAGCGCTGGCTGCCGCGGAACCGGGTGTTCCGCTCTTCGCCTCGCTCTCCGACGACGGCGAGATCACCGGACTGTCTCTCTCCCAGGTCGGGCGACGCGTGGGAGCAGGCGCGGTCGCCCCGTCCGTCCTCGCCGAGTCCGGCGGGATCTCACCGGCACGCGACTATGCACAGGCCTCTCCGGCGGATCGGGTGTGGGGCTTCGTCGCCGACGAGAAGCTGGAGGCGCAGGGGCAGGCGGCAGCGGTACGCGGTCGCATCACGATCCACCCGGTCATGCCCGCTCACCAGGCGGCAGGAGAGGACTGGCTCAGACTCCCCAAAGACGGCGGCACGGGATGGGTCCTCCCGACCTTGGCGAGCCCAAAGCCGTCGACGGGCGCTCCCTACCTGCATACGAAAGATGGTGCCCCGTTACCGGGAGGAGCAACCCGTGGCGAGACCTACACGAGCGGTCAGCACCTCATCCGGAAGGTCTACCCGTCTCACAGGAGGTTCATCGGTCAACAGGTGGGGCGCGTGCCAGGAACGACGTCGCTCTCGGATCGTCCCGAGGCGGGGCAGAGCGCCGTCGGCTCCTACCTCGCCCCGGGGGCACGATTCACTGCGAGGATCAGCTTCGAGGGGCTGACCGAGGAGGAGCTGGCAATCCTCGTGTGGCTGCTCACTCCTGAGCGACTCGTGCCCCGCGGTGAGAAGCACGCATCCCAGGGGCAGCCTGTGGTCGGGTTTCACCGCCTGGGCTTCGGTAAGCCTCTGGGTCTGGGCATGGTCGAGATCCGAGCGACCGACGTCGTTGCACGTACCGGTGCCGAGATGGCGGAGTCGTACAGCGACCTGACGGGGTGTCTTGGTACAGGTACGTCCCGGACGAGTTCTGATGACGGCGGGCAGCGTCGGGTGGAGTCGTGCCTCGACGCGCTTCCCAAGGACTTCGAGTCGCGTCTGGCCGTCCGAGCCTTCGTCCGCGCCGCCTTCGGGTGGGAGGACGGCGCCGCTGTCCGCTACCCGGACGCGCATTCTCCGGTCAACGATGATGATATCTCCCCGATCACGGCATGGTTCAAGGCGCGGGAGGAGAACCGCGTCAATCACCAGTCAGAACCGAAGAAGTACCGTTTGGAGTCCCGGTTCCACCTACCGGGGCTCGTGGACTCCAATGCGCCCCGTTCTTCGGGGCGGCGCGGGAAGCGGCGTCGATCTGGCAGACACAGTCGCGAGGCCGGGCCGAAGTAGTCCGAAGGGGAACCTGCGCCTGCTGAAGGTTCCGTAGCCGTCGGACAAGTGGCTTCTCCGCCATGTCCGCAACGCCCGGTTCAACGCCATCGGCCCAGAAAGGACAGCACCCGACGTCGGGCCTCGTCATGCTCATGACCGAGAAGCCGCAGGTGCTCGACGATCCTCTCGTCGTCCCAGGACCGAGCATGCTGCACGGATGGCGTGGTAGAGCTCCTCACGCCTCATAGTGGCACCGCTCCCACTGAATAATCGCCAGGCGCTGGGAGTCGGTGAGGAACCCGGCCATCGGTGAGACCTCTCTCAGACAACAGGCGTCTTCGTCCTCCGCGCACATGCGCTCACGTATTGTGTCCGTGCTTCTCGACTCGACCCACTGCTCCCAGCGTCTGAGGTTGTCGAGGTGAGCCTGTCCGCGCGTCGACCGCCGTACACGTGCGATGCCCTCACGTGCGCGCGGCAGCCACGAGGCCTCGTCCGTCCAGTCGACTGTCTCCTCGGTCAGACGGTGCAGCATGAGGCTGCGTCGGCGGGAACGGCTTGACGCCGCCGCGCTGCCCGGTCTGATGCTCGTGACTCGTGTGGCGAGCCCCAGGTCAGCGTCGGCGACTGCGGGCGCGCGCGGGACAACCAGACCGAGGTCCGCAAGGCCGAGGGCCTCGAGATAACGGGATCGGGTGCGCACCGTGAGGTCGCCACGCGCCTCACGGGTCTCTGTCTGCGAGACGGCCGCGACGGACACGCCGAGTCTCCTGGCGAGCTCGCTCTGCGTGACGCCGAGGCTGTGCCTCGCCTCCCGTATCATCGTCATGCGCTTTAACCTACGAGTTAATACAGGGTGTGGCAAGCAGGCGACCTGGACGGACCGGCACACGAAGACGCGTCCCGCTCACCACAGCCCGGTGTGTAGAGGCCAGCGTCGTCGAGGACGGGGGCCGTGCCGAGGACGGTGCACCGGTCGACGCAGGCGGAGCACAGGGGTAGACGTGGACGACGTGATCGGTCGATCTCCACTCCCCCACGGTCGTCACCTCACGCGGGCGGCACCTGCCAGCCCACGCCGCTGCCTCGCTCGCCACACACCCGGCCACCCTGACGCCATATTCCCGGTTGAATCAACGCCACATCACGGGTTGACAGGACGCCACATGCCCGGTTGAATTGACGCCATCTGACGGATCGACCAGCCCCCGCGTACGCCCACCGGAGGCTCGCGCCCCGCCCCCCAGCCATCCGAGGAGGGAGCACCCCATGACGCTCTACCTCGCCCGCGTCACCGACCCTCTCGTCGACGACGCCCTGAGCTACTCCGGCGGCGTCCTCCTCGAAGGCGTGCGCGCCTGCGGCAAGACCATGACCGGACGCGCGCACGCCACCTCCGAGATCGCCCTCGACTCCGGCCTGCCGCAGGTCCGAGCGGCGATGGACGTCGACCCGGGCCTCCTGCTCGACGGCGCCGTGCCACGGCTCATCGACGAGTGGCAGATCGAGCCGTCCCTGTGGAACATCGCACGCCGGGAGATCGACCGGCGTCAGAGCCCCGGACAGTTCATTCTCACCGGCTCCTCCGTTCCCGCCGAGGACGCCTCCCGGCACAGCGGCGCCCACCGCATCACAAGGATCCGCATGCGACCGATGACCCTCGTCGAGCGCGGCCGGGGCGCCGGCACCGTCTCCCTCGAGCGCCTCTTCGCCGGCGAGGAGCCCGTCGCCGACCTGGACCCGGGTGGTGGTCTGCAGGAGGCGCTCGACGACCTCGTCCACGGCGGGTGGCCCGCCGACATTCCACTGACGACGCAGCAGGCCCAGCGCCACCTGCGCGACTACGTCGACGACGTCATCACCGTCGACGTCGGCCGTCTCGACGGTGAGCCCCGCAGGGACCCCGTGCGGATGGCTGCGCTCCTGCGCTCCCTCGCACGCCACGTGGGCACGCAGGCCGGCTACGCGACGATCGCCGCCGACACCGCGTCGGTCTCACTCACCGCGGAGACCGCGGTCGCCTACATCAGCGCCCTCCAGCGCCTCTTCCTCGTCGAGCCCCAGCCCGCCTGGAGACCCCACCTGCGCTCGCGCTACGCCGTGCGCACCAGTCCCAAGCTCCACCTCGTCGACCCCGCCCTGGCAGCGGCCCTCACCGGCGCCTCCACCGCCAGGCTCATGCGGGACCTCCAGACCGCAGGACAGTGGTTCGAGTCGCAGGCCGTCATGCACCTGCGGGTTTTCGCCGAGGCACTGGGCGGACAGGTCTACCACTACCGGGACAAGTCCGGCCGCGAGGCCGACGCCGTCGTCGAGCTCCCCGACGGACGGTGGGGTCTCGTCGAGGTCAAGCTCGGGCAGCGGCAGGTCCCCGCCGCCAGGGACTCGCTCGCGGCCGTGGCCGCGGGGATCGACGAGACGCGAACCGGCACCCCCGCCTTCCAGGCCGTCATCACGGCCGACGGCCCGACGATGACGCTGGCGCCCGGCGTCGTCACCTTCCCCCTGCGGGCCCTGGGGACCTGAACCGCCAGGTACCGGCCCGCCGGCCCGCCAGGTACCGGCCCGCCACGTACCAGCCCGCCACGTACCGGCCCGCCACCCGCGGGTCCGCTGCCGCCGCGGCCTCTCCGCCCGCGCCCCGGGGACCGCTCTCCATCCCCGGCCCGACCGATGTCGCCCACCCGGCCACATCCGCCGTCCGACGGCCGGTAGCCTGGACACGCTCATCAGCTCCCCGGACGAGAGGCACCCTGTGCGCAGTTCCATCTTCGACCAGGCTCACCGCGAGCAGCAGACCGCCGAGCGGTGGTCGCTCCAGTCCACCAAGATGCTCCGCGTCGTCATGGGACCCGAGGTCATCGCCGCCCAGGGCGCGATGGTCGCCTACCAGGGCAACATGGACTTCAGTTACCAGGGGGCGAAGAGCCTCAGCGGCATGCTGAAGAAGGCCGTGACCGGTGAGGGCGGCAACCTCATGCGTGTGACCGGCCAGGGCGAGGTCTTCTTCGCCCGCGCCGCCCAGAACGTCTTCCTCATCCAGCTTGAGGGCGACGCCCTCACCGTCAACACCCGCTCCCTGCTGGCCTTCGACTCCACCCTCGCCTACGACATCCACATGATCGGCAACGCCGGCATCCTCGCCGGCGGCCTGTTCAACCTCATGGTCCAGGGCCACGGCACCGTCGCCATCTCCTCCGACGGCGCCCCCATGCTGCTCGACTGCTCCCAGCAGCCCACCTTCGTCGACCCGCAGGCGGTCATCTGCTGGTCGGCAAACCTCCAGCCCCAGGTCAAGTCCACCTTCAAGATGGGCGCGCTCATCGGACGCGGCTCCGGTGAGGCCTTCCAACTGGGCTTCCACGGCCCGGGCTTCGTCATCGTCCAGCCCAGCGAGGGCATGCCCGTCGTCGCCGCCTCCTGAGCGGCCTGCGAGCGGCCTCCCGAGCCACGTCCTGAGCCCGGTGCGCACCCCGCACACCGGGCTCGGCTCGTATCAGCTCGTTCCCGCCGGGCTCAGTTCTCGTACACCTCGGGCTTGAGCAACCCAATGAAGGGCAGGTTGCGGTACTGCTCGGCGTAGTCCAGGCCGTAGCCGACGACGAACTCGGTGGGAATGTCGAAGCCGACATAGGCGACATCGACCTCCACCTTGAGGGCCTCGGGCTTGCGCAGCAGCGTCGCGATCTCCACGCTCGCCGCCCCGCGGCTGGACAGGTTGCCCAGCAGCCAGGACAGCGTGAGCCCCGAGTCGATGATGTCCTCGACGATGAGCACGTGCCGCCCGGTCAGATCCGCGTCCAGGTCCTTGAGGATGCGCACCACGCCCGAGGACTTGGTGCCGGACCCGTAGGAGGACACGGCCATCCAGTCCATCTGGATGCTCGAGCGCAGTCGCCGTGACAGGTCCGCCATGACGTACACGGCCCCCTTGAGCACACCCACGAGCAGGAGCTGCTGCCCCTCGTGGTCCGCATCGATCTGCGCGGCCATCTCGTCCAGGCGCCGGGAGATCTCCTCCTCGGTGATGAGGACCTGGGCGAGGTCATCCTGCATGTCGTGCGCATCCATTCCTGGTGTGCCTCCGTCAACAGTCGGGTGCCGGTGAGGTCGGCGGGTCGCTGCCCGCATGGCAGGAGTCTGTCATGCCGGCACGTGCCAGGACGAGGTCCGGGTCCTCCGGCAGCCTCGATCCAGGTCCGACGGTGGAGCCCCGGCCCGGTGGCCCTAACGGCCGCGCCGGCGCCTCCTCAGCCCTGGCAGCCGCAGTCCGCCAGCGGCCCAATGAGGTCTTGGTCGAGGGCCACGCGCGCCGGGTACAGCCCGCCCTCAGCGAAGCCGTCCACGATGACCGAGTAGGCCAGCAGTCGCCCGTCGGCGGTGACCACAGTGCCCGTGAGCGAGACCGACTGGTCGAGCGAGCCCGTCTTGGCCCGCACACGCCCGGCCGCCGTCGTCTCCCAGAAGCGGGCATCCAGCGTCCCGTCAAGGGCCGCCACGGGCAGGGCGGTCAGCAGCGTGCGGCCGGCGGTTCCTCCGTCGGTGCCGGCACTGCGCGCGATGACCTGGGCGAGCAGCCGGGGCGGCACCTTGTTGCCGCGCGCCAGGCCGGAGGCATCCAGGAGCGTGAGCCCGGTGGTGTCGAAGCCATCGGCCTCGAGCTGGGCGCGCACGGCCTGCGCCGCCCCCGCGAAGGAGGCCGGATACCCGGTCTCCAGTGCCAGGAGGTGCCCCTCGACCTCCGTCATGGTGTTGTCCGACTGCTTGAGGGACACGGCCAGAATCTCGGACAGGGGCGCGGACTCGACCGCGGCGATCTCACTCGCGCCCTCGGGCGCCGCACCCCGGGTGACCGACCCGCTCACCTCGACCCCTGCGGCCGCGAGCGCCGTCGCGAAGGCCTCGGCGGCCTCCATGGCCGGATCGACGGGGTAGCCGCCGGCATGGGAGTGGGCGGTGACGTCGATCATGAGCGGCTGGATGGGCGCGACCCAGGACTCGTTGCCCTCCTCCCAGTCCGGGCTCCAGGTGACGCCGTCGAACAACGTGTCGTCCAGGGCGACGCTCACCCTCGTCACGCCCTTGGCGCGCAGCTGCTCGGCGGCGTCGCGGGCCAGGTCCCCCAGCCCGGCGTGGCCGACGACGGCCTCGGGGTCTCCGGCGTCGGCCGCCAGCAGCACGTCCCCGCCCCCCACGAGGGTGACCGTCGTGCCGGACAGGATCGCGGAGGTCGTGAGGCGGTGGCCGGCCCCCAGGGCGCTGAGCGCCGCCCATGCGGTCAGGACCTTGTTGGAGGAGGCGGGGGTCAGGGGCGTGCTCGCCTGGTAGTCGACGAGCGCCTGGCCGGTGGCGACGTCGATGATCGACACGCCGGTCACGCCGGTGCCGACCCGCGCGTCCGTGGCGAGGGCCTGCGCGTAGCCGGTGAGCACGGCGGCGCTGGGGACGGTGGCCTCGGCGGACAGGGCGGGGGCGGGCTGGGCGACGGCCTGGCCACTCGTCGTCGGAAAGGCCTGGACCTCGTAGGCGGGGCTGGAGAGCGTCAGGGCGCCGGGGACGAGGTCGAGGGCGTCCGCGAGACCGTAGTAGCCGCCGACGACCAGGAGGGTCGCGGCTGTCAGCGCTGCGATAGTGGCCTTGCGCACGGGTCCTCCGGGGTACTGGTGGGCATCGAGTCGGTGACGTCGGGGCGCGGGATGCCTCCCGCGGCGCCATCGTAGGTCACACTAGTGGTATCGAGACCGCCCTCCCGGGAGCGTTGAGTCCCGTCCCGCGCGCGGGAACCGGCGCTCAACACCCCGATGGGCCGCAGGTGACCACACGCAAAGGAGGACCCCGTGGAGTTCGACGTCACGATCGAGATCCCCAAGGGCAACCGCAACAAGTACGAGGTGGACCACGAGACCGGCCGCATCCGGCTCGACCGGATGCTCTTCACCTCCACCCGCTACCCGGACGACTACGGCTACATCGACAACACGCTCGGTGAGGACGGCGACCCCCTCGACGCCCTGGTCCTGCTGGAGGAGCCGACCTTCCCCGGCTGCCTCATCCGCTGCCGCGCCCTGGGCATGTTCCGTATGCGCGATGAGAAGGGCGGCGACGACAAGGTCCTGTGCGTGCCCTCGGGCGACCAGCGCGCCTCCTGGCGCACGGACATTGAGGACGTCAGCGAGTTCCACCGTCTGGAGGTCCAGCACTTCTTCGAGGTCTACAAGGACCTGGAGCCCGGCAAGAGCGTCGAGGGCGCCCACTGGGTGGGCCGCGAGGAGGCGGAGGAGGAGATCCGCCGCTCCTACGAGCGCGAGGCCGAGCGGATCGCCCGCAAGGGCCACTGAGCTCGGGCGCAACACAGCAGGGGCCCGGTCACCACGATTGGTGCCGGGCCCCTGCGCTGCTGGGACGGGCCGACGACGATCCACGGCCGGGCGGACCGGACCCGACCGCCGGGGCCGGGTGGTCGCCGTCGTCGGCGGACTCAGGGACGCACGGCGTAGGGCATGACACCGGCGTAGTGCAGCGAGGTCACGCGCACGGTGTAGCCGAAGGTCGGAGCCTCAATCACCTGTCCGTCCCCGAGGTACATGGCCACGTGGTAGATGCCGGACTGGGTGCCGTTGGAGGACCAGAAGACGAGGTCGCCGGGCTGGGCCTGGGAGAGTGGAACCTTGTCGCCCTGCCCGTACTGGACCCGTGAGGAGTGGGTGAGGTACACCCCGGCGGACCGGTAGGCGAGCATGGTCAGGCCGGAGCAGTCGACACCGCCGTAGGACTCACCGCCCCACTCATAGGGCACACCCATGTAACTGTAGGCGGCGGAGATGACGTCCTGGCCGCTGTAGCTCGGGGGGACCCACGCATCCACACTGGGGGCCGGCTCAGGAGCAGGAGCCGGAGCGGGTGCCGGGGCGGCAGCAGCCTCCTGCTGGCGGGCCGCCTCGGCCGCGGCCTGGGCGGCAGCTTCATCCGCGGCCTGCTGGGCGGCGAGGGCGGCGGCCTCCTCGGCGGCCTGCCGGGCTGCCTCCTCCTCGCGGGCCTTGCGCTGGGCCTCGAGCTGCGCCTGGTACTGGGTCTCGAGCTCGATGGTGGTGTTGCGCTGCTCGGCGAGCTGGGCGATGAGGGTCTCGCGCTGGGACTGGGCGTAGACGACAGCGTTGGCGGCGTTGACGGCGGCCTCGTCGGCGACGGTCTTGGCCTCCTCGGCGGCGTCGGAGGCGGTCTGCTTGGCAGCCAGCTTCTCGTCGGCCAGGGCCTGGAGGGTGTCGGCGACGGCCTGGAGGGCCTCAACCCCTTGGAGCTGAGCATCGGACTGCTCACCGATGCGGGCCAGGGCGGCGGCGGCGTCGGCAAGGTCCGCGAGGGAGGTGCTGGTGAGGTAGGGGGTGAGGACGTCGAGGGCGTTGCCACCGTCCTGGTAGGTCTGGACGACGGCGGCGCCGAGCTCGGAGCGGGCCTGCTCGGTAGCCTTGGCGGCGGCGTCGGCGTCGGCCTGGGCGGTCTGAGCCTCGGTGGTGGCGGTCTCCAGCGCGTCGAGGGCGACGAGGTAGTCCTCGTTGGCGAGCTGGGCCGTGAGGGCGGCAGCCTCGGAGTCGGCGGCGAGCTGGGCGAGCTCGGCCTCGAGGACGGCGATGGACTGGGCGGTGGATTCCTCGGCGGCGTGCGAGGAGTCGATGTCGTCCTGCGTGACCGGGTCAGCGGTGGCGAGGGGGACGAGGAGGGAGGCGGCCATGGCCAGGGCCACGGCGGCAAGGGTCCCGCGGGTCACGCTCCTGACACCCCTGGTGGTGGGGGCACTCGTGCGAGCGTTGCGGCGCGCGCCGCTCCGGTCGCGGTGGTGGCTCGTCGTGCGGGTCACTGCTTCCTCCGTCTACTGCTTCCTCCCCGTCGGGAGCTGACGGCGCCGTGTCGGCGGGCGGCTCAGGCCGGGCGGGGAGAAGTCTTGGCTGACAAAACAGTAGGCAGGTTTTGTCACACAAGGGAACAGGTTTCTCATCATTCACAACAGTCACAGAGACCCCTAAACCTCTCGACATCCAGACTCCCGCAGCAACACGCCGAATCAACCCAAATGTGAGACGCCTCACGACACCGTTGTAATTTCCCACCCCGAGGTCCCGCCAGCCCCGCCCGAACTCCTCGGTTTGCTGTCGAGAGTGCGGTGTTGTGCTGTTGTGGTGTCTTGGGGCGTTGGTGGCGGTTCTGCCTCAAAGGCGTTGGTGGTAGTTCTGTCCCAGGGCTTCGGTGGCGGTTCTGTCCCAGGGCGTCGGTGGCAATTCCGGGGGTTTGTGGGGGGGGTTTCTGGTTGGTCGTGGTGGTGGTGTGCTCCGGCACCCTGCCGTGCTGAGCCCGTGATGGTTTGAGCCTGGTGCCGGCATCCGTCGGCGGCCGACTGCCAACGCTTGGGGCGTGCCCCGCGGGGTGGCGGCAGGGGGGGGCTCGCACGCTCATGTGACAGGTGTTAACGGTCGCACTGGGGTTTGCCGTGGTGGCCCACGCTCCCATGTGCGTGGGCGGCCTCCGTGCACATGGGAGTCGGCGTGCTGGAGGGCACCGGTCGACAAACCCTAGCAATGGCGCCGTTGTCGACGGCTGTCGAAAAGTGTGAGCGTGCAAGCCCCGGGCCCCGCGGGCGCCCGCGTGCACCGTGCTGGCGTGATCACCGGGATTCTCCTCCAGGGCGCTCTGACCGCGTCGCCCGCCTGCGCCGTGCTGGTGTGCGTGCGGCGGGCACCAACCACGGCCGGCGCCGACCACCGACGTCCTGAGACACCACAACGGCACAACACCGTACTCTCCAGAGCAAAACGAGGACTTGGAGGCCGTGCGGGGCTGGGGCCGAGCGGACGAGCGCCACGCCGTCGGGATGCCGCGCCCACGCGCCCCACGACATCGAATCATGGACACCTCTGCCCGGCGATATCGGGGAGCACTAGGGTTGATAACAGCGCCATGGACGGCGCTCACGCTCTCCCCGAGACGAGGATCCCGTATGACTGACGCCCCCACCGCGGCCAACCCCGCCGACTGGCACTTTGAGACCAAGCAGGTCCAGGCCGGCCACACCCCCGACTCCGACACCGGCGCTCGCGCCCTGCCGATCTACCAGTCCACCTCCTTCGTCTTCCCCGACGCCCAGGAGGCCGCCGACCGCTTCGCCCTGAAGTCCCTCGGCCCCATCTACACGCGCCTGGACAACCCCACCAACCAGGCCGTCGCCAACCGCATCACCGCCCTCGAGGGAGGCCTCGGCGCCCTCCTCGTCTCCTCCGGCATCGCCGCCGAGACCCTGACCTTCCTCACCCTGGGTGACGTCGGCAGCAACATCGTCGCCTCGCCCTCGCTGTACGGCGGCACCGTCAACCTGCTCACCCACACGCTGCCTCGCATGGGCATCGAGACCCGCTTCGTCGAGGACCCGGCCGACCCGGCCTCCTGGGCCGCGCTCGCCGACGAGCGCACGATCTGCTTCTTCGGCGAGTCGATCCCCAACCCCAAGGGCGACATCCTCGACATCGAGCCCATCGCCGAGGCCGCCCACGCGCTGGGCATCCCGCTCGTCGTGGACAACACGGTCGCCTCCCCCTACCTCATCCGCCCCTTCGAGTGGGGCGCGGACATCATCATCCACTCCGCCACCAAGTTCCTCGGCGGCCACGGCTCGAGCGTCATGGGCTGCATCGTCGACTCCGGCAACTTCGACTACGCCTCCCAGCCCGAGCGCTTCCCCGGCTTCAACCAGCCCGACGTCTCCTACAACGGCCTCGTCTACGCCCGCGACCTCGGCGTGGGCAGCCCCCTGGGAAACATGGCCTTCATCCTCAAGGCCCACACCCAGGGCCAGCGCGACCTCGGCTTCGCCGCCAGCCCCCTCAACGCCTTCCTCATCATGCAGGGCATTGAAACCCTGTCCCTGCGCATGGAGCGCCACGTGGACAACGCCCTCGCCGTCGCCCGCTGGCTCGAGGGCCGCCCGGAGGTCGCCGAGGTGCGCTACTCCGGCCTGGAGTCCAGCCCCTACCACGCGCTGGCCCACAAGTACTGCCCGCGCGGGGCCGGCAGCGTCTTCGCCTTCGACCTCGTAGGCGGGCGCGAGGCCGGCGCTGCCTTCATCGACGCGCTGACCCTGTTCTCCAACCTCGCCAACATCGGTGACGTGCGCTCCCTGTGCGCCCACCCGGCGACAACGACGCACTCCCAGCTCGACGACCTCGGCCTGGCCCGGGCCGGCATCACCGCGGGCACGGTGCGCCTGAGCATCGGCATCGAGCACGTCGACGACATCATCGCCGACCTCGAGCGGGGCTTTGCGGCCGTCGCCGCCCTCGACTGAGCTGGGCCCTGCTGCTGAACTGCGGCCGCGTGGGTGCTGATACCCACGCGGCCGCAGACTCGTTGACGAGGGTCCGACATCGACCGCCCAAGGCCGCCCGTTGGTCAGGGTCCGCCCATCGGCCCGGTTCCGCCAACTGACGCGGACACACCACAATGAGCCCATGAGCGTGACCCAGCCCCCGACGCCCGGCGTCGGCTCCGCCTCCACCAAGCTCGTCGACCGCAAGGCCGGCTCGCCCACGGGTGCGTGGCGTCCGGGTGACGAGCCCGGCAACCGTCGCTTCCTGGATATCGGCGACTTCACGCTCGAGTCGGGGGTGATCCTGCCCGACACGGTGCTCGCCTTCGAGACCTGGGGCACCCTGGCCCCCGCGGCGGACAACGCCGTCCTCATCCTCCACGCCCTGACCGGCGACTCCCACGTCACCGGCCCCGCCGCCCCCGGGCACCCGACCCCCGGCTGGTGGGACACGCTCATCGGGCCCGGCCGCGCCATCGACACCGAGCGCTACTTCGTCGTCGCCGCCAATATCCTCGGCGGCTGCCAGGGCTCCACCGGCCCCTCCTCCACCGCGCCGGACGGGCGCCCCTGGGGGTCGCGCTTCCCCTGGCTCACTACCCGCGACCAGGTGGAGGCCGAGACCCTGCTCGCGGACGCCCTGGGTATCGAGACCTTCCACCTCGTCATCGGCGCTTCCCTGGGCGGGCACCGCGCCGTCGAGTGGGGCGCGAGCCACCCCGAGCGGGTGCGCAACCTGGCACTCGTGGCCACCGGAGCCTCGACGACGGCGGACCAGATCGCCTGGTGCCACCTGCAAGAGCTCGCCATCGTCGGCGACCCCTTCTTCTTCGACGGCGACTACTACTCCCACTCGGTCGGCCCGGTGCGCGGGCTGGGCCTCGCACGCGCCATCGCTCACACCACCTACCGTTCAGCGGCGGAGCTGGATGCGCGCTTCGGCCGCAGCCACCAGGGCGAGGAGGACCCGGCGGTGGGCGGGCGCTACCAGATCGAGTCCTACCTCGACCACCACTCCGGCAAGCTCATCTCCCGCTTCGACGCCAACACCTACCTCATCGTCACCCACTCGATGATGGTCCATGACGTCGGTATCGGCCGGGGCGGCACCGAGGCGGGGCTCGGGCGGGTCACGGCCCGCACGCTCGTCGTCGACGTCGACTCCGACCGCCTGTTCCTGTCCGAGCAGGCCGAGCAGCTGGTCGCCTGCATCCCCGATACCCGGCGGGCGACGATCCACTCCCTGCACGGGCACGACGGCTTCCTCGTCGAGGCTGACCAGATGGAACGGATCCTGCGCGACTTCCTGGCGGAGGACGTGGCATGAACGGCGAGACACCGGAGCCAGCCCCACAGTGCCTCAGGCCGGCCCCTGAGCCGGCCGGGCCGAACACGCCAACCATGCCTGCCGTCGAATCTCCGCGGCCGGCCCCCAAGCCCGCCCGGGCTCCCAAGCACCCCCACCCACCGGTCGGTTCCTGGGGCGAGGACCTGCTCGGCCGCGGCTTCCGGGCGCGCACCCTCGAGCTCGCCCCCGACGCGGAGGACGACGGCGCCGTCGCCACCCTCGTGTGCTACCTGCCCGACGAGGACCCCGACGCCCCCGAGGGCACGCCGTCGGCCCCCTCCTTCGTGTGGCTCTACCTGCACGGCTGGAACGACTACTTCTTCAACCCGGAACTGGCCCGCCGCGTGGCCCGGCTCGGCGGCGCCTTCTACGCCCTGGACCTGCGCCGCTACGGCCGGTCGCTGCGCGAGGGGCAGATGCTCGGCTGGACGGAGGACCTGGCGACCTATGACGAGGAGATCGGGCTGGCGCTCACCCTCGCCTGGGCCGAGCACGGCCAGTCACTGCCCACCGTCCTGTGCGGGCACTCCACCGGCGGGCTGACCGCCGCCCTGTGGGCGCACCGCCACCCAGACGTGCTGGCCGGGCTCGTCCTCAACTCCGCCTGGCTGGAGATCCAGGGCGCGGAGCCGGTGCGGGTGCTGGGCGAGCCCATCGTGCGGGCCCTCGCACGCCTGAACCCACGCGACCCCGTGACACTGCCGTCCTACGACCCCTCCAACCTGTTCACAGTCGTGGCCGGTTGGACCGAGGCCGACGGCGAGCTGCCGGACCCGTCCTGGGCCGACGACCCGTACGTCACCGGCTGGCACGTGGACCCCCGGTGGAAGTATCTGTTGACGCCGCCGATCCGCCCGGGCTGGCTGGCGGCCATCCTCGATGGGCAGGCGGCGGTCGCCTCAGGGCTCGTCGTGACCTGCCCGGTGCTGTCCATCAGCTCCGCGCGCAGCCACCTGGGGGTTGTGCGCTGCGAGGACTCGCGCTGCACGGACACGGTGGTGGACGCGGACGGCACCGCCCGCCGGGCCGTCGGCCTGGGGCCGCTGGTGACCGTGGCGCGCATCGAGGGTGCCGTGCATGACGTGTTCCTGTCCGCGCCGCCGGTACGGGAGCAGAGCTACGCCGTGCTTGAGCAGTGGCTGCGGGGCTACGTGCTCAGTTGAGTAAGTCGGCAAGCGTGGCGCCGTGCTCCTCCAGGCGCCACACGCGCCAACCGTCAACATCCTGAACGCGCTGCGCGGCCGCTGCCGCACGCGAGGGATCGGTGAAGGTGCGCCCGTCGGCCAGGGTGATGACGCCGTTGCGCGAGAGGGTGGCCGTGTGGTCGATGCCGCGGCGTGGGCTGCGCCAGCACAGGGTGGTGGATTTACCCAGGCGCCGGGCGACGGCGGCCAGGGTGGCGGGGGCGTCGGCGGCGCTGACCGTGTGCTGCGCGCCGAGCACCGGTGCCAGGGAGCGGTGCATGCCCGTGACCGGCAGTGGCTCCACGCCTGTCGCCGGCGGCGCAGCGGTCACCGGCGGCACAGTGGAGGTGACCGACGGCGCGGTGGAGGCCACCGGGGCCGACTGCCTGACGGAGGCCATCGGGGCAGCGGCCCCGGAAGACGCCGGATGGGTCGTGGTGGCAGGCGCCACCCTGGCCGGTGCGGCCGGAACAGCCGTAGCCTGCGCGGCCGAGGAGGACGGAGTGATCGGCGCGGCCGGAGCTTGCGCGGCCGGGGACTGCGTGCTGTGTGTCCTGGCGTCCGCAGCTCGCGTCACGCCATGGCTGCGGGAGCGCAAGATCGGCGCCGTCTCGGAGGTGGCGATAAGGCCCGCCTCCACCAGGTCCACGGAGACCAGGACGGAGCCCTCGACCACGCGCGCGTCGACGACATGCAGCTCAACCAGGGAGCCCAGGAAGGAGACGAGCACACGCGCGTCCGGGGCCAGGTCCGTGGTGAGGATGACGAGCCGGGGGCCGGGCTCGGTATGGGACGGCATGACCTCGCTGAACTCGTCCCAGTCCTGGTGGAAGGCGGTCGCACCCCCGGGGTAGACGGCGGTCAGGGCGCGACGACTCATGGCGGCGGTCGCGGCCTGGCGGCCGAGCGCGCCGACGAGCCCGGCGGCGTCGAGGGCCGTGAGGACCTCAACGGTCACCACCTGCCCGGCGGCGTCCAGAGCGGTGAGCGACTGCCCTCCCTCGACGCTCATCCATGCCACGGGCATGAGCGGGCGGTGCAGGACCTGGCCCAGCTGGGCGCGCACGGCTGCGAGGACGTGGAGGCGGGTCTCGGCGCTGGCCGGACGTCCCGGGCCCACAGTGCCCAGTCGGCCGTCCTTGAGCTCGAAGAGCGCCATACCAACCCCGTCCTTCTGCGTGCGGCCTCGCCGGTCGGCGGCCTCCCGAAGGGCATACTCTCACGAGTACCTGATAGGAACCATAACGGTCCATAACGCACCCGCTCCCGGGGGCCAGGGTCCCAGGGAGCGGGTGGTCACAGCCGGGCTGGGGCGACGCCGTCGGACCCGCGGTACCGGGCCCGACGGCGGCCGTCAGCCGGACTCAGGCGACGCCGTCGACCGGCGGGAAGGCGATGGCCGCACGCCCTGCCTCGAGCCGCGCGACGGGCACGCGGAACGGGGAGCAGGAGACGTAGGTCAGGCCCACCCGGTGGAAGAAGTCGATCGACTCCGGGTCGCCGCCGTGCTCGCCACACACGCCGAGCTTGAGTGAGGGCTTGGTGGTGCGGCTGCGCTCGACGCCGATCTCCACCATGCGTCCCACACCGCGCTCGTCGATCGTTTCGAAGGGGGAGACACCGAAGACGCCCTCGTCAAGGTAGATCTTGAAGAAGGTGCCCTCGACGTCGTCGCGCGAGAAGCCCCAGGTCGTCTGGGTGAGGTCGTTGGTGCCGAAGGAGAAGAAGTCGGCCTCCTCCGCGATGGTGTCCGCTGAGACGGCGGCGCGCGGCAGCTCGATCATGCAGCCGATGGGGAAGTCGAGCGTGTAACCCGACTGCTCGCTCACCTCGCGCAGGACCGCCTCGGCCCTCTCACGGGCGATCTGCAGCTCGCGCACGGAACCGACCAGCGGGATCATGATCTCCGGGCGCGGGTCCCCGCCGGCCCTCAGGCGCTCGACAGCGGCATTGGCGATGGCCCTGACCTGCAGCTCGATGAGGCCCGGCATGCTCAGCAGCAGACGCACGCCGCGCAGACCGAGCATGGGGTTGGCCTCGTGCTGGCGGCGTACGACGGCGAGCAGCTTCTCGTCCGCGGGGTCAGCACCGCCGCTGACGCGGTCGACGGCGATCTTGACGCTCAGCTCGGTGAGGTCCGGCAGGAACTCGTGCAGCGGCGGGTCGATGAGGCGTACCGTCATCGGCTTGCCGTTCATCGTCTCGAACATCTGGACGAAGTCGTCCTTCTGCAGGGGCAACAGGGCGTCGAGGGCGGACTCGCGCTCCTCGTCGGAGGCGGCCAGGATGAGGTTCTGGACGAACTGCTTGCGTTCGCCGAGGAACATGTGCTCGGTGCGGCACAGGCCCACGCCCTCGGCCCCCCGGTGGATGGCGTGGCGGGCGTCGTCGGGAGTGTCGGCGTTGGCACGAACCTCGAGGCGGCGGACCTTGTCGGCGTGGCGCATGAGACGGTCCACGCTGGTGACGAGCTCGCGCGTGTCGACGTCCCCGGCGGTGTCCAGGGCCTCAGCCAGGCCCCGGCGCAGGTAGGTCATGACGGGCGAGTCGGTGACGGGGACGTCGCCGAGGAAGACCTCACCGGTCTGGCCGTCGATGGCGATGACGTCAGCGGAGGTCAGGACCAGGTCCTCACGTCCGTGCACGCGCAGGGTGCCGGCCTCGGCGTCGACGTCGAGCTCGTCGGCGCCGACGACGCAGGTCTTACCCATGCCACGGGCGACGACGGCGGCGTGGGAGGTCTTGCCGCCACGGGCGGTCAGAACGCCGACGGCGGCCACCATGCCGGGTAGGTCGTCGGGGTTGGTCTCGCGGCGCACGAGGACGACGGACTCACCGGCCTCGGCGCGGGCGACGGCCTCAGCGTTGTTGAAGGCGATATAGCCGACGGCGGCGCCGGGCGAGGCGGGCATGGCCCGGGTGAGCAGGTCGTGGGCGCGGGCGGAGTGGTCGGCGTCGAACTGGGGGAACATCAGCTGGTTGAGCTGGTCTCCGGTGACGCGGGTCAAGGCCTCGTCCATGGTGATGAGGCGCTCGTCCACGAGCTGGGTGGCCACGCGGAAGGCGGCGGCGGCCGTGCGCTTGCCGACGCGCGTCTGCAGGAGCCAGAGCTTGCCGCGCTCGATGGTGAACTCGATGTCGCACAGGTCGCGGTAGTGGGTCTCGAGCTTGCGCATGGCCGCACGCAGGTCGTCGTAGCTGTTCTTGTCCAGGCGCTCGAGGTCGGCCAGGGACAGGGTGTTGCGGATACCGGCGACGACGTCCTCACCCTGGGCGTTGACGAGGTAGTCGCCGTAGACGCCGCTGCGGCCGGTGGAGGGGTCGCGGGTGAAGCACACGCCGGTGCCGGAGGTCTCGCCCATGTTGCCGAAGACCATGGTGCAGATGTTGACCGCGGTGCCCAGGTCGTGGGGGATCTTCTCGCGACGGCGGTAGATGTGGGCGCGCTCGGTGTTCCAGGAGCGGAAGACGGCCTCGGTGGCCAGGTCGAGCTGGGCGCGCGGGTCCTGGGGGAAGTCGATGCCGGCGTGCTCGAAGACGATGGTCTTGTACTCGCCGACCAGCTCGGTGAGGGCGTCGACGTCGAGCTCGTAGTCGAGGGCGACGCCGCGCTCGGCCTTCTTGGCCTCGAGGGCGCGGGAGAAGTGCTCGCCGTCGACGTCGAGGACGGTCTTGCCGAACATCTGAATGAGGCGGCGGTAGGAGTCCCAGGCGAAGCGGGGGTCGCCGGAGGCCTCGGCCAGGCCGACGACGGAGGCGTCGTTGAGGCCGATATTGAGGACGGTCTCCATCATGCCGGGCATGGAGAACTTGGCGCCGGAGCGGACCGAGACGAGCAGCGGGTCGTGGGCGGCGCCGAGCTCGCGGCCCAGCTCCTCCTCGACCTGGCGCAGGGCAGTGGTGACCTCAACGGCGAGCTCGTCGGGAGCCTGTCCATCCTTGAGGTAGGCACGGCAGGCATCCGTGGTGATGGTGAAGCCCGGGGGCACGGGCAGGCCGAGACGGGTCATCTCGGCGAGGTTGGCGCCCTTACCGCCCAGGAGGTCCTTTTGGTCCTTGTCACCCTCGCTGAATCGGTACACGTACTTGGGCATCGTTGCCCCTTCCCGTTGTTGTGACGTCTTCTGTGATATGGCGCAGGGCACGCGCCCTGTCTCAGTAGGCACCTTATGTGACAGAGGTCCTAGGACGGAAACCGAGGGGCGGCACAACGCGTAAATCAGTGTCGCCTATGGGCAACAAAGGATACTTGTGGACCGGGCGGAGCGGCATTCACCCAGCCCACACCACCGCCGTCGGCGCCACAAACGGCCCGACCGGCCTGACCCGGACGACACCCGTCCAGGTCAGGCCGGTCGGATACGACGACGCTCCGCTCAGGCGGTGGGGTCCCCGGCGGGGGCCGCCTGCACGAAGGACTCCGCCACGGCCTGCTCGGCCTCCTCGCCCGCGCCGCCCGCGGACAGGGGGTCGGAGCCGACCCTCGAGTCCCAGGGCTCGCCGCGGAAGGTGAACTCGCCCAGCAGCCCCTCGCCCTGGGCGTCCACGACGATGCGCTGGCCGCGCTCGATCTCCCCGAAGAGGATCTTCTCGCTCAGGGCGTCCTCGATGTCGCGCTGGATCGCGCGGCGCAGCGGGCGGGCGCCCAGCACCGGGTCGAAGCCGCGCTCCGCCAGCAGCTCCTTGGCGGCGTCGGTGAGCTCGATCGTCATCTCCTGCTCCACCAGGCGCTTGTCCAGGCGGGCGATCATAAGGTCGACGATCTCGCGCACCTCCTGCTGGGACAGCTGGGGGAAGACGATGAGGTCGTCCACACGGTTGAGGAACTCGGGACGGAACTGAGACTTGAGCTCACGGTTGACGTGCGCCTTCATCTCCTCGTAGTCCATCGTGCCGCCCACGGTGGACTGGAAGCCCGTCGCCACGGCCTTGCCAATGTCCTTCGAGCCCAGGTTCGTCGTCATGATGATGACGGTGTTCTTGAAGTCCACGACACGGCCCTGGGCGTCGGACAGGTGGCCGTCCTCCAGGATCTGCAGCAGCGAGTTGAAGATGTCCGGGTGGGCCTTCTCGACCTCGTCGAACAGCACCACGCTGAAGGGCCGACGACGCACCTTCTCCGTCAGCTGGCCGCCCTCGTCGTAGCCCACGTAGCCCGGAGGCGCCCCGAACAGGCGCGAGACCGTGTGCTTCTCCGCGAACTCGCTCATGTCGAGCTGGATGAGGGCGCTCTCGTCGTCGAACAGGAACTCGGCCAGGGCCTTGGCCAGCTCGGTCTTTCCGACGCCGGTGGGGCCGGCGAAGATGAAGGAGCCGCCAGGACGCTTGGGGTCCTTCAGGCCCGCACGGGTGCGGCGGATCGACTTCGACAGGGCCTGGATCGCCTTGTCCTGGCCGATGACCCGCTTGTGCAGCTCAGCCTCCATGTTCATCAGCTTGGCGGACTCCGCAGCCGTCAGCTTGACCACCGGGATGCCGGTGGACATCGCCAGCACCTCAGCCACCAGCTCCTCGTTGACCTCGGCGACGGACTCGGCATCACCCGAGCGCCACGCCTCCTCCTTCGAGCGGCGCTCCTCGACCAGGCGGTGCTCGTCGTCGCGCAGAGCGGCGGCGCGCTCGAAGTCCTGGTCGTCGATGGCGGCCTCCTTCTCGCGCTTGACCTCGGCAATGCGGTCGTCGATCTCGCGCAGCTCCGGCGGGGCCGTCATGCGGCGGATGCGCAGGCGCGCACCCGCCTCGTCGATGAGGTCGATGGCCTTGTCCGGCAGGAAGCGGTCGTTGACGTAGCGGTCAGCGAGCTTGGCGGCCGCCTCGATGGCGTCGTCGGTGATGACCACCCGGTGGAAGGCCTCGTAGCGGTCGCGCAGACCGTTGAGGATCCCGATGGTCTCCTCGACGGAGGGCTGGTCCACCGTCACCGGCTGGAAGCGGCGCTCCAGGGCGGCGTCCTTCTCGATCTTGCGGTACTCCTCCAGAGTGGTGGCACCGATGGTCTGCAGCTCACCACGCGCAAGCATCGGCTTAAGGATACTGGCGGCGTCGACGGCGCCCTCGGCGGCACCCGCACCCACGAGGGTGTGGATCTCGTCGATGAACAGGATGATGTCGCCGCGGGTGCGCACCTCCTTGAGGACCTTCTTCAGGCGCTCCTCGAAGTCGCCGCGGTAGCGCGAGCCGGCCACGAGCGAGCCCATGTCGAGGGAGTACAGCTGCTTGTCGCGCAGGGTCTCGGGCACGTCGCGGTGGACGATGGCCTGGCTCAGGCCCTCGACGACGGCGGTCTTGCCGACGCCCGGCTCCCCGATGAGGACGGGGTTGTTCTTCGTGCGGCGCGAGAGGATCTGCATGACGCGCTCCATCTCCTTGTGCCGCCCGATGACTGGATCGAGCTTGCCCTCGCGGGCCGCCGCCGTGAGGTTGCGGCCGAACTGGTCGAGGATGGCCGAGCCGGTCTGCTTGCTGTCACTGTTGGAGCCGCCGGCCGTGACGGTCTCCTTGGCCTCGTAGCCGGAGAGCATCTGCATGACGGTCTGGCGCACGGCGGACAGGTCCGCGCCGAGCTTGCTGAGCACCTGGGCGGCCACACCCTCACCCTCGCGCAGCAGGCCGAGCAGGATGTGCTCGGTGCCGATGTAGTTGTGGCCCAGCTGAAGCGCCTCACGCAGGCTGAGCTCGAGGACCTTCTTGGCTCGCGGGGTGAAGGGGATGTGACCGGTGGGGGCGGACTGGCCCTCACCGATGATCTCGACGACCTGGCCGCGCACGGCGTCCAGGGAGATGTCCATCGACTCCAGGGCCTTGGCGGCAACCCCCTCGCCCTCGTGGATGAGGCCGAGAAGGAGGTGCTCCGTGCCGATGTAGTTGTGGTTGAGCGCGCGCGCCTCGTCCTGGGCAAGGACGACGACGCGGCGGGCGCGGTCGGTAAAGCGTTCGAACATCGCGGGTTTTCTCCTCGGCACGTGCGGTCGGTCGGTGCGTCGGCGGTCACCTGAAGGGTCTCGGAGCTGGCTCGAGACCCCGTAGGGTCGCAGGTCGTGGGCACGTGCTGGTAAGGCTAACTGCGGCGCGCAGGCGCACATGCCACTGTTCGCAGTGGGCGTGAGCAGAGTTGAGCGGACAAGACTCAAGGTGAAGTCCGACGGCGCAGGCCGTGAAGCATGCCGTGCGTCATGAGCCGGGCTACCGGCCGGGCGGAGCGCACCATCCTGGCGGCGGCGGGCGTGTGCAGCACGTACCGTTCGCGCACGATCAGGCGGCACGTGCCAGACGCCGTCGGGGCGAGGACGAAGGCCCAGGTGAAGTCGAAGTCCATTCCCGAGTCGGCCGGGGCGCTGCCACCCTGGCTGGACAGGACGAGGCAGCGCTCGGGCTCCAGGAGGGCGACGGCGAGGCTCAGATCCTCGGCGAGGCACATGCGGTCGCCCTCGGCGAGGTCCTGCCAGGCCGGGTCGATGGCGTCGGCGTTGACGATGCCCACGCCGGCGAGCCTCTGGAGGACGTCAAAGGTGTAGAAGCCGCCGCGCCCGTAGCCCATCTGGACGAGCCACGGCCACACGGCGGCGGCCGACGCCGTCAGCATCGTCTCGTGGGTCTCGACGAGAGTGGCGCCCGGAAGGAGGTCGTCGCCGGGCAGAGGCTCGGCGTCGTTCCCGCGCGGGCGCAGGCGCCCGGCCACGTAGACGACGCCGCCCGCGGTGACGGCAGCGAGGGCAGCAGCGCTCGCGAGGGCGACGAGGAGGCGCCCCACCCGCGGGCGCGTGCGACGAGTCACACGCCCAGTGTCCTCAGCGCCAGCACCTCACGCAACCCGCGAGAACTGGGGTTATTCCTCACGAGAACTGGGGTTGTCCCCCACGAGAACTGGTGCGCGCACTGCCCTCGGTGCCGGCACGTAGCGCGACCGCCCTGGCCCGAGGCTTGCGGGTCGGGGCGCAGGCTCATCGACCTCGTAGCGATCCACTCGATCTCGTTCCCCAGAGATTGATCTCGTAGCCTCAAAGAACGAGATCAACGCGTAACCAACGAGATCAAACGGGAGGGAACGAGGTCGACGGGAGGGAACGTCGACGCGAGCTCACGGGATCAACGGGAGGGAAGGCCAACGCGAGCACACGAGATCAACGCGCCGGCAGCCCTCAGGCCACAGGCCTCAACCCTCAGGCCTCGACGAGGATCGTCACCGGCCCGTCGGCCTCCATGTCAATGAGCATGTGGGCGCCGAAGCGACCCGTCGCCACCTCGATGCCGCGCTCGCGCAGCCGCTCGGCCACGGCCTCGACGAGGGGTTCCGCGACCTCGCCGGGCGCCGCCCCGTTCCACGACGGGCGCCGTCCCTTGCGCACGTCCGCGTACAGCGTGAACTGGCTGACCAGCAGCACCGGCGCACCCAGGTCGGACACCGACACCTCCCGGCCCGGCGCACCGCCGTCGTCGCCGGGGCCGTCGAACAGCCGTAGCTCGGCGATCTTGCGGGCGATGGTGGCCACCTGCTCGGCTCCGTCGTCGTGCGTGGCACCGACGAGCGCCAGCAGGCCCGGGCGCGTGATCTCGCCGACGACGACGGGTCCGGCGCCCTCGTCGACACGCACGGCGGCCCGGCTGACCCGCTGCAGGACGGCCCGCATCAGCGGCGCCAGCCAGGGCCCGAGGACCCCCGACCGCCCCGGCCCTCACCGGGGCGGCGCACCTGGGAGCGCACCCGCACCGGTTTGTAGAAGCTCAGGGCCGGGCGCACGTCGGCCAGGTAGACGGCGTTGGCGACCACGCCCAGCAGTCCCAGCATCGAGGCGGCGCCCATGACGATGACGACGGCGAGGCCCACCGCGTTCACGCCAATCCAGAAGCCCTTCGTGCGCTTGTCCGCCGCCAGGAAGTGCTGCGAGTCTCGCGTCAGGCAGTCCACCAACGCCCACAGCCCCATGAGGGCGGCCGCGACCTGGGCGCCGTACCAGATCCAGCGCACGGACTGGGCGACGACAACAGCGACGGATGCGAGAGCAGACACGCTACTGACCTTATCGTTCCCTGCCGCCCCGGTGAAGGAGCGACGTGCGCAGGCCGGCGCCGGGTCGCTCGGCGGGGCTGGCCCCCGCCTTGCCCTCGGGGCTCACCAGCGGCTCCTGCAGGGCGTCCACACGCGCGACCACCTGGGCATCGCCGTCGGCCCCCTCCTCGCCCTCGGTGACGTCTGTGACGTCTGTGATGTCCACGGTCAGAGGCTGAGTCAGGGGGGTGGCGCGGCGCAGCAGTGCCAGGGCCATGGGGCCGACGTCGTGGTGGCGCACGACGCTCGTCACCGTCCCCACCGGCCGCTCACCCATTCGCACGACAGCCCCCGGCAGGGGCGCCTCGCCGGAGAGTCCGTCGAGCTGGAGGGTGGTCAGGCGCCGTGGCGGGCGCCCGAGGTTGAGGGTGCGGGCGATGGTCTCCTGGCCCGGGTAGCAGCCCTTCGTCAGGTGCACGGCGGTGCGCAGCCAGTCGAGCTCGTGGGGGATCGCGCGCTCGTCCACCTCACGCCCCCACCGGGGCCGACCCGCCTCCACGCGCAGCGCCTCCCAGGCCAGTGATCCCGCCGGGCGCAGCCCGCTGTCAGTGACGACGGCGCGCACCTGCTCCTCGCCGACGAGCACGAACCCGGCCGCATAGCCCTCACCGGGGTGGCGGAAGGGGTGCTCCGGCGAGCCCAGGCCGACGTCGTAGGCGGTGCCGCCGTCGACGACGCCCGGCCACGGGTCCCTCCAGCGTCCCAGCAGGCAGCCGCCTTCACGGGCCGCACCGGCCAGGACGTCCACAGCCCGCCCCATGGCGCCCAGGGCGTGGACGTCGTCGCGCATGGCGACCTCGACGCGCAGCATGAAGCGCATCGAGTCGAGAAAGCCCGCGAGCATGGGGCCGCGGCCAGTCTCGGTGACGAGCCAGAGGGTCTGGCCGTCGTCGAGGGCGGCCAGCGCGTGAGTGATGCGGCCCTGGGCGTCGAGCAGCAGGGTCTCGGCCCCGCCGTCGTCGGGTGCGAGGGAACGCAGGTCCTGAGAGCCCAGGGTGGTGAGCCAGGTGAGACGGTCGGGGCCGGTAACGGTGACGACGTCGCGGGCAAGCGCGGTCACAGCGGCGCCCTCGGCCAGCAGCGCCTGCTCGCGCAGGGGGCTGCCGTAGTGGGCGGGGACGGGGGCGTCGAGGTCGCCGTCGGGGCCGGCCTGGGCGGCGTCGAGGTCAAGCAGGGGGCTACGGCGCATCAGGCGGAGGCGTCCTCGTCGTCGACGGCACCGGGGGTGTCGTCGGTGCGGATGGCGGGGCGGGCCGTCTCGTTGTCAGCGGACCGGGTGGCCTCGCCGTCGGACCGGGTGGTCTCGCCAGCGGACCGGGTGGCGGCGCGGGCGGCCTCATCGGCGGCGATGGCCGCTCGCAGGGCCGAGCCGGGCTGGTTCTCCGGTGCGTCGGGGTCCTCGACCCGTCCCAGGCGGCCGGAGGCGTAGGTGTCCATCTCCTTCTTGCCGAAGGCGGCCATGTCCTGGGTCCACATGAGGTCGCCGCTCACGAGGCCGAACATGCGGTTCATCTGGGTGACCTCGGCGCTCGTGCGGGTGCGGCCGACGGCCTGGGTGCCGATCTGCGCGCGCGGGCCCTGGATCCAGCCCTCCCAGACCGCGACCTGGCCGGCCGGGTCAGCTGAGATGAGCTCAAGGCGGGTGATGGGGGTGGTGGTGTCGGCGTCGTCGGCGTCGGGCTCCTCCTGGCCGACGGGGCGCCAGTAGGCGGTCTCCGTGGACCAGATCTGGGCGGGGGTCAGGCGGGCGGCACCTTCGAGGCCGGGCATCTCGAAGTCGAGGTCCTGTGAGCGGGTGGCGTCGACCGTCCAGGTGGTCGTGACCTGACGCAGGTAGGGCCCGCCGTCGTGGTCGAAGACCATCTCCTGGTAGACCGCCTGCTGCGGGACCTGCTCGCCGTAGGTGAGGATGCCGTAGCCGCGCCACGTGCCCACGAGCCAGGCGAGCGGGTAGACCTCGGGGGCCAGGTCGTCAGGAAGGGAGAATGCCATGGCCGCAGGGTACGTGTCGTGCGGCGACGACGCCGTGACCCGCCTCTCCCCCGCTCGACCTCCTCGCCCCGCTCCCGAGATCCTCGCTCTGCGTTCGAACGTACGGTCAATCGCCGTTCGATCGCAAACCGAGGAGTTGGGTGGGGGACGTCGGGCCGGAGAGCGCCAGCGGCGCGTCGGCCGCTCGAGGCGGCATGAGTTGGAGCCCGGGGCCCGTCACGGCCCGACGCCGCCATCAAGGGTACAGGGTGACGACGGCGGACCCTAGTCCCCCAGACCGGGCACCGGTGGTCGGGACACATGCGGCCATGGCACCGACGGGCCCCGGCCCGTGGGCCACACACCAATGCACACGGACCACCTGCGCGCCGCCGTCGGCGCACCGGACCCGGCGCTCAGGGCCCGTCCGGCGGGTCCAGGCGGTAGCCGACGTTGCGCACCGTGCCAATGAGGTGGTCGTGCTCCGGGCCGAGCTTGGCGCGCAGGCGGCGCACGTGCACGTCCACCGTCCGCGAACCGCCGATGTAGTCCACGCCCCACACGTCGTCCAGGATCGTCTCGCGCGTGAGGACCTTGCCCTGGTGCAGCGCCAGGTACTTGAGCAGTTCGAACTCCTTGTAGGTCAGGTCGAGCACCGCCCCGCGCACGCGGACCGTGTAGGCCGTGGCGTCAATCACCAGGTCGCCGACCTCCAGGCGGTCCTCCGCGGGCTCCACCGGCTCCGTCCCGCGCGGGCGCAGCATTCTCAGGCGCGCTGAGACCTCCGCCGGCCCCGCCGACACGAGCACGAAGTCCGAGGCCCCCCAGTCCGTCTGCACGGCGGCGGCCCCGCCCTCCTCCATGACCAGCAGCACCGGCGGGCAGGACATCGGCCCCGTCAGCAGCTGGCACAGGGCGCAGGCCCGCATGAGGTCCCCGCGGGCGTCAATGAGCACGACGTCGGCGGAGTCGAGCCGACTGTAGGAGGCCGGCACAGGGGGCAGGCAGGTGATGGCGAGGTTGAGCAGGGTCGCGGCGGGCAGGACCTGGGAGGGGTCGGCCTCGCGCGTGAGCATGATGGCCCGCATACCCTCTCCTGCCTGCCGCCGGATTCCGCCACCCAGTGTTCCACACGAGCGGACGCACAGGCGCGTGACAGGTGTGGGACGATGCGGCCGTGAGCGTCACCGATCCTGTCCCCGCGGGCCGCGCCGCCCCCTCCCTCCCGGAGGGTCCGACGGCGGCCGCCCAGTCCGGCGCACCGTCACGCTCACGGCGCACCTCCGACTACGGCACCCGCCGTGGCGGCAGCAAGCCCATCAGCCCGGGCCTGGCCGACCCGGCCTGGACGCGCCTGGCCGTCGCCGGCACCGTCCCCGTCCTTCTCGCCGCCACCGCGCCCCTGCCGACGTGGACGCGCCTGGCGCTCGTCGTCATCCTCATCCCGCTCACCGCCCAGGGCTGGCCCGCCCTGCTGCGCGCCCGCCACGACCCGGGTTCCACCGCCGTCATCACCCTCACCGGGGTCACCGCCTCGGTGGTGGTCGCCGTGCGCGAGGACTTCGGCTCGGCGGGGGTCGTCATGGCACTGAGTGTGCTGGCCGCCTTCGTCGCCCAGATGGTCCGGCGCGACGGGCGCCCCGACCTCGTGGAGGACCTGTCCTCGACGGTCTCGGGCAACCTCGTCGTCGTCTTAGGCGCCGGCTGGTGCGCGCTCGAGCCGGGGGTGGCGGACCCCTCAGTCATGGTGCCCTTGGCGCTGGCCCTGCTTGTGGGCGCCCTACTCACCACCCTGGACGTGTCCGCCTCGACGCTCGAGGCCCTGACCATCACGGTCCCGCCCCTGGTCGCGGGGGTGGCCGGGGCCGTGCTCGCCGCCGTCGGCTTCTTCGGTCCCTCCCACGTGGGCGCCGTCGTCGCCCTGCAGTCCGGTGCCGCCTGCCTGCTCGCGGGCTTCGTCGCCGGGGTCCTCATGTCTGCCGGCAACCGGGTGCTGTGGACACACCGCTGGGTCCCCGGTGGACGCGCCGCGATCACGAGCGCACTCGTGCCGGTGCTCGCCGTCGGCGGACCGGTCTACGCCATCGCGCGCCTCATGGGCACCTTCCTGGCCGGCTGAGCCCAGCCGCGTGTCACCGAACGCGAGCCCTTGGCGGACTCATCGGCGGCACCCCGGGAGGAGGCGTCGGTGCCCGTGATCTGGCCGGTACCGTGGACGGCAGGAAGGACGGGTGACTCACCGGTGACCGCTCGGGCCGCACGGGTGACGTTGTGGAGAACGTTGGCCCACGCGCGAGCGACCAGAAGGTGAGCAGCGGCTGTCCCGGACAAGGCCGACGGGAACCCTCAGCCGCCCTTGGGCAACACGGGGCGCACCTTCTCAATCGCGACGACCCGCACACGCCCGCGCGGACGCCGAGCCATGTGGATGACCATGATCTCGCCCGTGCGCAGCCACGGGTCCTGGTCCGGCACGGCGCGCAGCAGGCGGCCCGGGGCGTGCTGGGCGACAACCGCCATGACGGTGGCCAGCACCGGCCGGTGGGTGCACAGGACCAGGGGCGCGTCCGGCACGCGCAGCGCCCGCTCAACCACCCTGCGGGCCTCCTTGGGCCTGGCGGCGTGCGCGTACTCGGTCACCGCCGGCTCCTGGCGCAGCGTGATGCCGGCCGCGCGGGCATAGGGCGCAAGCGTGTCGACGCAGCGCCGCCACGGGCTGGTGACGGCGACGGCGACGCCGTAGGCCGCGAGCACCGGCAAGAGCGCGTCCGCCCGCAGCTCACCCTGGTCCCGGGTCAGGGGCCGGGTCGCCTCGTCCTCCTCGGCAGTGCGTTTGCCCGGGCGGTTCCACACCGAGCGCTTGACCGCCCGGGCGTGACGCACGAGGACGAGGGTCCACGTGTCGAGCCTGCCGTCGTCCCACAGGTCCCGCAGCTGGCCGAGCACGTGCCGGTCGACGTCGTGAGTCAGCCGCTTACGGGCCCGGCCCACCTCCACCCAGGCGACGTCGTCGATCTCCTGGACGGAGGCCGGCTCCACCGGGGGCCGGGCTGAGAGGGAGGGGTCGCCGTCGGACACCGGGCGAGCCACCCAGTAGTGGACCTTCTTGCGCCTGCCGTCGTCGAGCGGGTACCGGACCGTCTTCAAGGGCTGCTCCAGGCGGACGGCGATCCCCGTCTCCTCCTGCACCTCACGCACGGCGCAGACGGTCGGAGCCTCCCCCGCCTCGAGCTTGCCCTTGGGGAAGGACCAGTCGTCGTAGCGGGGCCGGTGGACGAGCAGGACCTCGATGCTGTCCTTGCCGTCGGGGCAGGGGCGCCACACAAGAGCTCCGGCGGCCAGGACGGTCCTGCGGCCGGAGAGGCGTGCGTCGGTCACGGTGCTCCTCCTCCCAGGGCGGGGGTCAGCGCCGTCCCTTGCACCGGGTCGCACGGTCCATGAGCGTGACCTGGATGTCCTCCAGGCGCTCGCCGTCGGGACCGTGGACGTGGCGGGTCCAGGAGCCGTCGGGCTCGAGCCACCAGGAGGAGACCTCGTCGGAGGCCGAGTGGGTCACGAGCCAGGTCAGCTCCTCGACCATCTGCGGGTCCGTCAGGCGCACAAGCGCCTCCACACGGCGGTCGAGGTTGCGGTGCATGAGGTCCGCGGAGCCGATGAAGACCTCGGTGTCGCCGTCGTTGCAGAAGGCGTAGATGCGCGCGTGCTCCAGGTAGCGGCCCAGGATCGAGCGCACGCGGATGTTCTCGCTCAAGCCGGGGATGCCCGCGCGCAGGCCACAGATGCCGCGCACGACGATGTCCACGGGCACGCCCGCGCGCGAGGCACGGTACAGGGCGTCGATCGTGGTCTCGTCGATGATGGAGTTGACCTTCAGGCGCACCCAGGCCTCACGGCCGGCACGCTTGTTGGCGATCTCGCGCTCGATGCGCTCGACCAGGCCCGAGCGCACGGTGCGCGGGGCCACGAGCAGGCGGCGGAAACGCGCCCGGGGGGCATAGCCGGACAGGAGGTTGAACAGGCTGGTGAGGTCCTGGGCGACGTCGCGGTCCGTGGTCAGCAGGCCCAGGTCCTCGTAGCCGCGGGCCGTCTTGGGGTGGTAGTTGCCCGTGCCGACGTGGCAGTAGCGGCGCAGGCCCTCGGCCTCCTGGCGCACGACGAGCAGGAGCTTGCAGTGCGTCTTGAGGCCGACCATGCCGTAGACGACGTGGACGCCGGCCCGCTCGAGCTTGCGGGCCCAGCCGATGTTGTTCTCCTCGTCGAAGCGGGCCTTGATCTCGACGATGGCGACGACCTGCTTGCCGGCCTCGGCCGCCTCGATGAGGGCGTCGACGATCGGGGAGTCACCGCTGGTGCGGTAGAGGGTCTGCTTGATTGCCAGGACCTTGGGGTCCGCGGCAGCCTGGCGCACGAACTCCTGCACCGAGGTGGAGAAGGAGTCGTAAGGGTGGTGCAGCAGGACGTCGCGCTCGCGCATGGCGGCGAAGATGTCGCGCGGCGTCGAGGACTCGCCCTCCCCCAGCCCCGGGGCGGTGACGGGCACGTAGCGCGGGTACTTCAGCGCGGGCAGGTCAAGGTCGTGCAGCTGGTTGAGACACTTGAGGTCAAGTGGTGCCGGAAGCTCGAAGACGTCGTCGTCATCCAGCCCGAGGGCCCGCACGAGCAGTGTGCGCACGAAGGGGCTGATGGTGTCCTCCACCTCCAGGCGCACGCAGTCGCCGAAGCGACGCTTCTCGAGCTCCTTCTCCATGGCGGCCAGGAGGTTCTCGGCGTCGTCCTCCTCGACCTCGAGGTTCTCGTTACGGGTGACGCGGAACAGGTGGTACTCCAGGACCTCCATGCCGGGGAAGAGGTGGTCCAGGTGCGGGGCGATGACGGCCTCGATGGGGATGAGGGCCGTGCCTGCCTTCTTGTCGGCGTTGTCGAGCTCGCGCCCGGGCACGGTCACGAGCCGCGGCAGCGACGGCGGCACCTTGAGGCGCGCGAAGTGCTCCTTGCCGGACTGCGGGTTGCGCAGCAGGACGGCGAGGTTGAGTGACAGTCCCGAGATGTAGGGGAAGGGGTGCGAGGGGTCCACCGCCAGCGGGGTGAGCACCGGGAAGATCCGATGGCGGAAGTAGCGGGTCAGGCGCTCGTGCTGGCTCTCGTCGAGCTCGTCCCAGCTCAGGATCTCGATGTGGTGCTCGGCGAGCCTGGGGCGGATGTCCTTGTTCCACACGTCGGACTGGCGGGCGGCGAGCGCCTTGGCGCGACGGGTGATCTCGGCGACGACCTGGTGGGCGTCCAGGCCCGAGGCCCGCACGGGGGTCAGGCCCATCTTGATGCGGCGCATGAGCCCGGCGACGCGCACCATGTAGAACTCGTCGAGGTTGGAGGAGAAGATCGACAGGAACCAGGCGCGCTCGAGCAGCTCGAGGTCCTGGTCCTCGGCCTGCTCCAGGACGCGCTCGTTGAAGTCCATCCAGGTGAGCTCGCGGTCCGTGAAGCGGTCCTCGAAGGACTCCAGGGCCGGCAGGTCCGCCTCGGGGTCGGGGCCAAGGACCGGGGCGGGCGCTGCCGGCTTCTCGGGAGCCGGCTGGGGGGCGGGCTCGACCGGGGGCTCGGTGTCCGCGGGCTCGTCGAAGTCCTCGTCGGCGTAGGCGGGGCCGGCGTCGTCGGTGAAGTCGCGGGCGTCGGCGCTCTCCAGGACGTGCACCTCGGCAGTGAGGTCGGTCGGGTCCTCGGGGGTCGCGTACGGATCGGCTACCTGCGGTCCGGCGGTGTGAAGCTCGGCGGCCTGGGGTCCGGCGGTGTGAAGCTCGGCGGCCTGCGGCTCGCCCGCGTGGTGGGCGCGCGCCCAACCGCCGAGGAAGCTCGACAGGGGCACCGTGGCGGGCGTGGTCTCGGGGTTGGGTGTCGTCATGGCCTCATGCTCCCATGTCCACGTGACCGGCAGGCTCAGTCGAGCAGACCGGCGCGGGCGCGGCGCGAGGCCTCGTCGAGCTCGGCGGCGGTGGCGATGAGCGCTGAGGCCCGGCGGGTGACGTGGTCGGCGAGCTCGTCGGCGTCGTCCTCAATCCACGTGGGGGTCGAGCCAGCGGCCAGGGCGCGCAGGAAGGAGGCGGTGGCGGACAGCAGTGGGGCGAGGGCGGGGACGGAGCCGGTGGCGCGCCCGGCGAGGACGGTGTCGAGAGCGGAGCGCAGCTGCTCGGGTGAGGGGACGGGGCGAGCGTCGGCGGTCTCGAAGCGGGTGGTGGCCTCGGCGTCGTCGGTGAGGTCGACGACGGTGGCGTAGCGGCGTGAGACGAGGTCGGGGTCGCGGCGCAGCCACTCGCGCACGAGGAGGAGACGCCACAGGGTTCCGGGCAGGGTGGTGGCTGGGGAGTCGGCCCAAAGCTCGGCGACCTCGTCGACGCCGCGGGCCGCGACGGCTCGCACGCCCTCGCGCGTGAGGCCGGTCTCCGGGAAGCCGCCGATGAGGGCCTGGGCGGCGGAGTGGGCGAGCTCGGAGGACACGGCCGTGTCCTGGCTACCCTCGATGGACTCGGCGTCCTCGAGCCGGGCGGGGCGGTGGAAGAGGCGGGTCATGCGGGGCTCCTCTCGGGCGCGGGTGTCACGATGCAGGATTGCTACCCTGGCACTGTCGCGGCGGCGACGCAATCGGCGAGATGACGCGGATCCTCCTCATGTGCCGGGCAGCGGTCCTGGGGTTGATGGGTCGAACCGTGGCAGCACGCGCTATGGTGGGGCCGCTCAGCCAACGCCCCCTTAGCTCAGTTGGTCAGAGCTGCGGACTTTTAATCCGAAGGTCGTGGGTTCGAGCCCCACAGGGGGTACGGGCGGAATCCCGGGGTAATCCTGGGGTTCCGCCGAAAGGTGTGGCCGTGCCGGGTGTCTCTACGGTCACCCATATCCTCCATATCCTCTACGGTGTGGCTACACCGGTGGCTACCGGGCGGCCGCCGAGGACGGGCGCGAGCATGGGCACGAGAGGCAAGGGCGAGGGGTCGGTCTACAAGGACGGGCAGGGTCGGTGGACGGCGGCCGCGCCCCTGCCCCCGGACCCGGTCACCGGACGTCGTCGACGTCGAGTGGTGAGGGCGTCGAGCAAGCCCGAGGTCATCCGTCGCATGCGCGAGGTGCAGCTCGAGGTCGCCCGCACCGGCGACGCCCCCACCAGCAGGGGGTTGACGGTCGCCCAGTGGATGGAGCGGTGGATCCGCCAGGACGTCGAGCCGGTCCGCAAGCCTGCCACGACGTCCGAGTACCGCTCCTCGCTGCGCCTGCACATCGCCCCTGCGATCGGCCGCCGCCGCCTGGACCGCCTCACCGCCGACGACGTGCGCGCCGTCCACCGCCAGGTCCTCGCCTCGGGTGCCTCCTCCGCCACCGCCGCGAAGGTGCACCGGGTGCTGCGCGCCGGCCTCGCCGCCGCCGCGGCGCCGACTGCCCAGACCGCCACGCCCCCGTGCCCGCCACCATCGCCGCCGAGCAGGTCCATGGAGGCCTGTGGCTCCTGCCCACCAAGACCATCGGCTCGCACCGCCGCGTCGCGCTCCCCACCGCGCTCGCGGGGCCGGCGTGACGGGGCTCGCCGTCAGAAGGGGCTGCACTCGTCGGCGCCGAGGGGCATCATGGGCAGCACCATCTGCAGGAAGGGGACTGGACGACATGACTGGACGTCTGGTTGGTATCGGCTATCAGGGTCGGACGCTGGAGGATCTCGTTGACGAGCTCGTGGCGGCCCACGCGGACCGTCTCATTGATGTCAGGCTCACCCCCGTCTCAAGGGTCAAGGGCTTCTCCAAGTCCCGTCTGCGCGACGCCGTGGAGGCTGCCGGGATCACCTACGAG
The DNA here is from genome assembly GCF_014595995.2 of Actinomyces respiraculi. Classification (NCBI taxonomy): domain Bacteria; kingdom Bacillati; phylum Actinomycetota; class Actinomycetes; order Actinomycetales; family Actinomycetaceae; genus Actinomyces; species Actinomyces respiraculi. Next base: position 2,521,497 of record NZ_CP063989.1, read on the forward strand.
CACCGGCCCGAGCTCGGCAACCCGAAGGACAACCGGGCCGGCTACGCAAGGCCGGGCGACCTCGCCGCCCGCCGGGCGCACGAGCGCTACTACCGGGAGGTCGCTGACTCTCCCGCCGGCTCGCGGGCGCTCGACTACGTCGCCACCTGCGTTGACGAGGGCGAGGTCGTCTACGTCCTGTGCTTCGAGCGCGACCATGCGTGCTGCCACCGCGCCCAGGTGATCGACGAGGTCATGATGCGCCGCGACGGCCTGTCCGAGGCGGAGACGTCGACGGTGGCGCTCGCGGGTTAGAAGAGGGTGCTGTCCTGCTGGGCTCGGGCGTTGAGCGCTCGGGCCCAGTCCTTGTTCTTGGGGTGTAGATGCTGAGCACGGAGAACGCTGTTCGCTTGGCGGCGTCCGCCTGGTTGCCGAGGCTGAGGAACTGCCTGCGGTTGGCGGCGAGGAGCTTGCGCCCGAACTGGTTGCGGATCCAGTCCGCCGGCTCGGCACCGTCGGCCTTGGCGTTGCGCTGCAGGGCGGTGAGCTCCCAGTCGAGGATGCCCTGGCGATGCCCGTTGCATGATGGGGACGCGCACCGGTAGGAGTACCGGGCCTTGTACGGAGGCGCCTCGAGCGGAGGGGCCTCCGCGTGCTCGGCCCCTTCGAGTGGTAGTGCGGGCTGGGACTGCCACTGGTCGAGGATCCTCTGCTGCTTTGTGGTCCATCCCCCGTGAGGCTCGACCTCGAGGTGGATGTCATGCGCTTCGACTAGCCCGAGCGACGCGGCGTTGGGGTCTGCGCGCGTCCCCGAGAGCAGGTCGCACGCAGTTGTCTGAGGCACGCCGGCCATGAGCTCGTCCCGTTCTTGGCCGGGCCGGTAGTGGCGCACGGTGGTCAGGGTGGGCAGGTCGACGCGCAGGCTCTCTTCGCGGCCGTCGCCGTGCCGGGGAGCGGAGACCTTGACGCGCACGAGTCCGTACTTGGGGGAACCTTTTGTCGTACGCGAGGTGTCGGGATGGGATCGGGTAGAGCCGTACCCAGCGGATCGGCCCGGGGGAGAGGGCGACGCCGGCGACGCAGACCGTGTCCTCGTAGCTAGTGGACGGGTTGGGTGTCGTCTTGACGAGGATGAGGACGTCGATGGTGCGCCCGGCGCGGTCGCGCTGTCTCGCTTCCTCGAGGGTCTCAGTCGTCCCGTCGGCTGTCATGGCTCAGTCCTCGTCCCACTCATAGTCGGGGCGCTTGTGCGCGGGTGTGCGGTCGGTATTCGCCGTGGTGGTGGCCGGTCCGAGGGTGTCGATCCAGTCGTCGTCGACCGTTTCGGCAGTGGCGGTGCGCAGGACGACCTCGGCCTTCAGCCTGGTGCTTGACCGCTGCCCTGGCGACGGGCAGGAGTCCGCACTGCTCGGTGTAGGTGCTGATGGCCACCCTCTGATGATCCCAGACGCCTGTGACACCGACGAGGGATTCTTGCTGCGAGTTGCTCACCTTCGGTCCTGGCGGGGCGGCTCAGACCACGAGTTCGGGAGGCAGCACGTCGGCGCGCAGCAGCCGCGCTAGCTCGACGGACTCGACGTTCAGTCCCGTGCGCCGCCTGAGCTCCTTGCGAACCTCGTCCACGACTTTCTCGGACAGCACGACCTTGGCCAGGTGCTTGGGGGCGGTGGCTGCCCTCTCCCTCCACAGGTCCTCGATCTGTCCGCGTCCGAAGGACTCCCTCAACAGGAGGAACAGCGCCGCCGCCTTCGTCGCGGTCATGCCCTCTGCGAGCAGGTCAACCTCGAGCACAAGGTCGATGGTCACGGGCAGGCCAGCGATGAGCTTGTACACCTGCCACTGGGGCCCGTTCGTCAGTATCAGCCACTCGACGCCCTCGTTGACGGCGTACATCTCGACCTGACGCAGGTGCCTCTGGCTGAGCCTGGTGGTGCAGCGCTTGACCTCCACGAAAGCCGACAGCTGCTGGTCCACACGGATGCCGTAGTCCGCGAACTCTCCCTTGACCCGGTACTCCGTGGTCAGGTCGGAGTACTTGTCGTACCCCAGGGCGTCACACAGGATGTCGGTCACGAACAGCCGGGTGTCGCCCTCGTTCGCGTCTCGGGCCACGAGCTCGGCAGCAGGCTTGAGCATGCTGCGCACGACCTTGCGCAGCCGATCACGGGTGTCGGTCTCCCACTTGGGCGTCCTGGACCTGGGCGCGTCAGCCAAGTGTCTCCTGATCGTAGGGGATGTCGGGGATAGTGAGGGGGCCGGAAAGCAGTCAGACGTCGTCGACGTCGTCGGGCGGGACCTGGGACTCGTCCTCGGGCTCAACGGCGGGCAGGCCCTCGCGCTCGCGGCGCTCAGCCTCCCAGTCACCATGGTCTGACGCCGCCAACTCCTACACTGCAGGCAGCCCCGCACCAGCCTGCCCACCGCCGTCGGGAGGAACAGCCACCCGGGAGCGCTCGCGGGCAGCAACCTCGGCCTCAGCCTCACGGAGGACCTGGACGGGGTCAAGGCCGAGCGCTCCGCACAGCATCGTGTACTCGTCGAGGGTCATGACCTTGTCCCCCGCGAGCATGCGGTTGATCTGGGAGAAGTTGACCCCGGAGGTGTCACCAAGCGCCCTGAACGACATGCCCGCGCTCTCGCGCGCTGCCGAGATCCGAGCGGAGCAGGCACGGCAGCGCCTCAGCAATCAAGCCCTCGCAGCGCGTTGCGGGCTTGAGCAGAGCAATGTCGCTCGCAAGGTGCAGGCCTCACGCGAGATCACAGTGACCGAGTTCGTCGCCATGTCTATGGGGCTCGGCATCGAGCCGGTCGAGATACTCAGTCGCGCGTCGAGACTCGTCCTCAGCGATCCGGCGCCCGCGGCTGCGTCGTCGTCCGATTTATAGGATGTGTTTATGAGCCAGACCCTGCCCGGTGACCAGTGGGTCGCCTACCTTGACGAGTCTCAGCAGCGTGACCATTACTTCGTGGCAGCGGCGCTGGGACCAGCGTCTCAGTGGAACCTGATCGGCGAGCGACTCGCGGCGCTCAGGGCGTCTGCCGCTCAGGTGTATGAAACCCCTTTGGACGCTGAGTTCCACGGTCATCCTCTCATGAACGGTAAAGGCGACTGGACGGCGCGCGTGGCAGGCACCGTGAGGCCGTCAACACCTATTGGAGTGCTGGGTGTTTTTCGGACTGTGTGTTGTGTGCGTCAGGCTGCTTTGTGGTGCCCCAGGAGCTCGCGCTCGACCTCGTTGGGCGTGCGGTATCCCAGGGCTGAGTGCAGCCGGGTGTGATTGCAGGGCGGCTCGATCCATGAGGCGATATCGGGCTCATCCCCATTGAGGGTGTGGGTGGGGTCTGAGTCCTCCGGTCTCTAGTTGTGCTTTCTTTGGGGTTGTGAACGGGTTGGGTGGAGGCCTGCTGGGCGGGATGCGGGGTTGACGCCCACGTGCGGTCTGGGGAGGCCTTCATGGCGCATGCTGGCGCACCTTTGACGCCTGGGGGGCGTCGTCGTCTTGCCCGCCTGGGGGTGGAGGGCTGGTCCATGGGCCGGGCGGCTGAGTGCTTGCGGGTCTGGCCGGCGACGGTCGGCCGGTGGCTGGGGCCGCTACCGGGCCCCGGTGCGCTGTGTGGAGCGCCATTGATCAGTTCGGACCACGTTCGGTCGTTCGGACCACGTTCGGTCGTTTGGACCACGTTCGGTCGTTTGGACCACCCCAGACGCGTCCGTAGGTGGTCCGAACGACGGCAGGTGGTCCAAGATGGCAACAAGTGGTCCACACTAACTGTGCCTCCTCGGGACAAGACCCCTGCCTACCACCAGCACGCCCCCGCGTGAGCGAGAGGGGGGCGCTGGCGGGCCTGGCCCACCACTTGCGACCGCGCGGCGCAGCACCGCGCCCACCGGCCACGGCCAGGCCCCGAGCCAGGCCGACGCCGTGGCCCCGCTCGGCCCCAAAAGGGACGGCCCCCTTACGCAGGCGCCCTGGCCCAGGCCCTGAACCCACTGTCACAAGGGCCAAGCCCATCCGCAACCGCGCCCACCTCGACACCCACAGCCCCTTCCAGGACCTGGACGATCTGGACGACGCCCGTGACCGCCACCACCCAGCAGGCCCCACTGGGCGGGCACCACCCGCCCCCACCCCACCACCGCCACGCTGCGCCCCCGCCCGGGCACGACAGCACCCTCCAACCAGACACCAACACCCCCCACACCCACCACCCACGCGCCCACCACCCCAACCAGCAACCACCGGCACCAGACAAACCAGCCCCCACCAAACCCGGAGCCTGACACAACCAGAGACCAGAGGACCCAGACCCCACCCACACCCTCAAATGGGATGAGCCCGATATCGTTCATGGCTTTCTCGCGCGTGGGGTAGACCATCCTGTGGACCCTCTCATTCTTGAGGGTGGCGTTGAAGGACTCCACCCAGGCGTTGTCCCAGCACACCCCGGTCCGCCCCACCGAGGCCCGGATGCCATACCTGTTCAGATGCGCGGAGAACTGCTCGGACGTGTACTGAGAACCCCGGCCGGTGTGGAAGATAGTCTCACCCTTGACGGTAGGGCAGCTGCGCACGGCCATACCGGTGGCGTCGCACACTAGGCGGGTGCGCATGTTATCGGCCATCGCGTAGCCCACCACCTTCTTTGTGGCACAGTCCAGGACAGTGGCCAGGTAGACGAACCCAGCCCACGTGCGGACACAGGTGATGTCGCCACCCACGCGGCTCCTGGCGTCTTAGCGGTCAAGTCCCTGTGCACCAGGTCGGGACTGGACCCCACGTTGGCGGCCGGAGTGGTGGTGGGGGCCATTGTCTTACCCTCCGAGACCTAGGCGACCAGCTGGGACACGCGTTGCGGGGAGATACCCATGAGGGCGGCGATGTCACGGCCGGTGAGTCCCTGTGCGCGTAGGGCCGTGATGGCAGCGCGCGAGGCGTCTCGGGCCGCGTCTTGTGCGCGAGCCAGGTCGGCTGCTGCGCGCTGATAGTCCTCCACTAGGGCCGCCCACTGTGGGTCTGCGGTGGTGATAGTGACGGCGTAGTCAGATGGGTCACGATCGGTCATGAGGGCGGCAGCGTCTGCGACCTCGGCGGCGATATCGCTCAGGCGTCGCGCCTGGGTGCCGTACTCGTGGCCGTCGATGGTGAAGTCTGCGACCCACCACGTGCCGTCGCGGGTGACGGTGGCATTAATGGTGCTCATTGTCAGTTCTCCTCCTGTGCGTCCTGGCAGCGTTTGATGATCTTGCGGGCGAGCATCTCGGCGACCTCGCGGTGGCGCGGGATCGGCTCACGCCACGTGCCCACGGTGGCGATGGTGTAGTTGCCACCCTCTTTGAGCGTGAGGGTGAGGCCGTGCTCCTTGGCGATCGCCTGGAGGGCTTTCTCCAGGTCCCTGCGCTTCATGACATGAAGTCTACCCCCCTAGACGTCATTTGTCTAGGGGGGTAGATCGACGGGTTCGTGTCCACCACTCCGCCTTCGTCTCCGTCATCCTAGTCGAACTCGGGGCGCGCGGGCGCGCGGGCGCGGCGGCGAGGGCGAGACAACAGTGGACAAGGACAGTGATCCGAGCGGAGCAGGCACGGCCGCGCCCCAGCAAGTGGTGCGCGGCCGTACCGACGACGCTCTGACAGCCGGGGCATCGCATGGCGCGCTCGTCCCAGACGGAGCCGAGCAGGTCGCGAGGCAGGGGCTCCGTGATGAGGTCCTTTCGGGCGTCCACGACGTAGTTTGCCTGCGTGTTCTTGATCGTCTCGAGGGAGTCAGCGATGACAAGGACGGTCTCGATGTTCCCTCGTTCTGGAACTGCTTCTCAAGACTGGTGTCGGTGGCGACAGCAGCGTCGTTGTCATTGCCAAACCGGATCTCCTCGCGGAGCGCCTCGATCGCGTGGTCATACATGAGGATAAGGTAGAGGCATGTCGACAACGATCGACGTGTATCCGACAACGAGCCACTTGCCGCTCGTTGAGCAGACACGAGCCCGCACGCAAGAACTATTTCAAGAACTCCTCGACCGGTACGAGGTCGGCTCCACCATCGAAATCAAAGCATTCTATCCCACCGATAATGACACGGATATACGTTACGTCAACAAGGACGTGGCATGGGCCCCAGATACGCACTTGGGTTTCGCCTACTGGATCGACGGAAAATGGGATTCTAGTTCGTGGCCCAGTTGTTTCCCTGTGGGCGATGATGATCGAATCTCCGAAGAAGATCTCGTCTACCCGTTCGACTCAAAGCCTGAGCATCTTGGCCTGTGGTCCATCGTCGAGGAGTTTGAAGGTCTTCTTCCTCCTGAGAAACTCGCGAGACTTCTCAGCCAAGACCATTACTGGTACGAGTACCGAAACTTCGCCGGCCCCGCAGTGGCCTCAACCGGTTACGGGCTCGTCGCCGCCGCACTCGCTGAAGCTACCGATGGAGTCATTGCTTCATTCGACAGCGCATTCGAATGTGAACACAACGGTGAGACCGCCGAAGAATTCCTTGCCTGGTGGGGTGATCGCCAGATCGCCTTCTACGGGATCGAGAGATTCACACAAGCCCCCAACACCTGAGCAGCTGGCCGGGACCTGCAGTTCCCGGCCTCGACGAACACGTGGACACCAGCGGGGTACGAGAATGGGCTCCCGCCGGTGTCAGCGGGAGCCCGTTCCTCCTGGGATTGCGGCAGGGCTCACTTCTTGCGAGTGACGCCGAGGAAGACGCTGATGAGGACCATCGCGCAGACGATGGACAGGATCCAGCGGATCCAGTCGATGCCGGCGGTCTCCGCGACGCCGAGGAGGCTCGCGCCCCAGCCGCCGAGGAAGGCGCCGAGGGCACCGAGGATGATGGTCCACAGGACGGAAAGCTTCTGTTCTCCCTTCATGAAAAGGCGGGCGAGGGCACCGACGACGGCGCCGGCCACGATCATGCCGATGAGTTCCATGTGTTCTCCTGTCGGGTGGGTCGAAGCGCCGACGACGTCGACGCCGGGCCATCAACCGATGGTTGACGGCTCAAGTTTACTTCATGTCACCACATAGGCCTATTCACCCGGCTCCGCAACGGACGAAAGACCCGCGAACGCACAGGATTCTGCCGGTCCGGCCGCTTCAACACCGGGACTCAGCGACCCCGGTGACCCTGACGCCCCGCGCCGCGGGCAAAGGCCCCCGCACCACGCCCAGCGGAGCCGCCGGAGCGTCCGGAGGCAGCCGCGGTGCCCGTCCGGCCTGACCTCGCAGGCACCCTGCCCGTCGGCTTCCTGGCCGCGTGACCCGCCGACTTTCCGACCGCCTTCGCCGTCGGCTTCCCGGAACCCCTCCTGGCCGCGTTGGAACGCCCGCGACCCGAGTGTCCCCGCCCGGCACCACCTGCGCGCCCCTCCTTCGTCCGCCCCGGGTGCTCGCCCTTGAAGGCCGCCCCCTCAGGCATGTCCTCGACCGCCAGGCGCGGCGCCTCCTCGCCCACGAGCACCGTCACGGACTCGTCATCGGGACGCACCCGCTCGATATCGGCCGTGATCTTGGCCTTCTTGAGCAGGACCTGGACGTCGTGCTTCTGCTCCGGCAGCACGAGGGTGACGACGACGCCCTCGGCACCCGCGCGGGCCGTGCGCCCCGAGCGGTGCAGGTAGGCCTTGTGCTCGGCCGGCGGGTCCACGTGCACGACGAGCTCGACCCCGGAGACGTCGATGCCGCGGGCGGCGATGTCGGTGGCAACCATGACGTGCGCCTGACCGGAGGTGAAGGAGGCCATGGCCCGCTCGCGCGCGTTCTGGCTCATGTTGCCCTGGAGCTCGACCGCCGGGATGCCGGCCAGCACGAGCTTGCGCGCCAGGCGGCGCGCCAGGTGCTTGGTGCGGGTGAACAGGATGCGCTGACCGGTGCCGGAGGCGAGGCGGACGACGACGGCGTCCTTCGCCGTCTTGTCGGACACCATCCACACGCGGTGGTCCATGGTGCGCACGGGCGAGGAGGCGGGGTCGATGGCGTGGTGGAGCGGGTCGTGCAGGAACTCCTTGACCAGGGTGTCGACGCCGTTGTCCAGCGTCGCGGAGAACAGCATCCGCTGGCCTCGCTCGGGGGTGGCACGCATGATGCGGCGCACGTTGGGCAGGAAGCCGAGGTCCGCCATGTGGTCGGCCTCGTCCAGGACGGTGATGCTCACCTCGTCGAGAGCGACGACATCCTGGCCCATGAGGTCGAGGAGCCGTCCGGGGCAGGCGACGACGATGTCGACACCCGCGGCCATGGCCTTCTCCTGGGGCTTCTGGGACACGCCGCCGAAGATCGTCGTCACGCTCAGCTCGAGAGCCTGGGCGAGCGGGCGGATCGTGTCCGCGATCTGAATGGCGAGCTCACGGGTGGGAGCCAGGACGAGACCGATGGGGTGGCCGGGGCGGGCGGCGTCCTCGTCGGCCAGACGCTGGACGAGCGGCAGGGCGAAGGCGAGGGTCTTGCCGCTGCCGGTGCGCCCACGCCCCAGCACGTCACGTCCGCGCAGCGTGTCCGGCAGGGTCGCCGTCTGAATGGGGAAGGGCGAGGTGAAGCCGCGGGCGTCAAGGTCGGCGACGAGATCAGGGTCCACGCCGAGCGAGGCGAAGGTGGCCTGGCCGTCGGCGGGGAGGGTGGAAGAGGTGAAGGGCGCGCGGGTAGCAGGCCTGCGAGTGGTGGGCACGGGTGTCCGTTCGTTCGGGACCGCGGGCCCGGCGCACCGGTGCCGGGGCGGTCGGGCGCAGCGGTGCGCGGGGTGCCGGCGTTCAGGGCTCAACGGACCGCCTCCCGGGTGGGAGCGGGCCGGAGCCGGGGCACCAGCCCGGCCGCGGCAGGACGCCGGGCCGAGTGTCGAGTCTTCCAGGTGGGCGGGCGCCCCGCCATGACGAAGACCTCCTCCAGCGCGGACACTCACGTGAGCCGCGTCACATGCGCCCCCAGTGTGTGCCGCGCGTCCCGCGCACCACTGAGGCAACGGGCACTGGCAGCGCAGCCAGCACGGCTCCCCGGCCCCACGGGGGCCGGGGAGAGCCGTTCACGTGTTGACGGACGGAGTGCGCCTGCGCTCAGGCGCTCTCGCCGAAGACCGTTGCGCTGGCGTTCTCACCCTCAGCCGACGAGGTGACCGCGTTGCCACCGTCGGTGGTCAGCGAGACCGTCACGTCGCTGCCGTCCTTGATCTGGGCACCAAGCTTGAGCATCGCGATGTCGATCTCCTGCGACGGGGCAAGGTTGACCGTCTCACTGAAGGGCAGCCCATGGTTGCTGAACGTCTGATCCAGCGGAGCACCGTTGACGTCGATCGTCGTCATGGAGATGTCAGCCTTGGTCGCCGTCGTGCTCGTGACCTCGAAGACGATGACGTGGCCGGATCCGCCGCCCTCGCCACCCGTGCTCACACCCTGCTCGGAGGACGTTTCAGAGCCGGAGGACATGTCAGTCTCGGAGGAGCCGCAGGCAGCCAGGCCGACGGCGACGATGCCGAGCGAGCCGAGACCGAAGAGACGGCGGGGCAGAACGGACACGGGAACTCTCCTGGGACGTCGGGAAAACAGAAGGGCAGAAAAAACCTACACCCCGCGCGCGGCCACGAGAGCGCACAGCCTCACTGCCGTCTGAGACGCGGGGCACGATCGCCACCACCCGTGCCGCCCAGGGCAACGGCGGCCGAGACCAGGACGAGCCCCACGACCTCCCACACGTTGGGCAACTGGGCGAGCATGACGACGCCGACCAGGAGCGAGGTTGCCGGGAACAGGGCCTGCAGGAGGGAGAAGGTGTCCGAGCGTAGGCGCCCGAGGATCACCTGGTCGATGACGTAGGGCACCACCGTGGACATGACGGCCACACCCAGCACCCTGAGGAAGGTGGGCGGGTCCACGAAGGCTGTGCCCGCCGTCGTCACCGCCAGAGGCAGGTAGAAGAGGCTGCCGGCCACCGAGGCGACGGCGAGGGAGTCGAGCCCCGCACCGGCGCCCGCCACCGCCCGACCAGTGAGGATGTAGGCGGCCCACGCTCCTCCGGCCGCCAGGGCCACGACGATGCCGAGGCGCTGGACGGGGTCGTTCATGTCCAGTCCGAGGCCCCCGATGGCGACGACGCCCGCCAGGGCCATGACACCGGCGACGCGCGGGCGCCAGCCCCGGCCGGTAGCCAGCGCGACGATGACGGGCCCGAGGAACTCGATGGAGACCACGGTGCCCAGCGGCAGCAGCTCAATGGAGGCGTAGAAGAGGACGTTCATCGTGGCGGTGGCGACCCCGAAGGCGGCGCTGGTGGCCAGGCTCCGCGTGCTCCAGTGCCGCAGCCACGGGCGCCGCCAGGCGAGCAGCACGAGGGCGCCGATGGTGATGCGCCACCAGGCCACCGTCGTCGAGGGCATGAGGCCGAACAGCGCGACGGCGAAGCCCGCGCCGACATAGGTCGATAACCCGGACAGGATGACGAGCAGCGGGGCGGGGATGGCCCGCACGAGAGCACCGGGCGTCCGGGGGGCCGGGCCGGGCATGGGCGGGAGGGAGGTGGGCACGCTTCCCATTGTCAACCGGCTCAGACCGGGGCGCGTACCTCAGATCAGGGTCGCGGTGGCCAGCCCGGCGGCGGTCTGGCGTGAGACGACGGCGAGCCCGGCCGGCACCTCAGCCATCTGCGCTCACCGGCTCCAGATCCACCCAGGTGGCGGCGTGGTCGGAGACGACGAGGCTGCGCACGCCCCAGGCGGTGGCGTGCAGCGGAGTGGGCTGCGGGCACGCCCCGGGTGCCAGTGGGAGGCCGTCGGGGCCGAGCGGCCAGGGGTCGGTCAGCAGATGGTCGATGCGGTGGTGGGGCCCGACGGCGGGGAAGGTGGCTCCGGCCCCGAGTGCGCGGGCGGTGCCGAGCCGGGTGAGGGCGTCGGCACGCAGGTTGAAGTCCCCGGCGAGCAGGTGGTGGCCCGGCAGGCTCGTCAGGGCGGCCCAGGCGTCGACGAGCTGGGTGGTGGCGACGTCGGAGCGGGTGGCCAGGTGGGTGGAGCCGACGGCGAGGTCCGAGTCAGTGGTGCCCGGGGCGGCGTCCCCCAGGGCGCCGTCGGCCGTGAGTGTCGCGGCGATCATGACCCGCGCCGTGGAGGTGTGGATCGTGTAGGAGCGCGGGTCCCAGGCGGGCCTCTCGCCCCGGCGGGTCACCAGGGCGGGTCCGCGCCCGAGGCGGCGCACGTGCCACGAGCTGACGGGCAGGCGTGACAGCAGGGCATTGCCGAAGCCTGCGGGCGGCAGTCCAGCACTGTCTCGCAGTGCCCCCAGGACGTCGTCGGCGGGCGAGTCCAGGGCTGAGCGCCGCGGGCGTCGCCGCAGTCCGGCGACGGGGCCCGCGTAGGCGGCGGCGAAGCGGTGGTGGGTCCAGCCGAGGTGGCGGGCGAGCTCGGTCACCTGGTCGATGCGTCCGGAGCGCGCCTGACCGAGGTCGACCTCCTGCAGGGCGATGACGTCGGGGGCGAGCGCGCGCAGCTGGTCGGCCAGGGCGGCCAGGACCTCCCGGGCGGCGCCGACGTCGCGGATGTCCGCCCCGGCCAGCGGTGCGGTCATGGGGTCGAGGGCGGCGCCCGCACCGGGCTGTGCGTGCTGGAGGTTGAGGGTCAGGACACGGATCACTCGTCGTCTGCCTCAAAGGTGAGGCTCACGGAGTTCATGCAGTAGCGCTGGCCGGTGGGGGTCTGGGGGGCGTCGTCGAAGACGTGACCGAGGTGGCTGCCGCAGGCGGCGCAGCGCACCTCGGTGCGGACCATGCCGTGGCTGGTGTCGGTCAGGAGGGTGACGGCGTCGGAGTCGGAGGGGTCGTAGAAGGACGGCCAGCCGCAGTGGGAGTCGAACTTGGTGGTGGAGCGGAAGAGCTCGGCGCCGCAGCCGCGGCAGCGGTAGATACCCTCACGGTGCTCGTCCAGGAGGGCACCGGTGAAGGGGCGCTCGGTGCCGGCCTCGCGCAGGACGTGGTACTCGAAGGGGTCGAGGACGGCACGCCACTGGGCGTCGGTGCGAGCGATGGCGGTGGGGTCAAGTCTGGGGGCGGAATCGTTGCTGGCCACAACCCCATTGTGGGCCGTGCAGGGCCGCTGGGGCGAGTGGCGATCGCCCAGCGGGAACACGACCCGCTCAGTCGTCGGCGCCCGCACCCGTCTCCCGCGTACGCTCCTCCCGCGCGCGCTCTGCGAGGTGGGCGTCCTGCTCGGCGGTTGGGATGACGACCGTCGCCTCCTCCCGCAGCGGCTGCTCGACGCGCTCCTGGCGGGCGAGGATGCGCCGTCGGCGCACCTTGTCGCGGCGGGCGCGGCGCAGTGCCGAGCGTCCCCAGGCAGCGGCGCGCAGGCGGGCGGCATCCACGGGGTCGGCGTCGATGCTCTCCTGGGGCGCCGTCGGCGCCTCGGCTGCGTCCCCAGGCCGCTGGAGGGCGACCAGCTCCTCGGCGAGCCGGGCGACCTGCTCGGGCTGCGGGTCGTGGGCGACCTCGACCTGCTCGATCTCCACGCGGGTGCGCGGCAGGGCGTAGGGCGCCTCACGCTGGAGCCAGCGGACCAGCTCCTCGCGCAGAAGGCACTGCAGCCTCCACACGCCTGCGGCGTCGGCGGCGGAGATGGCGACCCGGACGGTGACCGTGCCGCCGCTGGTACCCGTGACGTCGACGTCGGCGGTACGCCCATCCCAGGCCGACGACCCCTGGATGATCCGCAGGGCCTCGGCACGCAGGGCGGAGACGGGCACGCGCCAGTCGAGGTCGAGATCGACGGTGCCGGTGTACTCGGTGGAGTGGCGCGACCAGTTCTCGAAGGGATTCTGTGTGAAGTGCGAGGAGGGGTAGATGAGTCGGCGCCCGTCCCACACGCGCACCACGACGTAGGTGAGCGTGATCTCCTCGATGACGCCACGGTCGGTGCCCACCAGGACGACGTCGTCGACCCGGATGGCGTCGGTGACGGCGAGCTGGATGCCTGCGTAGATGTTGCCCAGGGTGGACTGCGCGGCGAGGCCGGCGATGACGGAGACGAGTCCCGCGGAGGCGAGCAGGGAGCCCATCGCCAGGCGCGCGGAGGGGAAGGTCATGACGGCGCCGACGATCCCGCAGACGATGACGACGACCTCCGCCACGCGTCTGAGGACCTGCGCCTGGGTGGTGACGCGGTTGGCGCGGCCCTGGTCCCCACCGGCGCGCACGCCCGCGACGATGAAGGCCTCCGTCGCCCGCAGCAGGGTGGCGACGACGCCGGTGCTGGCCAGGATGACGCCGATGAGCAGGAGGTGGACGGCGGCGGTGCTCCAGGCGGGCAGGGCGAGGTTGAGGCGGGCGATGGTGGCGCCGATGTAGCCGCCGACGATCGCACCGAGTGCGTAGGCGGGGGTGCGGGCGAAGTGGGCGATCTCGCCCAAGAGCCTGCGGCGGTGGCCGAGGATCTTGAGGACGGCGACGAGGACGACGGCGAGAACGAGGCCCACGAGGGCGCCGACTCCGACGTGGACGAGCAGGCCCAGGACGTCCTCAGTGGCCTCGGCGACGACCTCGACGGCGTCGGTCGTGGGTGCGGGTGTGGTCATGGGGCCAGCGTAGGAGGGGTACCTGCGGGGGACCTGTCATGACCCGGGAAACAGTCGACACACTCATCCACTTGACGTAGTACGTCTCGCGTAGTACGTTCGACATATGAACCGAACGATAGGAGGTGCACGACAGTGATCAGCCCGGACGCCATTCGCGGCTACATCGACCTCATCGTGCTCAGCCTCCTGAGCACCAGCCCCTCCTACGCCTACGAGCTCGCCAAGACCATCACCGAGGTGGGTGAGTACACGATCAAGCAGACCACCTTGTACTCGGCCCTCAAGCGCCTCGAGGCCGCCGGCCTCGTCGCCTCCTACGCCGGCACCTCGGACTCCGGCAAGCCCCGCACCTACTACCGGCTCACCGACGACGGCGCCGCCCACCTGAGCGAGAAGCTCGACGAGTGGGAGGACACCAAGTCCCTCATCGACCGCTTCGCCGCTCGCGCCACCAGCCTCTGACCCTGCACCACGAACGGACACCACCCATGGACACGATCATCACCTTCCTCGACGCGATGTTCGCCCCCTACCCCGACACCCCGCGTCTGGCCGAGGCGAAGGCCGAGCTGCGGGCCATGATGGAGGACGCCTACGCCGACGCGATCAGCGCGGGCAAGACGCACAATGAGGCGGTCGGCCAGGTCATCACCGACTTCGGCAACCTCGAAGAGCTGGCGCCGGCCCTCGGCATCCTTCCCGAGATCCGCGAGTCCCAGGCCGCCCCGAATATCACAGCGCCTCACAGCGCGGGAACCTGGGGCCCGCCCGTCGTCACCCTGCCCGAGGCCCAGGCCCTGGCCGAGGCCAAGCGCACCACCGCCCGCACCCTGGGCAATGGCGTGGCCCTGCTCGTCCTGGCCGCTGCCCCGCTCTTCGCGCTGACCGGCACAGCCGGAGACGCGGGACTGCTGCCCATGACGCGGGACGAAGCCAGCCTCATCGGGCTGCCGCTCACCCTGGTCCTTGTCGCGGCGGGCGTGCTCATCCTCGTCCGGCGCAGCCGGGCCTTCGTCAGCGTGCGACACCTGCTCACCGGCCGCTTCACCCAGGACCCGATCGTCTCGGCATGGGCGGTGCGCCTGCGCATGGAGCACGAGGGACCGCGCTCACGCGCCCTGGCGACGGCCGTGGGCCTGTGGATCATCTCCGCGATCCCGCTCGTCAGCACCGGCATCCTCTCCGAAATGCCCGGGCACCGGAACTACTCGTCCCTCGGCGCAGCCCTCACACTGGTGCTCGTGGCGCTGGGCCTGTGGATCTTCCTGCCGACGAACTGGGCGGCCTCAACGCACTCGGCACTGGCCGAGGAGGGACGGCCCGCCGACGCCCCGGAGGGCTGGCGCAGCGCTGACGACGTCATCGGCGTCATCGCCTCGGCCTACTGGCCGCTGACCATCATCATCTACCTCGTCTGGTCCTTCACCCTCGACGCGTGGCAGACGAGCTGGGTTGTGTGGCCGGTGGCGGGCGTCCTCTTCGGCGGGATCGCTGCCGTCGTCTCGACGACGGCGCAGATGCGCCGCAGCCGGGGACACTGAACCCGGGGCGCCCGGGGCGAAGGTCCCCATCTGGGGCAGCCCGTCCGCAGGGCGGCACTGAACCCGGGGCGCCCGGGGCGAAGACGCCGATTGACGAGCGAAGGCCCGGGTCCTTGTGGGACCCGGGCCTTTCGCAGTGGCTCCGACCGGCGTCGATCCGGTGACCTTTCGATTTTCAGTCGAACGCTCTACCAACTGAGCTACAGAGCCGTGGACACGCTCGGCCCGGCCATTGCTGACCGAGCCGATCTGCTTCCGCGACCTTGACGGGACTTGAACCCGCGACCTCCGCCGTGACAGGGCGGCGCGCTAACCAACTGCGCCACAAGGCCATATGAAGTTTGCGCGAGACGTACCCCCAACGGGATTCGAACCCGTGCTACCGCCGTGAAAGGGCGGGGTCCTAGGCCGCTAGACGATGGGGGCCTGTTGCCCTTGGCGTCGCCGCGCCTCGAACCGGATAGAACACTAAGGGCAGGATCCACAGGCGCGCAAATCTCTTAGGGGTGACTCTGCTCACCGGCCTCAGCCTACATCCCCTCATCATTCGCGCGGTACCTCCACGCCAGCGCGCCCACGGACCCACGGCCCGTGGCAGGCTGCGCCCATGAGCCCTGTCAGCATGTCGGAGCCGGACTTCGAGCACGCCGTCGAAGATGCGCTCGACCTCATCCCCACCGAGCTGCTCGAGGCCATGGACAACGTCGTCGTCCTCGTCCAGGACGAGCCGGAGCCGGAGCAGCTGACCGAGGAGGACTACGACGAGCAGGGTCGGCCCGCGCTCCTGGGGCTCTACGTCGGCATTCCCCTCACCGAGCGCGACGGCGGCTGGTCGGGGATGGTGCCGGACCGCATCCTCATCTTCAAGGGCCCGCTGGAGCGCTACTGCCACCACCGCGAGGAGCTGGTGGAGGAGATCGCGGTGACGGTCATCCACGAGGTCGCCCACCATTTCGGGATCGACGACGAGCGCCTGCACGAGCTCGGCTGGGACTGAGCCGCCCCGCCGCCCGGCTAGGGTCTGCGCCATGACGCAGCGCCCCCTGCCCCGCCGCACGGTCCTCGCCGGGACCCTCACGGGGACTCTCGCGGTCGGCGCCCTCGCCGCCTGCGCGACAACCCCGAGCGGCCCGGAGGCCGGGTCTGCGGCTCAGTCCATGCCGGCGTCCTCACCCCGGTCCACGGCACCGTCCTCACGCCAACCCACGCCGTCGGCCACGTCCTCACCTGAACCGACGACGTCCCCACCCGCCTCCCCCATCGAGGGCTGGAGCCTGGAGGAGCTGGTGGGCCAGCTGCTCATCGTGGGTGTGCCGGCCGCTGTCGCCTCGCCCGAGCACGCCGAGATCGTCGCGCAGGTCCACGCGGGCGGCGTCTTCCTGCACGGGCGTTCCACCGAGGGCACCCAGGCCACGCGGGCCGTCGTCGCCTCCTACACGGACCTGGCCCACCGGGCGGGGCTACTCGTCGCCACGGACCAGGAGGGCGGCGCGGTCCAGGTCCTGTCCGGCCCGGGCCTGTCCACGATCCCCGCCGCCGAGGACCAGGCGCTGCTGGACCCCGAGGTGCTCACCGCCCACGCCGCCGGCTGGGGCACGGAGCTCGCGGCGGCGGGAGTGACGATGAACCTCGCCCCCTGCGCGGACCTCGTGGACACGCTGGCGCCGTCGGACAACGCGCCGATCGGCGCCTGGGGACGCCAGTACGGCACCGACACCGCCACCGCCACGGCCGGGGCCCTCGCCTTCAACGAGGGGATGCGCTCGGCGGGCGTGGAGCCGGTGGTCAAGCACTTCCCCGGCCTGGGGCGCGTCACCGAGAACACGGACATCGCCGCTGGCGTGGTCGACTCGACCACCGTCCGCGACGGCGACCCGGCCGTGGGCGTCTTCGCCGCGGCGGTCAGGGCGGGGGCGCGTGCGGTCATGCTCTCCTCCGCCACCTATCTGCTCATCGACGCCGGGGCTCCGGCCTGCTTCTCCCCCGTCGTCGTCACCGACATGCTGCGCGGGGACCTCGGCTTCACCGGGGTGGTGATGACCGACGACGTCTCCGCGGCCGCCCAGGTGCAGGACTGGTCCCCGGGCGAGCGGGCGGTGCTGGCCGTGCGGGCCGGCGTGGATATGGTGCTGGCCTCGGCCAACGCCCGGGCGGCCCTGGAGATGGCGCAGGCGTTGGTGGCCGAGGCGCGGGCCGACGCGGACGTCGCCGCCCGGGTGGAGCAGGCGGCGCTGCGGGTGCTTGCGCTCAAGGGGGTCCCGGGCGCCTGAGCCGTCCCTGAGCCGTCTCTGAGCCGTCCAGCCCCGGCGGTGCGGGAGCGGAGAGGTGGGGCCGGTGAGCTGAGCCGTCAGCCCCGAGGCCGGGCCGCCGCCACCGGTGCGAGCGCCTCAGCGCTGAACGGTCGTGCCCTCGCTGGAGGCGCCGACCCTGACGTACTTGGCGAAGCAGTCGTCCCTGGACAGGCCCTGGGCGGTGCACCAGGCGTTGGCCTCCTCAGCGGTGGCGAAGGGCTCGGCGGCGGCGATGACCCACCAGTGCCCACCGGCGTCGAAGACGGACCAGTCGTCGGAGTACAGCAGGATGGCGTTCGGGTAGGTCGCCTTGACGCTCAGGTAGTGCGCCCAGACGGCGGCCGCATCCCAGGTGACACCGTCGAGGACGAGCCCCGGCTTCTTCGAGGACAGTTGCGGCACCCAGGTGCCGTTGAGCGGGCCGGAGACGGTGGCCGAGTCGGCGTCCGCCTGGTCGCGCAGGAGGCCCAGCCAGATGGCGTCCATCGTGGCGGCGCCCGGGGCGCTGGCCGTGTCAAGACGAGCCCTGCCGGGTGCAGTGGTGGCCCTGGTCTGCCCCGATGAGTCGCGGGCGACAGTCAGCTCGGCGCGGCCGACGTCGATCTGGGCGGCGTTGACGTAGCTGAGGGCGGACGAGAAGACGAGGGTGAGGTCCGTGCCCGACGCGGGGATGGCGACGGGCTTCTCACCCAGGTCGAAGACGGCGACGGCGGCGACCACCCGGGTGGATGAGGCCAGGCTCGCGCCCTTGAGGGGCCCGCTGAGCGTGACGAGGGTGGAGGCGCCGGACAGGACGTCCCCGTCCTTGCAGGTGGGGCTCACGTGCACGTCCACCTCAAGGCCTCCGTTGTCGCGCACATTCCGGACCTCGTAGACCGGGTCGGTGGCGCAGCGGGAGACCTCTGTGGGAGAGGCACTCGCCGTTGGCAATGCGGAGGCGCCGACTGAGGCCGCAGGCTCGGCAGAGGTCGTGGCCGAGGGCCGAGCGGGCACGTTCGGGGCCGTGGTGGTGGGGCTCTCGCCCCGGCGCAGGAGGAGGACGGCGGTCGCGGTGCCCGCGAGGGCGAGGACGAGCAGGAGGATGAGCGCAACGGCCCACACCCGGCGTCGACGGCGTCGCACCGGCTGAGCGTCAGATGGGAAGGCAGCGGGCTGGGCAGGAGGCAGGGGCTGCGCCCAGGTGGGCGGGACCGGCTGGGCGGCCGCCGGGACCTGCTGGGCCCATGCGGTCGGGGCCTGCGGAGCGGCCGCCGGAGCCGACATGGCAACGGTCGGGGCCGCCTGCTGCCCACCCGCAACGGCGTCAACGGCGCCGACGTCCGCAACGGCCGCTGCGGCCTCGATGGCCGCAGCGGGATCACCCGCCGGGCTCTCCGCCCCCGGGGCCTCGGAGGCCTCCGGGGCCTGCGCCGCCTCGGTCGCGGCCCTCCGACTCGCCTCAGCCAGCCAGTCGCGCAGCCCCGGATAGATCGACGGGTTGGCCGCGAGCGCGGCACGCAGGTCCGGGCGCTCGGCGGCGATCGCCGCCTGGAGATGCTGATCTGTCGTCGTCGCGGCAATGAGGGGGGAGGCGGCGCGGGCAGCCGTCTTGAGTTGTTCGGGACCCATGGGGGAAAAGAGCCTTCCGGAGCGGGAGCGCCCGGCTCGCCCCGGTCGCGCTCCCGATATTAGCGACCGGGGCCCGCCGGGGCGTCCGAAACCACAGTGATCCAGACTGGCGCGCTGCGGCGGCCTCGATAGCCTTGTCGGCACGATGCCCGTTCCACCGCAGCCCGCACACCACCCCTCCGGCAGGCGGGGACGTCTCCTCCCCGTGCCCGACGCCCCGCTGCCCCAGCCGCCCACCCATTCCGTCGGCGCCTTCCTGCGCTGGCTGCTCAGGCGCGCCCTTACGCCCGTGCTCCTGGCGACTGTCGCGGCGACGACGTCGAACGTCATCCAGGCCATCGTGCCCGGCTTCCTCGGCGCCGCCCTCGACTCCGGCATCGAGACCGGTCTGACGCCCCGCCTGTGGGCCATCGGCCTGGGCCTGCTGCTCCTGTTCGGCGTCTACGCCATCGCAGACACGAGCTCGGACTACATCCGCATCCACGCGTGGATGCGCGTGGCCTTCGACGTCGACCGGCTCGTCGCCCGGCAGGTCTCCACCACCGGCACGGACCTGGGCCGCCAAACCTCCACCGGCGAGGTCGCGTCCATCGTGGCCTCCGACGCCCAGTACCTGGCCAACACCATCGAACGACTGCCAGGACTCATCGGCGCAAGCGTGTCTTTCGTCGTCGTCGCCGTCCTCATGCTCAACACCTCCGTGCGCCTGGGGCTCATCGCCCTCATCGGCATGCCGCTGGTCGCCTGGATCGTCACCCTCGTCATCAAGCCCCTGCAGAAGCGCCAGTCCTACCAGCGCGAGGCCCAGTCCCAAGTGACAACCATCACGACGGACACGGTGGCGGGCCTGCGGGTCCTGCGCGGCATCGGCGGTGAGGACGTCTTCGCCCGCCGCTACCGGGACGCCTCCCAGGAACTGCGCCGCCGGGGCGTGTCCGTCGCCAGAACCCAGTCGGTGCTCATGAGCCTGCAGGTGCTGCTGCCCGGCCTGTTCGTCGCCGTCGTCGTGTGGGTGGCGGCCCGCATGGCCGTTACCGGCCAGATCAGCGCCGGCGAGCTCGTCACCTTCTACGGGTACACCGCCTACCTGTCCTGGCCGCTCATGGAGTTCTCCCACGCGGTGCAGGACTACGCGCGCGCCCGGGTGGGTGCCCGTCGCGCGCTGCGCCTGCTGACGGTCTCCCCCACGGCCGGCAGCGTCACCGAGCGCCTGGACCTGGACCCGGCGCGGGGCACCGCCGTCACGGGCCCGCTCGTGGACCAGGCCTCGGGGGTACGTGTCACGCCCGGGCGCATGACCGCGCTCGTCGCCGCCGACCCGGACATCAGCGCCGCCCTGGCGACTCGCCTGGGACGCTTCCACGACGACGGCCCCGTCGTCACCCTCGCCAACCGGCCCCTGACGGACATGCCGCTGGCGGACGTGCGCGCCAGCGTCGTCGTCAGCGGCGCCACCGCCCAACTCTTCACGGGCACGCTGCGCCAGGCCCTCGACGTGCGCGGCGATCAGGCGCCGCAGCCGGTCGGGGTGGCCGCCCTCGTCGCCGCCGAGGACGAGCGGGCCAGCTCCGCCCTCGACCAGGACGTGCGGGCCCCCATCCTGCGGGCCGACGGCGACGACCGCCTTCTCGCTGCCCTCGAGGTGGCCGACGCCCACGACGTCCTGTCCTCGCTCGAGCACGGCCTGGCGGGAATGGTGACCGAGAAGGGCCGTTCCCTGTCCGGCGGGCAGCGCCAGCGCGTGGCGCTCGCCCGCGCCCTGCTCACCGAGGCCCCCACCCTCGTGCTCATTGAACCGACCAGTGCCCTGGACTCCCACACCGAGTCGCGCGTCGCCCACCGTGTCCACGAGGCGCGACGTGATCGCACCACCGTCGTCGTCACGGAATCTCCGCTGGTACTGGAGGCCTGTGACGAGGTGGTGCTGCTCGACGCCGAGGGCCGCGAGCGTGTGCGCTCCACACACCGGGACCTGCTCGCCCGGGCCCGGGCGGGTGAGGCCGACGCCCTCGCCTACCGGGCCGTCGTCGCCCGTGCCGCCGGTGAGGCGCCCGTGACGGCGTCAGCCCCCGAGGAGGTGGGACGCTGATGGCACTGCCCCTCGCCCCCGGCAAGGTCGCGATGCGCAAGACCCTCGCGATCATGGCCTCCTACCGCTGGCGCTTCTGGTGGGTCCTGCTGCTCCAGGTGACGGCCGTGCTGGCCACCCTGGTCGCCCCGCAGCTGCTCGGTCGGCTCGTCACCCGCGCCTCACAGGGCACCGCGACCATCGACTATGTGGACAAGATCGTGCTCACGATCATTCTCGTGACCATCGTCGGCGCGGTCATCAACAGGTACGCGCAGATGTACGCGCGCACGCTCGGCGAGGCCGTCTTCGCGGACCTGCGCGAGCGGATGATGAACCGCGTCGTCCACCTGCCGCTCAGCGCCGTCGAATCCGCCGGCACCGGGGACCTCGTGGGCCGCACCACCAATGACGTCTCCCGCATCGAGTTCCTCGTGCGCGTCGGCATCCCCCAGATCATGGTGTGCACGGTGACGATCATCTTCACGATCGTCGCTGCCGCCGTGAGCAACCCACTGCTGGCGCTGGGACTGCTCGTCGTCGGACCTCCCGTGTACCTCATGATGAGCTGGTACCTGCCCCTGTCGGTGCCCGCCTACCGGGCGACCTCCTCCGCCTACGCCCGCCTGAACGGAGCGGTCTCCGAGACGGTCGAGCAGGCGCAGACTGTTGACGCCCTGGGTATCGGCACACTGCGTGAAAAGACGGTCCTCACCCACGTGACGGAGGCGTGGAGCCTGGAGCGGTTCACCGCGGGCCTGCGGCTGCGGCTACTGCTCGTGCTCGACGTTGCCTGGCGTGCGCCCGTCGTCGTCATCCTCCTGTGGGGCGCCTTCCTCGCCGGCCACGGCGTGGTCTCGCTCGGGGCGATCACGACGGTGGCCCTGTACGCGATGGAGCTACGCAAGCCCATCGGCCAACTCACGTTCTGGATCGATGAGGTGCAGGTGGGCCAGGCCTCCCTGTCGCGCATCCTCGGCGTCGAGGAGGTCCCGGCGGACCGCACCCCCACCGGGGCGGTCCCGCAGGACACGCGCATCGTGCTGCGCGACGTGTGCTTCTCCTACCGCGAGGGCATCGAGGTGCTGCACGATGTGAGCCTGGAGCTGCGTCCCGGGGAGCGGCTGGCCGTCGTCGGCCCCTCCGGTTCGGGCAAGTCCACGCTGGGACGGATGCTCGCGGGGATTCACCCGCCGAGCTCCGGGTCGGTCACGGTGGGCGGGGTGGCGCTGACGGACCTGCCGGAGGAGGAGCTGCGCCGTCACGTCGCACTCGTCACCCAGGAACACCACGTCTTCGTCGGCACCATCGCCGACAACGTCCGCCTGGGCCGGCCGGATGCCGATGACGCCACCGTGCGCGGCGCCATCGAGGCGATCGGCGCCAGCACCTGGGTGAACGAGCTCGACGACGGCATGGACACGATGGTCGGCTCCGGGCACCTCGCACTCACCCCGGCGCAGGCACAGGAGGTGGCGCTCGCACGCCTGGTCCTGCTGGACCCGCACACGCTCATCCTCGATGAGGCCACGAGCCTGCTCGACCCGCACGCGGCCCGCACGCTCGAGCGGACCTTGTCGACGGCGCTGGCCGGGCGCACGGTCATTGAGGTGGCGCACCGGCTGTACACGGCGCAGGACGCGGACCGGGTCGCCGTCGTCATGGACGGACGGGTGGTCGAGCTCGGCACGCACGAGGAGCTCGTGGCGCTGGGCGGCGAGTACGCCAGCCTGTGGGAGGCCTGGAGCCAGGAGTAGGCCGGTGGGGCTCGCACCACCAGCGGGCACTTCGGACCACCAGCGGGCACTTCGGACCACCAGCGGGCACTTCGGACCACCAGCGGGCACTTCGGACCAGCAGCGGGCACTTCGGACCAGCAGCGGGCACTTCGGACCAGCAGCGGGCACTTCGGACCAGCAGCGGGCGGTTCGGACCAGCGATGAACGCGTCTTAGGTGGTCCAAGCGAGGGAAGGCGGTCCGAATACAGCACATCCGGGGCGCGCACCCGATTCTGGATCCGCGCAACCCGCCGTCGGAGCCGAATACAGCACATCCGGGGCGCGCACCCCGACAACCTGATCCGACCGTGTACGGATTCTCCCGAACGGCGATGATCGCGAAGAGGCCCGGTCTCCACAGGGACCTCCCGCTCACCCCCCTGGGAGAGTTATCCACACGTGCCCGGCACCGCGGGGACCACACGGTGCACAGTGACCTCATGTGGACCTCACCAATTCCCATTCACCTCTCCCACGACCTGGCAGCCGCGGGGAAACGCCGCGACTACCTGTCCCGCCGCGCCCGGCCTCCGAGCAACGACCTCATCCGACTCCTTCGCGGAGCGTACGTCCAGCGGCAGGATCTGGAGGGCCTGTCCCACGCACGCGCTCACGAGGTCTCCATCCACGCTGCCAGGCTCACGGGACTCCTCACCGAGGGCGCGGTCCTGGCTCGGGAGTCTGCGGCGGTCATGCTCGGAATACCTCTGGTCGGAGCATTGCCGCACCAGGTCCAGGTCGTGCGACGCGGGAGGGACGGAGGACGGAGCACCCCGGGAGTGCGGACGCTGCGCGCCTCAGGGGACTACCAGAGCCTCACCCGGGACGGGGTCGAGATCTCATCGGTCGCCCAGACCCTCGCCGACCTCGCCAGGCGCCGCCCCCTGTGGTCAGTGCTACCGGGCTTGGACGCCATGCTGCGCTCAGGGCAAGTCACCAAGGACCAGATCACCTCCTTAGCGTCTCCAGGGAGTCACGGCCGGACCCGTCTCCTGCACGCAGTCGCTGTCGCGGACCCTGCCTCAGAGTCGGTTGGCGAGTCCTTGAGTCGAGCCGTCATGATCGAGGAGAACGTCCCCTTACCCGAGCTTCAGGAGACAGTCCGGAGCGCCCAGGGCGAGTTCCTGGGCCGCGTTGACTTCATCTGGCCCCAGGCAGGGGTGATCGGCGAGTTCGATGGTCACGTCAAGTACTCGGGTCAGCTCACCGGGCGCAATCTTGACACCGTCCTTCTTGATGAGAGACGCCGAGAGATCGACATTGAACGCGCCACCGGGATGCGAGTTGTCCGTTGGCTCTGGGAGGACGCCTTCAAACGCACCGGTATGCTGCGCGTCCTGGCCGACGTCGGGATCCGTCCAGTGCATTGAACGGTGCTGGTAGCAGGTGTCTGTGCCCACGCGCTCGCACCCGCCCGGATTGGACCGCCAACGGGCGGCTTGGACTATCAACGGGCAGTACGGACCATCTATGAACGCGTCTCATGTGGTCCAAACAGGGGACGGCGGTCCGAAACGCGGCACAGTGCACTGCGGTGAGATCACGCATGGTTGCCCGCGTTCCCAGGTACGCCACCAGGAGCGGGGCAGGCCTCCACGTTCTCGGCTCCAGCAGTGCCCGCCTACACTGCGAGTCGGCGCGCACGCGCCCTTCCCACCACGAACCGGAGGTCCTCCACGTGACTAGCCCCGCAGCACCCTGGCGCCAGCGCCTGGATGACTGGGTCCACTCCCCCGCGGTCCAGAACCTCGTCATGGCGGTGATCCTCATCAACTCCGTAACCATCGGCGTTGAGACGGCGGTGACGCACGAGAGCCTGGCGCACCACGTGCTCGCAGTCATCGACCGGGTGGCCCTGGCGATCTTCGTTGTTGAGATCGCCGTCAAACTGGTGGCCATCGGGCCGCGGCGCTTCTTCACGCGCGGCTGGAATGTCTTCGACTTCCTCGTCGTGGCGGTCGCGCTTGTGCCCGGCGCCGGGCCGCTGTCGGTGCTGCGGACGCTGCGCGTGCTGCGACTGCTACGGGTTATCAAGTTCATGCCGAGCCTGCGCCTGGTTGTCGAGGCGCTGCTGCTGTCCCTGCCGGGCATCAGCGCCATCGCGGTGCTCATGTCTATGGTCTTCTACGTTGGCGCCGTCATGTCCACCACGATGTTCGGTGAGGCGTTCCCGGACTGGTTCGGCTCCATCGGGGCTTCGCTGTACTCCCTGTTCCAGATCATGACGCTGGAGAGCTGGTCCATGGGGATCGTGCGCCCGGTCATGGAGGTCTACCCGTGGGCCTGGGCGTTCTTCGTGCCCTTCATCCTGGTGTCGGCCTTCACCATGCTCAACCTGTTCGTCGCGGTCATCGTCGACACCATGAGCTCGGTGGCAGCCGAGAAGAACGCGCAGGCGACGACGGCGGGCCAGGAGGAGACCGGGGTTGAGAGCCAGATCGCGGCTGCGGCACAGGCCGCGGAGGAGGTCGTCGCCGACGGCTGGCACCCGGGCGAGCCGATGTCCGCCCAGCGGGGACCCGCTGCGGAGACCGGTGCCGGTGTGGGTGCCGCTGCCCTGGCGAGGGTTGGAGCCGACGCCGAGACGGGTGCCGAGGCCGGTGCAACCGACGCCAGCGCCGCCGTCCTCGCCGAGTTCCGCATCCTGCGCGAGGAGATCGCCGCACTGCGCGCCTCACTGGCATAGCCCCGCGTCCGCACCACTTCCACCGCGTCCGCACCAGGACAACCTGGGCGCGTGAGGACAGCTCCGTCTCGGACTTGTTCCAAGCCAGTGCCAGCCCGGACAACCTGCGCGCGTGAGGACAACTCCGCCATCCCCGACGGCGCCCGCATGCGTTCCGTGGACAACCTGCGCGCGTGAGGACAACCTGCGTGCCTCCACCAGGTGGTCCTACGAGCAGCACGTTGTCCTGAGAGCGCCAGGTTGTCCTGAGAACGGCGGGTACCGCCCGCGCGCGACGGAGACTGCGCGCCTGGTACTTGCGTGCTCACACTCCGTCGGGCGCCCAGATGTGAGAACCTGGCACCGGCAAAGACGCGCGAGTACCGTTGCACGCAGAGTCCGTCACACCCCCCTCACCGAAGGCTCCGTCCCACATGACCCAGCACCAGCCGCCCTCGGGCGCTCCCGGTTCCCAACCCTCGCTCGGCGAGCTCGTCGCCCGGATCTCTGAGAACGTCACCGGTCTCGTCAAGGGCGAGATCGAGCTCGCCAAGGCCAAGGGCAAGCGCATGGCCGTCTCGCTCGGCCTCGGCGCCGGCCTGCTCGCCGCCGCCGGCGTGCTCGCCCTGTACGCCCTCGGGATGCTTCTGAGCGCGGCCGCCTGGGGCATCGCCGAGGCGCTGTCCCCCTGGGCCGGCCACCTCATCGTCGCCGTGCTGCTGCTCGTGATCGTGGCCGTGCTCGCCCTCGTGGGCGTCAACCGTCTCAAGGCCGCCCAGAAGGATGTCCCCGCACCGCAGGAGGGCCTCAAGGCCGACGTCGCCGTCGCCAAGGCCGCCCTGCAGGATGGCCTGGAGAGGGGCAGCGCGAAGTGAGCACCAGTGACTACGGCACCACCGCCCCCCAGGGAACGGGTTCCGGGGGCCCCTCCGCCGCCGAGATCGCGGCCAGGGCCCGTGCCCGGCGGGCCGCCAAGGCCGCACTCAGCCCCGAGGGGATCGAGGCTGATCTCGCCGACCGCCGCGCCCGCCTCGCCTCGGACCTCGCCATCCTGGGCGCCCACCTGGCCCCGGAGGCGCTCAAGACGCGGGCGGCCTCCTCGGCGCGCGAAGCCGTCACCCAGGCACGGGTCGGCTTCACCTCGGCCCTCTTTCCCGCCCGGGCCGGCGCAACCAGGCAGTCGGAGAACACCGGCGTCGGCTACGGCTCCGCGCCGCTCGCCCCGCCCCCGAGCATCCTGGACCGCGTCAACCGTCTGCTCGACGACGCTCGCGACGGCGACCCGGCCTCGCTGGGGATCGTCACCGGCGCGAGCCTGATCCTCGCGGGCGTGAGCGTGTTCGCCGCTCTCAAGGCGCTGCGCCGATGAGCGAGGTGCAGCCCTCCACCCCGGAGGAGATCGAGGCCCGTCTGCAAGCCACGCGCACCCAGCTCGCAGCCAGTGTCGACGCCCTGGTGGAGCGCGTCTCGCCTCAGGCTCAGGCCCGTGCGGCGGGCGAGCACCTGGGCACACGCCTGGCTCAGGAGCGCGACAGGCTTGTGGACCGGGTCAGCGAGATGCGCCGTCGCACTGTGGAGACGGTCGAACGGGCCCGAGCTGGCGACAAGGAAGCGCTGCGCACGGTCGCGGTAATTGCGGGAGGAGCGGTCGCCGTAACGGCGGCTCTCGGCTCGCTGCGGCGCCGAGGTCCTCATCACTGAGCAGTGCTGAGGGCGTCTGAGTGCAACTGAACTGCGCTGAGGACCACCATCGGCCGGGGCCACCGACGGCTCCGGGGCGTCCTCCCTCACACGGCACCGAATGGCCATTTACTAGGGCGTGGATATAGGCTCGCCCCACGACACATTTGCCCGCGTGATGCGCGCCTCGCGCGCCAGAGATTGTTGGAGGGGGTCGAGCCTATGGGGCGCGGCCGTCAGAAGGCCAAGGCGACGAAGGTCGCCCGCAAGCTCAAGTACTTCAGCCCGGAGACCGATTACGCGGCTCTCGAGCGCGAGCTCGTCAGCGCGTCCAGCGGTGCCGAGGCTGACGACGAGATCGACTACGAGGAGCTGGCCTCCAAGTACAACGTGGACGACGACGAGTGGGACGACTCCGAGGAGAAGTGACCCCCTCGCCATTCCCGGCGCGTCAACACCTCTTACAGACAAGGGCCGGCAGGGACACCCCCTGTCGGCCCTTGCGTTGTCTCACCGACCTGTCCGGCTCCAGCCAAGGGGGTATTGAGCCTGCCGCTCAGGCGGTGCGGTAGCTGCCGTGGATGTCGACGGCGCCGCCGTCGACCCCCTTCGTACCCGCCACCACGCGCCCGCGGGAGACATGACCCTCGCCGCTGTGCACCGAGCCGAGCACCCAGGCCGGCACGCCCGCAGCCTCCGACAGACGCAGGACCTCGTCCACCGCCTCGGGGGCCACCACCGCGACCATGCCCACGCCCAGGTTGAGCGTGGACTCCAGGTCCTCCCACGGCACGGAGCCGAGCGTGCGCACGAGGTCGACGACGGCCGGGACCGTCCAGGAGCCGCGGTCCACATCGCCCACCAGCCCGGCGGGCAGGACACGGGCAAGATTGGCGGCCAGGCCTCCCCCGGTGACATGGCTGAAGGCGCGCACGCGCAGTGCCGCGGGGTCGGCGTCGGCCGGGTCGATGGCCTCCACGAGGTCGAGGCACAGGGCGGAGTACAGGCGGGTGGGCTCCAGCAGCTCCTCGCCGAGCCTGCGTCCGAGCTCGGGCACGTGGCGGTCCAGGGCCCATCCGGCATGTTCGACGACGCGGCGCACCAGCGAGTAGCCGTTGGAGTGCAGGCCGGAGGCCGCCAGCGCCACCAGCACGTCGCCGGTGCGCACACGCTCGGCCCCGAGCATCCGGTCGGCCTCAACCACGCCCGTGGCGGCGCCCGCGACGTCGTACTCCTCCGGTCCCATGAGGCCGGGGTGCTCGGCGGTCTCCCCACCCAGCAGCGGGGTGCGCACCTGGGCGCAGGCCTGGGCCACACCGCGCACGATGTCAGCGATCCGCTCGGGCACGACGTGCCCGCAGGCGATGTAGTCCGTCATGAGCAGCGGGCGGGCGCCCGTGACGGCGATGTCGTCAACGACCATGCCAACGAGGTCCTGGCCGATGGTGTCGTGCACGTCCATGGCCTGGGCGATGGCGACCTTCGTGCCCACGCCGTCGGTAGAGGTCGCCAGAAGCGGACGGCGGTACTCGCGCAGCTCGGAGACGTCAACCATGCCGGCGAAGCCGCCCACACCGCCGACGACGGCCGGGGTCATGGTCGCGGCCACCGAGGCCTTCATGAGTTCGACGGCGCGGTCGCCCGCCGCGGTGTCCACGCCCGCGGAGGCGTAAGTGATGGCGGGCCGGGTGGGTGCGGTGCTCACGTGTGCGGTCCTTCGTCGGTGGGTGGGGTGGCGGTGAGAGAGCTGGTCGTGGCCGTGGAGCCGTTGGTGAGGTCCGGGAGGGTGACGGCGCGGGAGGAGACGACGTCGTCACCCACCGTGGCCGGTCGCCTGCGCACGGCGGTGGGGACCCGCTGGACGGGCAGGGCGCCCACGGGCACGCCCTCGACCGGCGGCGCGATGGGGTACTGCCCGGTGAAGCAGGCGGCGCATAGCTCCTCCCGAGGCTGTGCGGTGGCCTCGACCATGCCGTCGACGGACAGGTAGCCCAGGGAGTCCGCGCCGATGGACTGGCGCACCCCCTCCACGCTCATGCCGGTGGCGATGAGCTCGGCGCGGGTGGCGAAGTCGATGCCGTAGTAGCAGGGCCACAGCACCGGTGGGGAGGAGATCATGACGTGGACCTCGGCGGCGCCGGCCTCGCGCAGCATCGTGACCAGGGCGCGCTGGGTGTTGCCGCGCACGATGGAGTCGTCGACGACGACGAGCCGCTTGCCCTCGATGACCTCGCGCACCGGGTTGAGCTTGAGGCGGATGCCGAGCTGGCGCAGCGTCTGGGTCGGCTGGATGAAGGTGCGACCCACGTAGGCGTTCTTGACCAGGCCCTGGCCGTAGGGGATGCCGGACTCTTGCGCGTAGCCGATGGCGGCGGGGGTGCCGGACTCGGGGGTGGCGATGACGAGGTCGGCGTCCACCGGGTGCTCGCGGGCCAGGGCGGCGCCCATGGCATTGCGGGCGGCGATGATCGAGCGGTCGGCGATTGTGGTGTCGGGGCGCGCGAGGTAGACGTACTCGAAGACGCAGCCGGCGCGGCGCGGCACGGCGAAGTGGGTCGAGCGCACGCCGTCGGCGTCGATCTCGAGGAGCTCGCCGGGCTCGATCTCACGCACGAAGGTGGCGCCGACGATGTCGAGGGCTGCGGTTTCGGAGGCGACCACCCAGCCGCTGCTGAGGCGTCCCAGGACCAGGGGGCGCACGCCGTGCGGGTCGCGGGCGGCGTAGAGCGTGTGCTCGTCCATGAAGACGAGGGAGAAGGCGCCGCGCAGCATGGGCAGGACGCGGCGCGCCGTCTGCGAGACGGTCAGGGGCGGTGTGGTGGCGATGAGGTTGACGTCGGGCTCGATGCCGGTGGCGATGAGGTCCTCGACGTCGTCCCATTCTTCGAGAAAGCCTCGCTCGGAGACCAGGGCCATGAGGGAGGCGAGGACGGCCGTGTCCGTCGAGGAGCCGCGGCCGAGCTCACCGCGCAGGTCCTCGCCGCCTGTGGCGCGGATGCGGTCCACGAGCTGACGGGTGTTGGTGAGGTTGCCGTTGTGGGCGACGGCGAGGGTGGAGCCGCCGGAGACGGGGCCGAGCATCGGCTGGGCGTTCTCCCAGGTGGCGGCGCCCTGGGTGGCGTAGCGGGTGTGTCCGACGGCGATGTGTCCGGGCAGGTTGGTGAGGATCTGGTCATTGAAGACCTGGGAGACGAGGCCGAGGTCCTTGTAGACGAGGATCTTGGAGCCGTCCGTCGTGGCGATGCCCGCGGACTCCTGGCCGCGGTGCTGCAGGGCGAACAGGCCGAAGTAGCTCAGGCGGGAGACGTCCTCGCCCGGGGCCCAGACGCCGAAGACGCCGCACTCCTCGCGGATGGAGGGCTCGACGAGATCACCGGGGTTCATCAGGGGGGCGCGGTCGCCGGGGATCGGCGCGGGGATGGTGGTCTGGGTGGTGTCACCGGAGCTCACGGCCACATCCTTTCACACCGGTACCCGGCGGGCGCGGGCCTGCGCCGGAGGCGGGCGGGTGCTGCGCGGCTGCCGGAGGCAGGGCGGGTGCCGCGCGGCTGCCGGAGGCAGGGCAGGCCGAGCAGGCGAGCGCGATGACCCGAAACCCGCCCGCCCGGGCACGTTGACCTCGTTCCCTTGCCGTCGATCTCGTTGCCCAGCGGTTGATCTCGTTCCCTTGCCGTCGATCTCGTTGCCCAGCGGTTGATCTCGTACCTTCACGGGACGAGGTCGACACGCAAGGGACGAGATCAACGCTCACGCTCCGAGATGGACGAGCGGGGGACGGCGGGCACGACACTGGACACGTCGGCAGGCACGACGCTGGACACGACGACAGGCGCCGCGCGGCTCAGGGCACCAGCGCGAAGGCGATCCGCCCGGCGGCGACGTCGACCTCCTCCAGGCGCACGCGTACCGGCTCGCCGACAGGCAGAGCGCGCCCGTGCGCCCCGCCGGCGGACGCCTCGTCGGCGTGCACGACGCCGACGACGGCCGGCTCGGCGAGCATGACCTCGCCGCGTCCGTCGCGCTCGGACAGCAGCACGCCGTCGAAGACCTCGCCCACGTGCCCGTCCAGCACGAGCGCCTCGATCGCGGAGACCGCCCCGCGCTCGACCGCCCGCGAGCGCCGACCGGTCTCGGCCATGACGTCGGGCAGGCCGGGCAGGGCCTCCAGCACCCAGGCGGGTACCGGGGCGCCGGCACAGGCGGCCACGCACGCCTCCTCGCCGTAGCGGTCGACGAGGCGGCGCAGCGGTGCGGTCACGTGCGCGTAGCGCGAGGCGATCGCCGCGTGGACGGCCTCACCATCCGCTGAGGGCGCGGGCCCGCAGCCGGGGCCGAAGACAAGGTAGCCGGCACCGCGGAACAGGCCGGCGGCCTGGTCCATGAAGGCGGCGTGGGCGGGCACGGAGGCGTCGAGGGAGCGCACGAGCCCGGGGTAGGTGAGGGTCTCGGGCCAGTCGACACCGAGGGCCCGGGCGATGCGGCGTAGGCGCCGGTAGTCGCGGGCCTCGGCGGGCGGCATCGTGCGCAGGACGCCGGCGCCGGCCTCGACCATGAGGCGGGCGGCGCACATGCCGGTGAGGAGGGAGACCTGGGCGTTCCACTCCTCGACGGGCAGGGCGGCGCGGTAGGCGAGGCGGTAGCCGTCGGCACCGGGTTCGTCCGTACGGGTGACCTCCTGCTCGGGCGTGGACAGGGAGACGCCGCCGCGCGCGGCCTCCTGGCGTTGGCGCAGGGTGCCGACCTCGCGCAGGAGCCCGGGCAGGCCCGCGGGGACGGCGGCCGGCAGGGTCCCCTGGCCGTCGATGGCGGCCTGGACCTCGGCGTAGGTGAGGCGGGCGTGCGAGCGCACGAGCGCACGCTCGACGTGTGCGCTCGTGACGGCGCCGTCGTCGTCGAGGTCGATGGTCCACAGGCAGGCGGGGCGGTCGACGTCCGGCAGGAGGGAGGCGGCGCCGTGGGAGAGCTCCTCGGGGTGCAGCGGGGTGGAGCGGTCGGGGGCGTAGACGGTCTCGCCGCGTCGGCGCAGCTCGGCGTCGAGGGCGCCACCGGGAGTGATGAAGGTGGCCAAGGAGGCGATGGCGTAGGTGACCCGGTAGCCACCGCCGGCGGGGTGCTCGAGGAGGACGGCCTGGTCGAGGTCCATGGAGCCGGGCGGGTCGATGGTGACCAGGGGCAGGTCGCGGGCGTCGCGCACCGGGACACCGTCGCCGTGCCCGTCGCGCAGGAAGCGTTCGGCGCCGTCGTCGTCCCAGGCGGCTGCGGCGGCGCGCGCCTCCCTCAGGGCGTCCTGGGGGAAGACGGCGGGCACGTCATGGGCCGCGCGCAGGTCGTCGAGGGCGGAGACGACGGCGGCGGGCGGAGCGGTGTATGTGCTGATGCGTGCGCGGGGCATGGTCCGAACCTACCCGGCACCAGTAGGGCCGTCGCCCCCGCCCCCGCGGTGTCGTGGTGCGCGGAGCCGCGGGGCGGCCGGGCCGCCAGAGGGCACCGCTGCGGGGCGCCCGGGCCACCAGAGCACACCGACGCAGGACGAACCGGGCCACCAGAGCACACCGCCGCAGGACGACCCGGCCACACCGCGGCCTCGCAGGCCCGGGCACGGCGAGCGCCGACCGTCCGGGTCGGGACGGTCGGCGCTCGCCATGGCGTCGGGACGCCCGGTGCGGGCCCGGTGCGCTCAGACGGCCACGGCGGCCTGCTCGCCGCGCGTGCGCGCCGCCATCTGCTTGAGCAGGATGACGCCTGCGCAGGTGACGACCGCACCGATGGCGATGGACAGCAGGAACCACCCGACATTGGTCATCGCGAAGAGCACGAAGACACCGCCGTGCGGGGCGCGCGAGCCGACGTGCATCGCCATGGACAGCGCGCCGGTGACGGCGCCGCCGACCATGGCCGGCGGGATGATGCGCAGCGGGTCGGCCGCGGCGAAGGGGATGGCGCCCTCGGAGATGAAGGACAGGCCCAGCAGCCAGGCACTGCGGCCGTTCTCCACCTCGGCCTTGGTGAACAGGCGCGGGCGCAGGAAGGTCGCCAGGGACACGGCCAGCGGCGGCACCATGCCCGCAGCCATGACGGCGGCCATGATCTCGAAGGAGGCGGCGGTGGCGGAGGCCAGGCCGGCGGTGGCGAAGAGGTAGGCGGCCTTGTTGACCGGCCCACCCAGGTCGAAGCACATCATGAGCCCGAGGATGACGCCCAGGAGCATGGCGGAGCCGCCGCCGGACATGGAGGTCAGCCCCTCCTGCAGGCTCGTCATGAGCGCGGCCAGCGGC
This sequence comes from Actinomyces respiraculi, assembly GCF_014595995.2. Classification (NCBI taxonomy): domain Bacteria; kingdom Bacillati; phylum Actinomycetota; class Actinomycetes; order Actinomycetales; family Actinomycetaceae; genus Actinomyces; species Actinomyces respiraculi. The sequence continues at coordinate 2,554,934 of NZ_CP063989.1, forward strand.
CGGCCAAGGACGAGGTACATGATCCCGCCCACGACCATCGTCGTGCCCAGCGGGATGACGGCCACGGGCATGAGGCCGCGCAGCCACCTGGGCACGGTCAGGCCTGCCAGCCAGGCGGCGACGTAGCCGGCGAGGATGCCGCCGACCAGGCCGCCGAGGAACCCGGAGCCGATGGCGGTGGCGACGACGCCCATGGCGAAGCCGGGGGCGATGCCGGGGCGTCCCGCCAGCCCGAAGGCGATGTAGCCGGCCAGCGCCGGAACGAGGAAGCCCATGGCCGCCTGCCCGAGCATGAACAGGACGGATCCGAGGTAGAGCATGAGCCCGGAGGTGATGCCCTCGCCCTCGAGGGTGCCGGGCAGGTTGGTGAGGGAGTAGTCCCGCACGACGGTCGCTCCCACCGAGTCGGGGCCGTCGCCCAGCGGGAGGGCGACGCCGTAGCCGGCCAGCAGGAAGCCCAGGGCGATGAGCAGGCCTCCGGCGGCGACGAAGGGGATCATGTAGGACACGCCGGTCATGACGGCGCGCTGCAGGCGCCGGGCCCAGTGGACGGACTCCTCGGCGTCGTCGGCCGCCTCCCCGGTGCCGCCGGAGGGCACACGGGCCGCGGCGGGGTCGTCGATCGCGGCCAGGGCCCGGTCGATGAGCGCCCCGGCGTCGTTGACGGCGGCCTTGACACCGACGTCGATGACCGGCTTGCCGGCGAAGCGCTCGCGCCCCTTGACGGGCAGGTCGTGGGCGAAGACGACGGCGTCGGCACGGGCGATGAGCGCGGGGTCGAGGGAGTCGATCTTGCCCGAGCCCTGCCCCTCGATGTGGACCTCGACGCCGCGGTCGGCGCCGGCCTGCTCCAGGGCCTCGGCGGCCATGAAGGTGTGGGCGATGCCGGTGGGGCAGGAGGAGACGCCAACGATGAGGCGTCCTGCGCCACCGGCGGGTGCGGGGGCCGTCGCAGCGTCCTGCGCGGGGGCGGCGGATACCGCGGTGTCGGCCGCACCCGTGGGGGCGGCGTCGTCGAGCAGCTCGGGCTGGACCTGCTCGGTGACGATGCGGGCGACCTCCTCGGCGCTGGCCGCGCCGCGCAGGGCGTCGGTGAAGTCGGAGCGCATGAGGCCGCGGGCGAGCTTGGCCAGGAGCTGCAGGTGCATGTCGTCGGCGCCGGCGGGGGCGGCGATCATGAAGACGAGGTCGGCGTCCTGGCCGTCGGCGGCTCCGAAGTCGACGGGGGCGGCCAGGCGGGCGAAGCCGAGCGAGGGGGCCAGGACGTGCTCGCTGCGGCAGTGCGGGATGGCGATGCCGCCGGGGATGCCGGTCGGCGCGGTGGCCTCGCGGGCGAGGGCGTCGGCGGCGAGCCCCTCGGTGGTGTCGGCGCGACCGGCGGCGGCGACGACCTCGGCGAGGTAGCCGATGACCTCGGCCTTGTCGGGGCCGGTGTCGGCGTCGAGCCGGACGAGCTCGGGAACGATGAGCGGAGCGGACTCCGCGTGCGAGGTGGGGGACATGCTACTTCCTTGAGTCGCAGGGGCGGTGACGGGGTTGGTGGATGGTGGTCGTGTTGGTCGGTGGGCCGCGTCATGGTCGGCACCGCCGCCATGACCGCCCTGGAGGGTCGGTGGCGGGGCGGGGGTCACTCCAGGCGAGTGACGACGGCGGCCGTGGCCGGCAGGTCCTGCGGGGTGGGCAGGGTCGTGCCGGGCAGGGCGGCGGCGGCAGATCCGTAGGCCATGGCGGTCGTGAGCCGTCCCGGGGCGTCCAGGCCCCGGGTGTCGGCCAGGACGTAGCCGGCGACGGAGGAGTCCCCCGCGCCGACGGTGGAGCGCACGGGGACCTCGGGGGCGGTGGCGTGCCAGGCGGCCTCGTCGGTGACGAGGACGGCCCCGGCGGGGCCGAGGGTGGCCATGACGGCGCTGATGCCGGCGCGCACGAGGACCCGGGCGGCGTCGACGACGGGGGCCAGGTGCCCGGCCCTGGCGCCCTCCTCGAGGGCCATCGCCCGGTCGGCGGGCAGGCCGGCGAGCTGGCCGAGCTCCTCGCCGTTGGGCTTGATGAGGTCCGGGGCGGCGTCGGGCAGGGCGTCGGCGAGGGCGGCGAGGGGCGCGTCGGAGGTGTCGACGGCGATGCGCAGCCCCGGGCGGGCCTGCCGGAGCAGGCGCACGAGGCGCGCGTACCAGTCGGTGGGCGCACCGGGGGGCAGTGAGCCGGACAGGACGGCCCAGGGGCGCTCGCCGCCCGCAGCGGGTGCGCCGACCGTCTCCAGCAGGACGGTCTCGACGGCCGTTGTCTCCGCGGCGGTAAGGCCGGCTCCGGGCTCGTTGAGCTTCGTCGTCGTCCCGTCGGGCTCGGTGACGGCGGTGTTGACGCGCACGGCCCCGGCGACGGGCACGGCGTGCGTCGTCACGCGGCCGCGGCTGGGCAGGGCGGCGACGGCGGTCTCGATGGCGGCCAGGAGGGGGTCGCCGTGGGGGGCGGGCAGGACGGCGGTGACGTCGGCGCCGGAGGCGGCAAGCACCCGGGCGACGTTGACGCCCTTGCCGCCGGGCTCGACGGTGACGGAGACGATCCTGTTGATGCCGCCGCGCTGAAGGGTGCCGGGCAGGGCGACGGTGCGGTCGAGTGAGGGGTTGGGGGTGAGGGTGGTGATCATGCGACGAGGACCTCGGTTCCGGAGCCGGTCAGGCAGGTGGACAGGGCGGTGGTGGGCGGGATATCGGTGACGAGCAGGTCGACGTCGGACAGGTCGGCGAAGGAGACGAGGTGCTCCTGGCCGGTCTTGGTGGCGTCGGCGAGGACGACGACGCGGCGGGCGGCGCGGACCATGGCGGTCTTGACGGCCGCCTCGTCCGGGTCGGGGGTGGATAGGCCGTGGTCGGCGCTCAGGCCGTTGGTGCCCAGGACGGCGAGGTCGACGCGCAGCCGGCTGAGGGCGGCCAGTGCCTCGGGGCCGACGGCGGCCTGGGTGATGCCGCGCACCTCGCCTCCCAGGACGCGCACGGTGAGGCCGCGCCTGCCGGCGAGGCGGGCGGCGGTGAGGACGGAGGAGGTGACGACGGTGAGGTCGAGGCCCTCGGGCAGGATCCGGGCGAGGGCGCCGACGGAGGTGCCGGCGTCGAGGATGAGGGTGGCACCGGCGGCCAGCAGGCCGCCGTCGAGGAGGGAGCTGAGGGCAGCGGCGGCGATGGCCCGCTTGGCGGGGGCGGCGAGGTGCTCGCGCTCGGTGACGGCGGTCTCAGGCAGGGCGAGGCGGGTGGCGGCGACGGCGCCGCCGTGGACCTTGCGCAGGGCGCCGACGCGGTCGAGGGCGGCGAGGTCTCGGCGGATGGTCTCGACGGTGACCCCGTGGTCGGCGGCAAGGTTGACGACGGTGACGCGGCCATCGCGGACGACGGCGTCGGTGATGGCCTGCTGGCGCTGCTCGGCGTTCACCGGAACCTCCTCGTACCGGGACACTCCCCTTCGGATGTCCGTCCAGGCATGAGCCTACGCCCGTTCGGACATGAATGGAAGGGGTGGGCGCCGCTTCGGACACGAATGGACGGCGGCTGCACGGCATTCACCACAATTCACCACAATCCACCACAGCCACCCCGCCCCACCATGCCCGATCGGGCATCACCACCCCCAGACCCACGAGAACTGGTGCTAGCCTCCACGAAAACTGGTGCTAGCCTCCACGAGAACTGGTGTCAGGTAACCGCACGGCGGGCTGAGGGACGAGGCGCTGCATGAGCGCGACGGTGCCCGGAGCCGCATCGGGAGCCGGGGCTGAGGCGGTCCCGCGCACGAAGGAGCCGGGGATGCTCCCTTGCTTGGTAGGACGAGCCAGCCGAGGCGGTCCCGCGCACGAGGGAGGCGGGCTGAGCGGTCGGCCCGCGAGGCGAAGGCCGTGGGCAAACTCGCGCCCGAAGGAGCCGGGGCAGGCGCCCGCCACGTACCGACCGAGCGGTCAGGCTCGCATAAGAGGGAGGTAGGGACTGAGGTCGCAGCGCTCACCGGAGGCGTGCAGCCGACCGTCGTCCAGGGCCTCCTGCCAAGCGAGGCGACCGGTGGCGAGGGCGAGCCAGGTGGCGGCGTCGGTCTCGACGACCGAGGGCGGGGTGCCGCGACGGTGAACGGTGCCGGCGACGGCCTGGATGACGCCGAAGGGAGGGACCCTCACCTCGACCGCGTGACCCGGGGCGCAGGCGGCGAGCTCCTCGAGGGTATAGCGCACCGCGGTGGCGTCGCGGCGCCGCACGGCCGAGCGCTGGGAGGGACTTAAAGCCGGCGAGGCGGGGGACGTCAAGCTCCTCGAGCCAGCGGGGTCGGCAGGACTATCCGGGCCGACGGAGGCAGTGGGGCGCCCCGGAGCGGTCGGACCGGGCCCGGGAGCGCCGGTCGCCGCACCGGCGCCGCCCGGCGGTGTCGTCCGCGCGTCCTGCTCGGCGGCCCACTGGCGGACGGCGTGAGCGCCCGCCTCGATGTCGATGCGTCGTTGTGCTGCCATGTGCCGAGCGTAGCGGGGCGGCCTGCCACCCCCCCCGGGCGTCAGCCCTCGTCGTCGGAGCCCGAGCGGCGTCGCAGCACGAGCAGCCCGCCGACGGCGAGCAGGGCGACGGCGACGACGCCGATACCGATGGACGCACCGGTCGTCACCAGCATATCCCGCCTCGTCGGCTCTACCGGGGCGATGGCCTCGGAGTCGGCCTTCGCCCGGTCAACGATGGCGGAGACCCGGGCGGCCAGCGGGGAGGCGGCGACGTCGCCGCCGGAGGCGGCCAGGTCGATGTTCTCGGCGGTGGTGGCGGTGGCATCGGTGATGGTCAGGCCCGCGAGGCCGGAGGTGGCGGTGAGGGTGGGCAGCTCGTCGGTGACGACGCCGACGAAGCCGACCCGGATGCTGTCGACCTCGGTGACCCAGGTGCCGTTGCCTGCGCCGGGCTCGTTCTTGGCGGGATCGGCCTGGCCCGCGACAGTCTCGATGTGACCGTGCAGGTCGGTGATCCCAAGGATGTTGATGGTGGTCGTGTCACCCTCAGCGGCGAGAGCAGGTGCTGCGGCGACAGGGGAGAGCGCGGCGACCGCGAGCGTCGCGACTGCCGCCGCGCTCCTCATAAAAGCGGGGGTGCGCATGGCGTCCTCGGTGGGTGGCGGGGCGGGGGAACGGCACTACCTTATGCGTTCTCGCCGGCATCGACGACCGCTTGGGGAATCCGGCCCACCGGTACGTCGGCCCACCGACGCCGTCCGCCCGGCCTCCCGCCCGGCGCTTCGACGCCGTCGGCTCCGTCCCCGCCGAGACGGCACGGTGCCCCGCCTCCGGGAGGGGAGGCGGGGCACCGTGGGACCGGGTCGGCGTCGACCGGCTCAGCGGTGGGCGGGCGTGAGACGGCCTCGGCTCAGACGATGCCGTGCTGGATCATCGCGTCGGCAACCTTGGTGAAGCCGGCGGCGTTGGCGCCCAGGACGTAGTCGCCGGGACGCCCGTAGGTCTCCGCAGCCTCGACGCAGTTGTCGTGGATGTCGGCCATGATGCCGGTGAGGCGGGCCTCGACCTCCTCGAAGCTCCAACGGGTGCGGGCAGAGTTCTGGCTCATCTCCAGCGCCGAGGTGGCCACACCACCCGCGTTGGAGGCCTTGCCGGGCGCGTAGAGGATGCCGGCCGCCTGGAAGGCCTCGACGGCCTCGGGGGTGGAGGGCATGTTGGCACCCTCGGCGACGACGCCGACGCCGTTGCGCAGCAGGGTGGCGGCGTGGTCGCCGTCGAGCTCGTTCTGCGTGGCGCAGGGCAGGGCGACGTCGACCGGCACGTCCCAGAGACGGCCCTCGGTCACCAGACGGGCACCGGGCTTGCGCTCGACGTAGTCGGCGACGCGTCCGCGCTCGACCTCCTTGATCTGCTTGAGCAGCTCGAGGTCGATGCCGTTCTCGTCGACGACGTAGCCCGAGGAGTCGGAGAAGGTGATCGGCATGGCACCGAGCTGCTGCAGCTTCTCGATGGCGTAGATCGCCACGTTGCCGGAGCCGGAGACGGACACCTTCTTGCCCTCGAGGCTGTCGCCCTTGGTGGCGAGCATGGACTGGGCGAAGAGGACCGTGCCGTAGCCGGTGGCCTCGGTGCGGGCAAGCGAGCCACCCCAGGCGACGGGCTTACCGGTGAGCACGCCGGCGTCGTAGCGGTTGGTCAGGCGCTTGTACTGGCCGAACAAGTATCCGATCTCACGGCCGCCGACGCCGATGTCACCGGCGGGCACGTCGGTGTCGGGGCCGATGTGGCGGCTGAGCTCAGTCATGAAGGACTGGCAGAAGCGCATGACCTCGGCGTCGGACTTGCCGTGCGGGTCGAAGTCGGAGCCGCCCTTGCCGCCGCCGATGCCCTGGTCGGTCAGGGCGTTCTTGAAGATCTGCTCGAAGCCGAGGAACTTGATGATCCCGGCGTAGACACTGGGGTGGAAGCGCAGGCCGCCCTTGTAGGGGCCCAGGGCGGAGTTGAACTCAACGCGGAAGCCGCGGTTGACGTGCACCCGGCCCTTGTCGTCAGTCCACGGGACACGGAACGTGATCATGCGCTCAGGCTCAACGATGCGCTCGAGGAGTGCGTTGTCGGCGTAGTCGGGGCGCTTGGCGATGACGGGGTCGAGGGACTCGAGGACCTCTCGGACGGCCTGGTGGAACTCGGACTCGCCACGGTTGCGGGCGATGACCTGCTCGTAGACCTTTTCGACACTCTCCTGCATACGGGACTCCATTCATCGAATCGTGTACGGCCGCCTGGGCCTGAGCCTTGACAACCACGTACAGACTTCCACTTGGCCGGTAACTGAGAAGAAACATCTCATTGCACGGCTAGGTTCTGAGGCCTGACGGGCGGTCCCGCCCCCTCGCCCGTCCACCTCGTTCCTCGCCCGTCCACCTCGTTCCTCGCCCGTTGACCTCGTTCCTCGCCCGTTGACCTCGTTCCTCGCCCGTCCACCTCGTTCCTTGAAGGGACGAGATCGATGCACGAGGGACGAGATCACCTGCTGGGGAACGAGATCGACCAGACAGGCCAGGGCTCAACGAGCAGCCGCCCAGGCCGGGCCTTGCCGCGTCCCATGACCTCGGCTCCTCACCCACACTCCTGCCCACGCGACGTCGTACCGCCGTCAGGCTCCGTCGTCAGGTACCTCCGGTCCAGGGCCGCTCTTGACCGGTCACCATGCTCGTCCTGACCGAGCACCGTGCTCGCCGTCATCGAGTGGAGCGTGCAGTCGCTCGGCACGGCGGTGGTCTTGACGGTGGGCACCGCCGTCGTGCTCGCGACCTCACTGGGGTCCTGGCTCGTCGTCGGGGCGCTCCTCCCGGTGGACAGGGCGTGGTGGTCCTTCGGTGTTGTGCCGAACGCGGCACTGTTCGTCGTGCTCCTGCTCACCGCGTCCGACCTCGTACGGGTACTGCGCCTTGTACGGGTACTGCGCGAGGAGATGGACCTCATCACCAGCCGCCGCATCCCCGCCATCGTCCGCTGAGCCTCCGCCACCATCCCGCGCCCACCCGCCCTCGAGATCCTCGGCGCCGAGCGCACGCCGATTCGCCGTGCGCTCGGCGGCAAACCGAGGATCTGGGCCGGGTGACACATCAGGCCGGGTGACACGTCAGGCCGGGTGACACGTCAGGCCGGGTGACACGTCAGGCCGGGTGACACGTCAGGCCGGGTGACACGTCAGGCCGGGTGACACGTCGGGGCGACGGGGGTGCGACGTCGCAGGACAACGGTGATAGGTCTGAGACGCTAGTGCGGTGCCGCACCCGACCACCGAGCCCTTCCGACTCCTCACCAGACGCTCGCTCCTCGACCTGCCCGTGACCCAGCGCCATCGGCTCGACGCCGAGCGCATCCACCGGCTGGCAGGAACACCCCGCTGCGGCGACCTGAGCGCCAGACAGGTGGCCGAGCCGCAGTTCCTCGTCGACCTGGCGGCCTCGACGTGCTCGCCGGACGAGCTGCTCCGGCCGGACGACCTCGGCTGGCGGCTCGCCCACAGCCTGGAGCACGCCCTCGAGCAGGGCGTGCGCCTGTGGCTCGCCGAGGCCCCGCCTCAGGCACCGCACCGCCTGACCGACCTCCTCGGTGACGACGTCGTCCACGTCGTCTCTCTGACCGCTCCTGAGCCTGTGGCGCACGACGGCGCCGCCCGGAACCCCGACGTCGTCATCGCCATCAGTCCCCTGCAGCTGGTCCTCGCCCTCGCCGAGCGCAACGAGGCCTCACGGGCGTACCTGCGTACCGCGCTGGAGGGGCTGGACACGCTGCGCTGCCCACGTCGGGCGACCGTGGCGCTGCGTGGCGCCGGCGTCGCCCTCAACGAGCACCCCCGACTGCTGCGCTGGGCGACCAACCCGGTCGTCATCGCCTACGTCGTCATCTTCATCTACTCGTCCCTCAGGGCGCTGCCGGTCGCCTTCGTCCCGGGTTTCCACGGCCACTGGTGGGTGCTGTGGCTCATCGACATCGTCACGGCGGTGCCCTACACGTGGGGGCTGGTGGAGATGGCGGCAGGCCCCCGGATCCGACGGCGTCTCGCCGGCCTGGTGACCACGGTGGTCACCTTCGTCGCCCCGTACGTCTACTTCTGGATGCAGGGACGCGACTACCCGCGGGTGGTCATCATCGTCGTCGTCGCCATGATCGCGGGCAGTGCGGCGCTCGAGACGCTCCGGATGCTGCGGGACCGCATGATCGTGCGGGGGCTGCGCGGTCGAGCGGGCTAGTCCTCGGCCCCGCGGGCGCTGCGCAGCGCACCGACGAGCAGCAGCCACGCGCCACCGCCCAGGGACAGCACCATGGCGGCAAGGGGGCGAACAGGGTGGACGGTGACGAGCCAGGCCGTGCCGGCCAGCCACACGCCCACGGCCGTGATGTTGACGACACGCAGGCGCTTGACCCGTGCGGGGTGGACGTAGTGGGTGGGCACGAGCGTGAGGACCACGAACAGGAGCGTCACCACGACGTTGATCACTGCCGGGGTCCCCAGCGCCCAGAGCATGACCGCCACGATGTTCCAGGCCGCCGGGAATCCCACGAAGTAGTTGTCTGAGGACTTCTCTCCCTCGTTGGCGTAGCAGAACAGGGACGAGACGAGCACGGTGACCGTCAGCACCCCGGCCACCGGCGCGGGCCCGAGCGGTAGGTGCAGGTACATGAACAGCGCGGGGATGAAGGTCCAGGTCAGGTAGTCGACGACGATGTCGACGACGGAGCCGTCGAACCACGGGATGACGTCCTTGACTCGTGCCCGGCGGGCGCAGGTGCCGTCGACGCCGTCGATGAGCATCGCCAGGGCCAGCCACAGCCACATCCACCCCGTCTCGTCGCGGATGAGGGCGAGTATCGCCAGAAAGGCAAGAGGCAGCCCGGACATTGTCAGGGCGTGGACTGCCCACGCGGCGGCACGAGCCTGTCGGGAGGGGGCTGGGAGGGGGGAAGCCGTTGGGACGGCAACCTCCTGCAACGAGGTTGGCATGAGCGAACCTTCGGACGGGGAACAGGGCGTGCGCCATCCTAGCCGGTGCTGCCCGCTCCACCCGCCTGCTCCGGGTCAGGCGCCGTCGGGTCAGGCGTCGGCGAGACCCGCGGGGTCGCGGTGCGCGATCATGACCGACCAGGCGTGCACCACCTGTGGGCCGGCGAGCACCTCACCCGTCCCCTCGTCCCAGATGTTGCACTCGGGCTCCGCCCAGGCAGCCGTGTCCACCAGCCGCCGCCACGCAAGCCCCTGACCCGCCTCAGGCAGGGCGAACTCGACCGGCTCGTCGTCCATGTTGAGCATGACGGCGAAGTGGTCGTCGGGCGCGTCGATGAGCAGGCTGACCACACGGTCACCCTCCTGCGGCGAGGACTCGCCGTCGGGACGCCGGAAGAGGTAGGACACGTCGTCGCCACCGGGCTCGACGCCGCCCCACCGGGCCTGCTGGAGCGTCGGGTGCCGCTGACGCATCCGCATAAGCGCGGTGGTGAAGCGGAACAGCGGGTTCACGCTCGCGCTCGGGGAGTCGAACTCCCCGAGGTTGTCGTGGTAGGCCCAGTCCTCGCCCTCGACCACCGGCACGTTCTGAGGCTGGCTGGAGGCGATCATCGCGTAGTTGTTGCGCATGGCGACGGACCCCAGTGCCCAGGGGTTGTTGTTGCCGTTCTGGGTGCGGCCCATCTCGTCGCCGACCACCACCATGGGCACGCCCCGCGACAGCATGAGCACCGCCCACAGGTTGCGCAGCCGCTGGCGGCGCAGCACCTGGCTGCCCCCGGAGTCCCAGGAGAGGTTGTCGTCGCTGCCGCCGTCGGAAGGTCCGAAGGGCCAGGCCTCGCCGTTGTTCTTCTCCTGGTAGGACACGAGGTCCGCAAGGTTGAAGCCGTCGTGGGCGACGACGAAGTTGACCGAGCGCTGGGGACCGTCGTTGTCCTGGAAGTGGTGGTAGTCGCCGTTGACGACGTCGATGAAGGAGCCGGTGTTGCCGTCGCCCTTGGTGAAGCGGCGCACAGCGTCGCGGTAGCGGCCGTTCCACTCACCCCAGCCGCGCGGGAAGTTGCCAACCTCGTAACCCCACAGGTCCCAGGCCTCGGCGATGACCTTGATGCCCCGCTCGCGAGCCAGGTCCGCGATGGCGACCAGCAGCGGGTGGTCCGTGAAGAAGCGCTTGAGGTTGCCCCAGTCATCGGGCGCGGCCTCTTCCGGTAAGCGACCGAGGACGGTGGCCAGGTCGAAGCGGAAGCCGTCCACGCCCATCTGGTCGCTCCAGTAGCGCAGCGAGTCCAGGACGAGCGTGCGGGCCGTCTCGGAGGAGTAGTTGAGCTGGTTGGCGGTGCCGGTTGCGCCGTCGACGAGGATCTTGTCAACGGTCATCTGGTAGTACTCGGCGGTCGCCAGACCCCCGAGGCTGGTGAAGCCGGTCGTGGCGACGTCGCCGTTCCAGTTGCCGCCCTCAGCCGTGTGGTTGTAGACGACGTCGAGGTAGACCTCAAGGCCGGCCGCGTGGAAGGCGTCGACCATCTCGCGGAACTCACGGGTGGGCCCGCCCCAGGACTGGTCGGAGGCATAGCGGCGCGAGGGGGCGAAGAAGGCGAGGGTCATGTACCCCCAGGAGTTGGTGGCGCCGGCACGCCCGGACTCGGAGGCGTTGGTCTCGTGCACGGGCAGGAGCTCAAGCGTGGTGACGCCCGCGGCCTTGAGGTAGGGGGCGAGCATGCCCACACCCTTGTACGTGCCCTGGTACTCGGCGGGGATGTCCGGCACGTCCTCGAACCCGGGCTCCCCGGCCAGGAGGTCGGTGAGGCGGGCGGAGGAGGGGTGGCCGGTGAGCTGGTCCACCCCGGCCTCGTAGATGATCGTCTGCTCGGCGCGCAGGCCGGGCCGGTTGGGGCGCCCGTCGATGCCGGGCCCGCCCTGGTCGCGGTTCTTGGCGACGACGACGCCCTTGGGGGCATAGCGGCCGGTGTCGATCTGGCGGCGGGGCACGCCGTCGACGTCGTCACCGCCGGTACCGAAGACGCCGCCGTCGATGCCCAGGTCGGCAAGGCGGTCGGTGAACAGCGTGTGGCTGACCTCACGCGAGTAGGGGTCGAACAGGACCTTGTTGGGGTTGAAGCGGTTGCCGTCGGCGTCGAGGTCGGCCAGAAAGCCCGCCTCGGAGCCGGCCACCCAGGCCTCGTCGTAGGGCCAGTTGGGGCCCCAGGCACGCAGGCCGATGAGAGCACCGGCGTCGAGGCCGCCCAGGTGGGCGCGCCACACCCCGTCCTCGCCGCGGGCGGCCGTGAAAGAGGCGACGGCGTCGGCCCCCAGGGCCTGCGGGTAGACCTCGACCTGGAGACGGGTCGCGGCCGGGGCGTAGACGGCGATCGTCACGCCGCCCCCGTCAGTGAGGTGGGTTCCGAGGGGCCAGGTGGCGTCGGCCCAGGTGTGCTCGTCTAACGCGGTCACAGAAGTCATGTGGGCATCGTCCCACGCGGGCCGGGCGCGCGTGGGGCGAGCGCGAGACTCAAAACTGCGCCGGCAGCGTGCTCTCAACGTCGGCGCGCAACTCGGCGAGGTCGAGCATGAGGGGCCGGCCGGCACCGCCGTCGGCCAGCAGGTCCGTGCCGGAGACGACGAGTATGTCGCCACCGGTGGTGCCGATGCGGGCCCACGGCACGTTCTCGGCACTCGCGGCAGCCTCCACCACCGGCACGGCGGCCTCGTGGACGGCCACGAGCGCGCGCGCCCCGGACTCGGAGAACAGGGCGGTGAAGTCGTCCACGCCGTCGCGGCTCTCGATGGGGGTCAGGTCCACGCTGGCACCCACGCCGTGGCGCAGCACGGCGTCAACGAGGCTCTGGATGAGACCACCGGCGGACAGGTCGTGGGCGGCACGCACGAGCTTCGTGCCCTCGGGCAGGTCCGCCTCGCTCAGCGCCACGAGGACGCGCCCAAGAGCCATCTCCGCCTCCAGGTCCACCTTCGGGGGCAGGCCGCCGAGGTGGTCGTGGACCACGCGCGTCCAGGTCGAGCCATCCAGCTCGTCCGCGGTGGCGCCCAGGGCGATGATCGCCAGGCCCTCCTCGAACCAGCCGGAGGGGTTGGCGCGGCGCACGTCGTCCATGACGCCCAGCACGCCGACGACGGGCGTGGGGTTGATGGAGGAGTCGATAAGCCCCTTGACCTTGCCGTGCGAGTTGTACAGCGAGACGTTGCCGCCGGTGACGGGCACACCCATCTGCTTGCAGGCGTCCGCCAAGCCGGTGATGGCCTCAACGAGCTGCCACATGGCGTCCGGGTCCTCCGGGGAGCCGAAGTTGAGGCAGTCGGTCACGGCCCGGGGTGTGGCGCCAACGGTGCAGACGTTGCGGTAGGACTCGGCCAGGGCCTGAGCGGCCCCGGTGGCCGGGTCGAGCTTGGTGAAGCGCCCGTTGGCGTCCGTCGAGATGGCCACGCCACGGCCGGTAGCCTCGTCGACGCGGATGACGCCGGCGTCGTCGGGCTGGGCCAGGGCAGTGTCGCCGCGCACGAAGCGGTCGTACTGGTTGGTGACCCAGGCGGTGGAGGCCTGGTTGGCATTGGTGACGACGGCGACGACCTGCTCGGTGAGCTCAGCGGCGCTGGAGGGGCGGGCCAGGCGGTCGGAGGAGTCCGCGTTGAGCGCGTCCTGCCAGGCGGGGCGGGCGTAGGGGCGGTGGTACGTGGGGCCCTCGTGGGCGACGGTGCGCGGGTCGACGTCGACGATGCGCTCACCGAAATGGTCGATGGTCAGGCGGCCGGAGCCGTTGACCTCGCCGATGACGGCGGCCTCGACGTCCCACTTGTCGATGACAGCCATGAACTCCTCGAGCCTGTCGGGAGCGACGACGGCCATCATGCGCTCCTGGGACTCACTCATGAGGATCTCGCCGGCAGTGAGGGAGGGGTCGCGCAGGAGGACCTTCTCGAGGTCGACGTGCATGCCGCCGTCGCCGTTGGAGGCGAGCTCGCTGGTGGCGCAGGAGATGCCGGCGGCGCCCAGGTCCTGGATGCCGAGGACGAGGTCCGCGTTGAACAGGTCAAGGCAGCACTCGATGAGGACCTTCTCCATGAAGGGGTCACCGACCTGCACGCTGGGGCGCTTGGCGGGCATGCCGTCCTCGAAGGACTCCGAGGCGAGGATGGAGGCGCCGCCGATGCCGTCGCCGCCGGTGCGCGCGCCGAAGAGCACCACCTTGTTGCCGGTGCCGGTGGCGTTGGCCAGGTGGATGGCGTCGTGGCGCAGGACCCCCACGCACAGGGCGTTGACGAGGGGGTTCTGCTGGTAGGAGGGGTCGAACTCGGTCTCGCCGCCGATGTTGGGCAGGCCCAGGCAGTTGCCGTAGCCGCCGACGCCGGCGACGACGCCGTGCACGACCCGGGCGGTGTCCGGGTGGTCCGCGGCCCCGAAGCGCAGCTGGTCCATGACGGCGACGGGGCGCGCGCCCATGGAGATGATGTCGCGCACGATGCCGCCGACGCCGGTGGCGGCGCCCTGGTAGGGCTCAACGAAGCTGGGGTGGTTGTGGGACTCGACCTTGTAGGTCACGGCCCAGCCGTCTCCGATATCGACGACGCCGGCGTTCTCCCCCATGCCGACAAGCAGGTGCTGCTTCATCTCGGGGGTGACCTTGGTGCCGAACTGCTTGAGGTGGATCTTGGAGGACTTGTAGGAGCAGTGCTCGGACCACATGACGGAGTACATGGCGAGCTCGGCGTTGGTGGGGCGGCGGCCCAGGAGCTCCTTGATGGAGGCGTACTCGTCATCCTTGAGGCCGAGCTCGCGGTAGGGCATCTCCTGGTCGGGGGTCGCGGCGGCGTCCTGGGTCGTGTCCGGGTGCTCGACCGGGCGGAGGTTGTCGACGTCGGCGGGGATCTTCGCGGGCTCGAGTGCCATCATGCGGCTGCTCCTGTGGGCGGGTGTGGAGTGGGCCGTCTCAAAGAATACCCGCGGTCCTGGCGGGCCTCCCCATCCCCGGGCAGCCGCCCATTGACCTCACACGCAGCGGGTGCGCAGGCCCACCAGCATCCCCTCGCGTGTACGTCGCACCCCCAACACACCCCCTGAAAGTGCTGCGTGTCACAGTCAAACAGGGCAGGATTTCAGCATGAGAACCATCGACGTCGCCCCGCTTCCACTGTCGGACCTCGAGAGCCACCTTGATGAGGTCGCTGTCCGTCGGCTGCACGACGGCGTCGAGGCCGCCCACGCCCTGCTCGACAGCCGCACCGTCTGGACCATCACGCCGTCGGCAGCCGCCTCCTCCGGTCCCGCCGAGATCGTAGCGCCACTCGTGGGCTACGCCCGAGGCCTGGGCATCGACGCCCGTTGGCTGACGCTCGATGCCCCGGCTGAGTTCGTCACCCTCGCCACGCGCCTGAACGACTTCCTTCACGGCGCAGCCGGTGACGGCGGCAAGCTGGGAGACAAGCAGCGGGACCTGTACGAGCACGTCCTGGCCTCCAACGCGGACAACGTCATTGAGGACGTGCGCGACGGCGACGTCGTCATCCTCCACGACCCGGCCACGGCCGGCCTGGCCGAGGCGTTCACGCGTGCGGGCGCGACCGTCCTGTGGCGTCTGCACGTTGGTGTGGCCGACGCCGGTGAGGCCGGCCAGCACGCCTGGGCCTTCCTGGACGACTACCTGGAGAACGTCGATCTCATCATCGCCTCACGCCCGGAGTACCTGCCGCCCTATGTGGAGGAGGAGCACACGGCCATCATTGCCCCCTCCATCAACCCGGACTCGCCCAAGAACCGAGTGCTCGACCTCGACGAGGCCCGCTCAGTGGTGCGCCTGGCCGGGTACGTGGCCGGTCAGGCACCCTTCGACGCCGTCCCCCTCATTCGTGAGGACGCCCGCCCTGACGCTTTCCGGGGGTTGGCTGAGGAGGAGGCCTTCGGGACCGACCATCCCGTGCCGGAGGGCGCCAGGACGATCACGCAGATCCAGCGCTGGGACCGCCTCAAGGGCGGCAAGGAGCTGCTGGACGCCTTCGCGACGCACATCGGCGTGCTGCCCGCGGACGCGCACCTTGTCATCGCGGGGCCGGTGCCCGACCCGGAGCGTGAGCCGGCGGCGGCCGCCGTCCTGGAGGACATCACGGAGCGGCTGGCCACGCTGCCGGAGTCGACGGCGGCGCGGGTGCACCTGCTGGGAATCCCGAGCACGGACCGCGAGGTCAACGCCACGATTGTCAACGCCCTGCAGCGCGTGAGCACGGTGGTCACACAGCGCTCGCTGGTCGAGGCCTTCGGCCTGACGGTGGCCGAGGCGATGTGGAAGAAGGCGCCGGTGGTGGCCTCCGCCGTCGGCGGCATTCAGGAGCAGGTGGAGGACGGTGTCACGGGCGCGCTCGTGCCCGCCGACGACGACCTTGCGTGGGCGACGGCGGCGGCCGACCTCCTGCTGTTCACGGAGCGGGCGCAGGAGATGGGGGATGCGGCCCACGAGGCGGTGCGTCGTCGCTACCTGCCGGACCGCCACCTCATCGAGGTCGTGGACGCGATCGCCCGGGCGCTGGGGTAGGCGCCGGGGCTTCGGGACAGAACCTCCGGGACTGGGGCCCGGGAACTGGTGGGTCGGGTCTGCGGTCCCGGCCCACCGTGCTGTTCGGGAACCTCTCGCCGGGTCGCGGTCCGACGGCGAGGGCACCGGGTGACCGGAGTTATCCACACCCTGGATCCACAGCCTTGTGCACATGAGGCTGTGGGTGCCGGGATGACGCTGTTCTCCCTGTGGCTACCCGGCGGCAACCACCTCACAGCATCGGTACGAGGGCCGCCGAGCAGCATCCCAGGTACTTGTCAACCTACCCATAACCACCTTGAATCGTCGTGATTACGGCGTTTTACTCAGGGTACCCTGAGTTCCGCGCAACAATTTCCGTGTGATCCCACGGCGCACACAGGTTCACGTCAGGACGGCCCGTTACCCTGTTGTCAGACCTTCATCGGCGTGAATCACAGCCGATATATCCACAGCCCCGCCGGATTATCCACAAGCCCGGGCCACACCGTGCGCCGGTACCCGCACCGGCGCGTACTCCGGTGCCACCCCGGCAGCAAGCGTCACTCCAACGGCAGGCGGCGCCACCCCTGAGGGTGACGCCACCCCACGCGAGATACGGGCCCAAGACCGTTCTTCAGGCACCCACCAGCATGCTGATCACCGACTGGAACAGCGTGAGGCCGTCCGTGCCGGTACGCGGGCCCGCCTCGGAGTCCGGCCCGAAGCCCGGCTCCACCGCATGCTCGGGGTGCGGCATGAGACCCACCACGTTGCCGCGCGCGTTGCGCACGCCGGCGATGTCGTTGACCGAGCCGTTCGGGTTGAAGCCCACGTAGCGGAAGACCACGTGCCCCTCCCCCTCAAGGCGCTCGACCTCCTGAGGGGAGGCGATGAAGTTGCCCTCACCGTTCTTCAGCGGGACAGTGAGCTCCTCACCCTCCTTAAGCAGGCCGGTCCACGCCGTCGACGTCGACTCCACCCGCAGACGCTGCTCGCGGCACACGAAGCGCTGGTGGTCGTTGCGGATGAGCGCCCCCGGCAGCAGGTGCGCCTCGGCGAGGATCTGGAAGCCGTTGCAGATGCCCAGCACGGGCATGCCCTTGCCGGCGGCCTCAATGACCTCGTCCATCACCGGGGCGAAGCGGGCAATGGCGCCGCAGCGCAGGTAGTCGCCGTAGGAGAAGCCACCGGGCACGACGACGGCGTCGACACTGCGCAGGTCTGCGTCCTTGTGCCACAGCGAGACGGGCTCAGCCCCGGCCAGGCGCACCGCGCGCAGGGCGTCGACGTCATCCAGCGTGCCGGGGAAGGTGATGACGCCGATGCGGGCCATCAGGCCTCCTCGCCGTCGGCCCGCACGGACACGACGTCCTCGATGATCGGGTTCGACAGGAGCGTCTGGGCGGCCTCGGCGGCGGCGGCCAGGTGGGCGTCGGTCACGGGCCCCTCCACCGTCAACTCGAAGCGACGGCCCTGGCGGACCGCGGTGAACTGGTCGAATCCGAGCCGCGGGAGGCTGCCGACGACGGCCTTGCCCTGGGGGTCAAGGATCTCGGGCTTGGGCATGACCTCGACGATGATGCGTCCCATCAGTACTCCTGGGTGGGCGGGTGGGGTGCGGGCACGACTCTACCCGTGCGTGGCGCCGTCCACGCCCGTCGGCGTTGACACACACACCTCGTACTTCTAGGGTTACTGATACCTAGTAGCGTTAGGTATCGGTATCCGTCCGTCCGGAGGTGACATGACGCTGTCCAAGGACCTCGTCGCCGCCTCGGCAACCCCGATGGTCCTGCTCGTGCTATCCACCGGCCCCGACTACGGCTACTCGATCCTGCGCCGCATCGCCGAGGCCTCCGACGGCCAGCTCGAGTGGTCCGAGGGACTCCTCTACCCCCTCCTCCACCGCCTTGAGCGCGCCGGTCGCATCAGCGCCCAGTGGGGTGTGGCCGACTCCGGCCGGCGGCGCAAGTACTACACCCTCACGTCCGACGGCGCCGCCGAGCTCGCCTCCCTCGAGGCCCAGTGGCAGCTCGCCGCCAGGACCATCAACGCCCTGCGCGAGGCCGCGAGCGCTGCCACTACCCCCGCCCACGCCACTGTCCCGAGCGCCACCCCGGGCGCCCCCTCGTCAACCGCCCCCACCCCAGGGCCCCGCCCGAAGGAGAGAGCATGAGTACCCCGTCCACTCCCCCAGCCCCACCGGAGACGGCCGCCGAGCAGCTCGCCGCCTGGCGCACCCTCATGCTCGCGCGCCCCGCCATGAACGCCGACGACGTCGCCGAGCTTGAGAGCCACCTGCTCGACCAGGCTGCGGACCTGCGCGCCGTCGGCCTCACCGAGGACGAAGCCTTCCTCATCGCCATGCGACGGCTGGGCGGGCAGGACGCCGTCGCCCGTGAGTACGCCCAGATCCACACCGAACGTCTGTGGCACCGCCTCGCCGTCGCCCGCTCCACCGCCGACGGCGAGGCGCAGGACGGGTGGGCCGCACGGGGCCCCTGGCTCGCGATCCTTCTCGGCCTCGCCGCCGGGCTGGCCGTGCGTCTGCCCGCCGAGCTGCACCTGCCCGATCTAGATGTCTTCTACGCCCTCAACATCTCCTTCCTCGTCCTACCCTTCCTCGCCGCCTACCTCGCCATCCGCTCCCGGGCGTGGCACAGCCCCGCAGGTCGCGGCGGGCTCATCGCCCTGGCCGTCACCGGCGTCATCAGCGTCGTCGTCGTCAATGTCCTGCCGCTGGACGATCAGTCGCAGAGCCTCCTGCTCACCACTGTCCACCTGCCCGTAGCGCTGCTCCTGCTCACCGGCGCCGCCTACCTTGGTGGCCGCTGGCTGCGGGTCGAGGCGTGGATGGACTGGCTGCGGTTCCTCGGGGAGTCCGTCATCTACTACGTCCTCATCGCCATGGCGGGCGGCGCACTCGTCGCACTCCTCGGCGCCGCTTTCCTCACGGTGTGGGACTATTCGGTCCTCGACACCGCACTCAATTGGGTCATCCCCGTGTGCGCCGCTGGCGCCGTCCTCGTCGTCGCGTGGCTCGTAACCCTCAAGCGCAGCGCCATAGAGAACATGGCGCCGGTGCTCACCGCCGTCCTCACCCCCTTCCTCACCCTCGCCCTGCTCGGGTTCCTCCTCGTCGTCGTCATCAGCGGTGGGCCGCGGAACGTCGAACGCGGCACCCTCATCGGCTTCGACCTGCTCCTCGTCGTCGTCGCCGCGATCGTCCTGTTCACCGTCTCCGCGCGCGCCCCCGAGGCCCACGCCGGGCTGCTGGAGCGGATGCACCTGGCGATGATCCTCGCCGCCCTCGCCGTCGACCTCATCATGCTGTGGGCGATGTCCGAGCGGCTGCTCGTGTGGGGCGCGACCCCCAACAAGGTGTCGGCTCTCGGTCTCAACCTCCTCCTGCTCCTCCACCTGGCGGGCTCCGCCTGGCACTACGTGGGCGTCATCCACCGCTCCCGCACGTCGCTGGCGCTGGAGCGTTGGCAGTGCCTCGCCGTGCCCGTCTTCAGCGCGTGGTGCCTTGTCGTCGCCCTCGTCCTGCCGCTGGTGCTGCGCTACCAGTAGGGCATGCTGCCAGTCGGGTCGGCTGCGCGGCCAGTCGGCCCGCAGCCCCGGCGGCGGCTCGGACTCACAGCCCCGCTCTCACAGCCCCAGCGGCTCGCCTGTCAGACGCTCGTAGGCCTCCAGGTAGCGGGCGCGCGTGCGCTCGACCACCTGCTCCGGCAGCGCCGGCGGTTCCCCTGAGGCACGGTCCCAACCCGAGGCCGGGCTGGTCAGCCAGTCGCGCACGAACTGCTTGTCGAAGGACGGCGTCACCTGGCCCGGGGCCCACTCGTCAGCGGGCCAGAACCGCGAGGAGTCCGGGGTCAGCACCTCATCGCCCAGCACCAGGGCGCCGTCCGCGCCCGCACCCAGCTCGAACTTCGTGTCCGCCAGGATGATGCCGCGCTCGCGCGCGATCTCGGCCGCCCGCGAGTAGAGGGCGAGCGTCACCTCGCGCAGGGCCGTCGCCGTCGGCTCACCGACCATCTCGACCACCCGCGCGAAGGAGACGTTCTCGTCGTGGTCACCCAGCGCCGCCTTCGCCGCCGGGGTGAAGACCGGCTGGGGCAGGCGCGAGGCCTCGACCAGGCCCTCGGGCAGGGCCACGCCGCACACCGACCGCGAGGCCCGGTACTCCACCAGCCCGGAGCCGGTGAGGTAGCCGCGGGCCACACACTCCACCGGGTACATGTCCAGGCGGCGGCACACCATCGCGCGCCCCGCCACCTCAGCGGGCACGTCCGTGACCGAGACCATGTGGTTCGGCACGATGTCCGCCAGCTGCTCGAACCACCAGGCCGACATCGCCGTGAGCACCTTGCCCTTGTCGGGCACCGGTGTGCTCAGGACGTAGTCGAAGGCGCTGATGCGGTCCGAGGCGACGACGAGGAGCACGTCCTGACCGGCCCAGGGGCCCTCGTCGGCGGGGGCGTAGACGTCACGGACCTTCCCGGAGGACACGTGGCTCCATCCGACGAGCGCGGGGGCCGGCGGGATGATGGGGGCGGGGCTCATGGGGACATCGTGCCACCCGCGCCGTGGCGGCCGGCTCAACGGCCGGCTGAGCGGGTGGCGGGTGGCGCCCGTCCCCCGGCGCCCGGCCCCCGCACCCGCACCCGTGCGCCCGCTCTCGCTCTCGCAGTCCACCCCCGCTCCAGCAGCTCGCGCGACCCCCACACCTGCGACCGGGCTCCGCGCGCGTCGGGTTGATCTCGTTCCCCGCGGGTTGATCTCGTTGCCCGCGGGTTGATCTCGTTGCCCGTGCGTTGATCTCGTTCGTTGAGGGAACGAGATCAACGGTTCGCGAACGAGATCGACGGCCCTCGAACGAGATCGACGACGGGGGGAACGAGGCAGAGGATGGAGGTGACCACCAGGAGACCCGGACGAGCCAACCGCCGCCGCTCGACACACCACATAGGGGCGCCCCCCACGGCTCAGCGCCTGACGGTGCGGAAGGCGCGTTCCGGCCGGGGACCAGGGCGCGGCTGCGGGCGGGTCACGGGCGATAACATCCCCGCGGCCGGGCGCCAGGCGCGCCCGCACTCAGCGCCCGGGCCCCAGGCGCACCCACACTCAGCGCCCGGGCCCCAGGCGCACCCGCGCTCAGCGGTCGGCGGCGATATCCGTGCGGTACTGAGCACCGTCCAGGTGCAGGCGCGAGACGGCCTCGTAGGCGCGCTGGCGGGCCTGCTCGACGTCGGCCCCCAGGGCGACGACGGACAGGACGCGCCCGCCCATGGCCACGAGGTCGCCGTCGTCACTCAGACCCGTGCCCGCGTGCAGGACGTGGACGCCCTCAACGGCCTCGGCCTCCTCGATCCCCGTGATGACGCCACCGGTGGTGACCGTGCCCGGGTAGCCGGGAGCCGCCAGGACGACGTCGACGGCCGCCTGCTCGGACCAGGTGGGGGGTTCAACGTCATGGAGCGTGCCGGTTGCGCAGGCGAGCAGCAGCTCGGGCAGCGAGGAGGTCAGGCGCGCGAGCACGGCCTGGGTCTCCGGGTCGCCGAAGCGCACGTTGAACTCCACGACGCGCAGGCCCTTGCTGGTCAGCGCCAGGCCGCAGTAGAGCAGGCCCGTGAAGGGGGTGCCGCGTCGGGCCATCTCGTCCACGACGGGCTGGGCGACCTCGCGCACGACCCGCTCGCTCAGGTCTTCGGGCGCCCATGTCAGGGGCGTGTAGGAGCCCATGCCGCCGGTGTTGGGGCCGGCGTCGCCATCGGCCAGGCGCTTGAAGTCCTGGGCGGGGGCGAGGGGGCGCACGGTGGCGCCGTCGCACACGCAGAACAGGGAGACCTCCGGGCCGTCGAGGAAGTCCTCGACGACGACGACGCGCCCGCCCTCCTTGTCCAGGCAGGCCAGGCCGTGCGCCAGGGCCGCCTCGCGGTCCGAGGTGACGACGACGCCCTTGCCGGCGGCCAGGCCGTCCTCCTTGACGACGTGGGGGGCGCCGAAGCGGTCCAGGGCCGCCTCGAGCTCCTCGCGGGTGCCGCACACGGCGGCCTCGGCCGTGGGCACGCCCGCAGCCTCCATGACCTCCTTGGCGAAGGCCTTGGAGCCCTCGAGGCGGGCGGCCTCGGCGCCGGGGCCGAAGACGGGCACGCCCGCCTCGCGCAGGGCGTCGGCCACGCCCGCGACCAGAGGAGCCTCCGGGCCGACGACGACAAGGTCCGCGCCCATCTGAGTGGCGAGCTCGACGACCTCCTGAGGGGCAGTCGGGTCGATGAGGAGGTTCGTGGCGATCGCGGCGGTCCCCGGGTTCCCGGGGGCGACGACGAGCTCGGTGATAGCGGGGTCCGAGGCGAGAGCGCGAGCCAGGGCGTGCTCACGCGCACCGGAGCCCAGAAGCAGGATCTTCACCTCACCAGCCTAACGGCCGTCGTCCTCGGAATCACGCGGCTGTCCGACGACGGGCAACGTCCGCACCCCCGTCATGTCCGCCGCGTGGACACACGCGGGCAGCACAGGCACGCGCTGGCCCGTTCGATCCACCGCACTCCCGGCCCGGAACCTCAAGCCTGACGAAGCCCAACGACGGACGGGGGCCCGGACCGTCGACACGGTCCGGGCCCCCGTTGGAGCCGTCCTCACTCACATGGGTGAGACGTTGTCAGCCCTCAGGCCTTGGCGGCGGCGATGCGCTCGCGGAACTTCGCCAGCTCCTCGCGGATGGCGGCAGGAACCTTGTCGCCGAACTGAGCGAAGTACTGCTCGGTGTCGTCCATCTCGGCGGCCCAGGCGTCCGGGTCGATATCGTACATCTTGGCCCAGTCCTCCTCGGACACGCCCGCGCCCTCGAGGTTGAAGTCCTCGCGCTTGGGGTAGATGCCCGTGACGCCCTCGATGCCCTCGACCTCGCCGGAGGCGCGACGCACGATCCAGTCCAGAACACGCGAGTTGTCGCCGTAGCCCGGCCAGAGGAACTTGCCGTTCTCGTCCTTGCGGAACCAGTTGACCTGGTAGACCTTCGGGAAGTTCTCGCCGAGCTGCTCCTGGATCTCGAGCCAGTGGCCCCAGTAGTCGGCCATGTTGTAGCCGCAGAAGGGCAGCATGGCGAAGGGGTCGTGGCGCAGCGAGCCGGCCTTGACGTCCGTGGCGGCGGCGGTGACCTCGGAGGCCACGGAGGCGCCGATGAACACGCCGTGGGCGGGCGAGTACTGCTCGGCGACGAGCGGCACGTTGGAGGCGCGGCGGCCGCCGAAGAGGATCGCGTCGATGGCGACGCCCTCAGGAGCCTCCCAGTCGGGGCAGATGATCGGGCACTGCGAGGCCGGGGTGGTGAAGCGCGAGTTCGGGTGCGCGGCCTTCTTGCCCTCGGCGGCGTCAGCCGGGGTGAAGTCGTTGCCGAGCCAGTCGATGAGGTGCTCGGGCATCTCGGCGTCGATGCCCTCCCACCACACGTCGCCGTCGTCCGTGAGGGCGACGTTGGTGAAGATGGTGTTGGCCTTCATGGTCTCCATGGCCATCGGGTTCGTCTTGTAGGACGTGCCCGGGGCGACGCCGAAGAAGCCGGCCTCGGGGTTGATGGCGCGCAGGCGGCCGTCCTCACCCTGACGCATCCAGGCGATGTCGTCACCGACGGTCTCGACCTTGTAGCCCTTGATGGTGGGCTGGAGCATGGCGAGGTTGGTCTTGCCGCAGGCCGACGGGAAGGCGGCGGTGACGTGGTACTGCTTGCCGGTCTTCTCCTCGGTCAGGCGCAGGATGAGCATGTGCTCAGCCATCCAGCTGTCGCGACGGGCCATCGTCGAGGCGATGCGCAGCGCGTAGCACTTCTTGCCCAGCAGGGCGTTGCCGCCGTAGCCGGAGCCGTAGGACCAGATCTCGTTGGTCTCGGGGAAGTGTGTGATGTACTTCTCCTCGTTGCACGGCCAGGTGGTGTCCTCCTGACCGGGGGCGAGGGGGGCGCCGACGGAGTGGACGGCGGGAACCCAGGTGCGGCCCTCGTTGATGAGGTCCATTGCCTTGGTGCCGATGCGCGCCATGATGCGCATGTTGACGACGACGTAGGGGGAGTCGGTGATCTCGATGCCCAGCTGGGAGATCGGGCCGCCGAGGGGACCCATCGAGAAGGGAATGATGTACATCGTGCGGCCGGCGTAGGTGCCGTCGAACTTCTCGTTGAGGATGGCCTTCATCTCGGCCGGGTCGTACCAGTTGTTGGTGGGACCCGCGTCCTCCTCCTTCTCGGAGCAGATGAAGGTGCGGGACTCCACGCGGGCCACGTCGCTCGGCAGGGAGCGGGCCAGGAAGGAGTTAGGGCGCTTCTCGGGGTTGAGGCGGGTGAACACGCCCGACTCGACCATCTCGGAGGTGAGACGGTCCCACTCCTCGTCGGTGCCGTCAGCGAAGTACACCTTCTCCGGCTTGCCGAGCTCAGCGATGCGGATCGCGAACTCGATAACGTCCTCGGGAGCGTTGGCGGGCGCCGCGGCGCGAACGTCCTGGGCGGTCACAGTCATGTGTGAGTCCCTTCCTTGGATTCTTGACTCTTGTGGTCAGCCCAATCCTCTCTCAGATGGGTGCCGCTTTCACCTCCACTTAGGTCCCTAACAGCGAAATCCGCGCCGACCAGCTGCGTGGTCTCTGTCACAGGGCGCGAGGTCTTCGCTTCCGAGTGCCCTGCGCCGCTAGCGTCGTGCCGTGCCTGACCTGCCCCACCGCCGCCCCGCGCTGCGACGCACCCGCCTGCTTGCCGCGCTCGGACTGCTCGCGATCGCCCTGGCGGGCTGCACTGCGCACATGGACATGACGCTGAAAGAGGACGGCACCTACGACGTCGTGCTCGACGTGCGCGACTCGACCGGCACCGTCCTGACCCCGGACAGCAACTGCGCCGACTACGCCGACCCCGCACTCGTCGGCTCCCCCGTGGGCACGAGTGTCAGCTCCCGCTCGGTCGGGTCCGCCGACGACGCCGGCGGTGTCGGCTGCGAGGTGACGATCAGCGGCGTCACGGTCCCCGACGCCTCCGCCGTCAGCCCGTCGCCCGACGGCTCAGCTCCCTTGGTGGTGCGCGACGGCGACCTCTACGTCGTGGACCTGTCCGCGCTCCAGGGCGCCGTCCGGTCCGACGGCGTCGGCCAGGGCGGTGCACCGTCACAAGCGGGCGTGGTCGACGCGCGGGTCACCCTGACCTTCCCCGGTGCTGTGGTGACGTCGGGCGGCGGCCTCGTGGAGGGCACGACCGTCACATGGTCCGACGTCGACGTCCTGTCCGACGGCGTCTCCGCCTCCGGCTATGCCACCCCCGGCGCCGGCCTGAGCGTCTGGGACCGGCACTCGGGCTGGGTCATCGGCGGCGTCGTGCTCGCAGGCCTCGCCATCGGCGCAGCGGCCTGGTACCGACGGGCAGCGGCCGGGCGGGCTGCAGCATCACGCTCGGACGACGAGCGGAAGGCACCGCGGTCGCGGCCTGCTCCGCGGCGCGCCTCCCGTCGCAGGCGACGCTGAGGCTCTCGCGGCGTGACCGCCGGTTCTGGGTAGGGCTCGCTGCACGCCGAGGCCAAGGACTCCGCTGGGCTGCCGCTCCTGTGGATCGGCATCGGTCTGGTCGTCGTCCTCGCCGTCGTCGGCGCCTGCGCGCCGCCCCGCGCCGCCGTCCAGGTCCTCAGCCGATGAGGCTGTGCCGCGTGATCGTCGCCTCGCGGCCCGCGCCCACACCAATGGCACTGATGCGGGTACGCGCCAGCTCCTCGATACGCAGCACATACTTCTGCGCGTTGACTGGCAGGTCCTCGAAGCGCCGCACGCCCGTGATGTCCTCGCTCCAGCCGGGCAGCTCCTCGTAGACCGGCCGCGCGTGGTGGAATCCCGTCTGCGTCAGCGGCATCTCCTCCACCCGCTGCCCGTCGACGTCATAGGCGACGCACACGGGGATCGTCTCATGCCCGGTGAGGACGTCGAGCTTGGTCATCACAAGGTCGGTGAGGCCGTTGACCCGGCAGGCGTAACGGGTGACGACGGCGTCGTGCCAGCCGCAGCGACGCGGACGCCCGGTCGTCACCCCGTACTCGCCGCCCTCCTCACGCAGCCGGTCCCCCATCTCGTCGAGCAGCTCCGTGGGGAAGGGCCCCTCACCGACGCGGGTCGTGTACGCCTTGACGACGCCGACCACCGAGTCGATGCGGGTGGGGCCCACTCCGGTGCCCGTGCAGGCGCCACCCGCCGTGGGGCTCGACGACGTGACGAAGGGGTAGGTGCCGTGGTCGATGTCGAGCATCGTCGCCTGGCCCGCCTCGAACAGGACGGTCTGGCCGGCGTCGAGGGCGTCGTTGAGGACGAGTGAGCAGTCGATGACCATGGGCCGCACGCGCTCGGCGTAGGACAGCAGGTCATCCGCGACCGCATCGGGGTCCACGGCGTCGGCACCCAGGATCTTGGTGAGGACCCCGTTCTTCTGCTCCAGGGCACTGCGGACCTTCTGCCGCAGGATCGACTCGTCGAAGAGGTCCTGCACGCGCAGGCCCACGCGGTTCATCTTGTCCGCGTAGGTCGGGCCGATGCCGCGCCCGGTGGTGCCGAG
The DNA here is from genome assembly GCF_014595995.2 of Actinomyces respiraculi. Taxonomy (NCBI): domain Bacteria; kingdom Bacillati; phylum Actinomycetota; class Actinomycetes; order Actinomycetales; family Actinomycetaceae; genus Actinomyces; species Actinomyces respiraculi. The sequence continues at coordinate 2,581,510 of NZ_CP063989.1, forward strand.
CTGGCGGTCACCGAGATAGCGCTCCGTGGCCTGGTCCATGATGCGGTTGTAGGAGGGGATGAGGTGGGCGCTGGCCGAGATGCGCAGCCTGGAGGCGTCCTTGCCGCGGGACTCGATCTCGGCGATCTCAGCGAAGAGGACCTCGAGGTCGACGACGACGCCGTTGCCGATCACCGGGGTGACACCCGGGGTGAGCACTCCAGCGGGAAGCAGGTGGAAGGCGAAGGTCTCGCCGTCGATGACCACCGTGTGACCGGCGTTGTTACCGCCGTTGAACTTCACGACGTAGTCAACGTCCTGACCGAGCTGGTCGGTGGCCTTTCCCTTGCCCTCATCGCCCCACTGGGCACCGACGACAACAACCGCAGGCATGGCTGCTCCCTTGCTTGGTAACGGCGCGACGACACGCACGCCGTCGGCCAGCCTACCGGAGCGCGACGACGCCGCCCCCGCCCGTCCCGGCTTACCCGGCTGCACGGCGCCGCCCCGGCGCTCATGGAGCGCCGGGGCGGCGGGGTGATGACTGAGTGGTCGCCGTCGGCCCTCAACGGACCGGACGGGAGCCGAGCTCAGTGCTGCTTGGAGGCGGAGCCGACGGAGCCCAGGCGCTCGCAGGCCTCGACCACGCGGGCGGCCATGCCCTTCTCAGCGGCCTTGCCCCAGGCGCGCGGGTCGTAGGCCTTCTTGCTGCCGACCTCGCCGTCGATCTTGAGCACGCCGTCGTAGTTCTTGAACATGTGGTCGACGACCGGACGGGTGAAGGCGTACTGGGTGTCGGTGTCCACGTTCATCTTGATGACGCCGTTGCGCACGGCCGTGGCGATCTCCTCAGCGGTGGAGCCGGAGCCGCCGTGCATGACGAGGTCGAAGGGGGACTTCTTGTCCCCAACCTTGGTGGCGAGGCGGTCGCCGAGGCGCTGGGCGACCTCGGCCTGGATCTCGCCCAGGAGCTCGGGCTTGAGCTTGACGTGACCGGGCTTGTAGGCGCCGTGCACGTTGCCGAAGGTCAGGGCCGTGGTGTAGCGGCCGTTCTCGCCCAGGCCCAGGGCCTCGACGGCGGCCCAGGCGTCGTCCGCCGTGGTGTAGAGGTTGGCGTTCTCGTCGCCCTTGATGCCGTCCTCCTCGCCGCCGACGGCACCGATCTCGATCTCGAGGATGGTGTTGGCCTGCTTGGACAGGGCCAGCAGCTCGACGGCGATGCGGATGTTCTCCTCGAGGGTCTCGGCGGAGCCGTCCCACATGTGGGACTGGAAGGCGGTGGGCTCACCGCGCTTGGCCTGCTCGACCTCGATCTCGAGCAGCGGGCGCAGCCACGAGTCGATCAGGTTCTTGGGGCAGTGGTCGGTGTGGAGCGCGAAGGTGATGGGGTACAGGCTCTCGACCGCGTAAGCGTACGCGGACATGGCGAGAGAGCCCTTGACCTTGTCGCCGCGGGAGGAGCCGGACCAGAAGGCGGCACCACCGTTGGAGACCTGGATGATGCCGTCGGACTCGGCCTCGGCGAAGCCCTGCAGGGCGGCGGAGAGGGTCTGGGACGAGGTCACGTTGATCGCGGGGATGGCGTAGCCGCCAGCCTTCGCGCGGTCGAGCATGTCGGCGTAGGACTCCGGGGTTGCAATGGCCACTGTGTGCCTCCTGAGTGTCAATGTGCAGTGGTGCGTGCCGATTGTCCCACGGAAAACACCCGGCCGATACCGGATCATGGTCCCGTTGGGTCAGTCGGGGGCGGGGCCTGCGTGCTGGAGGATCCAGGTGTGCATGGCGATGGCCCCAGCGGCCGCCACGTTGATCGAACGGGTGGAGCCGTACTGGCCGATCCGTAGCAGCCGCGACGCCCCCGCGAGCATCTCCTCGCTCAGCCCCGCGCCCTCCGAGCCCAGCACAAGCAGGCAGCGCTCGGGCAGCTCGGCACTCTCCAGGGGCTCGGCGCCGGGGCCGTTGTCGATCGCGATGACCTCGTAGCCCTCGGCCGCCGCCCACACGAGCAGCTCGGAGACCTGCTCGTGGTGGCGCACGTCGAGGTAGCGGTTGGTGACCATGGCGCCGCGCTTGTTCCACCGACGTCGGCCCACGATGTGCACGGCGCCGACATTGAAGGCGTTCGCGGACCTCACGATGGATCCGATATTGAGGTCCTGGCTGACGTTCTCGATGGCGACGTGCAGCGTGTGGGCGCGTGCCGCCAGGTCCGCCCGTACGGCCTCGGTGTGCCAGTAGCGGTAGCGGTCGACGACGTTGCGCCGGTCCCCCTCACGCAGGAGCACGGGGTCGTAGCGGGGGTCCTGCGGCCAGGCGGCCTCTCCCCCGGGCCAGGGTCCGACGCCGACCTGCCGGACGTCCGCCGGCCGATCCTCCTCCGGGGGCAGGCCCGCCCAGTAGTCGTGCCCCTCCTCGGGCGGGAGCTCAGGGGCGGATGACGGCACTGTCAACCTCGCCAAAGGCGATGATGCCCTCGCTCGCTCTCAGCTCCGGCACGTCCTACTCCAGGCCCAGGTCGTTCAGGCCGAGCGCGGCGAGGTACGGCAGGCCGGCGGCCTCGATGCGCTCGCGGGCACCGGTCGCACGGTCAACGACGACGGCGACGGCGAGGACCTCAGCGCCCGCCTCGCGCAGGGCCTCGACGGCCTCGAGCGGGGAGCCGCCGGTGGTAGAGGTGTCCTCCAGGACGACGACGCGACGCCCCTCGACGCCGGGGCCCTCGATACGGCGCTTCATGCCGTGGTCCTTGGCGGCCTTGCGCACGACGAAGGCGTCGAGCTCGAGGCCGCGCGAGGCGGCGGCGTGAAGCATGGCGGTGGCCACCGGGTCCGCCCCCATGGTCAGGCCGCCGACGGCGTCAACCACGTCGGTGCCGAGCCCTTCCTCTTCAAGCATGTCGATCATGACGTGGCCGATGAGGGGGGCGGCCTCGTGGTGGAGGGTGGCGCGGCGCATGTCGACGTAGAAGTCGGACTCGAGCCCGGAGGCCAGGGTGACTGTGCCGCGCACAACGGCGAGGTCACGGACGAGCTGGGCGAGACGTGCGCGTTGGGGGTCGTTGGTACTCACCGCCCCAGGCTAGGCGATCGGTGGTGGTGCGTCTCTTTGCTGCGTCTTGGCAGTCTGTGTGCCGTGCCCGCCCCGAGACTGCGCTTGCGCCGCGTGTGTCAGGCGAGGGCGGCGAGGGCGGCGTCGTAGTCCGGCTCGTCACCGGTCTCGGCGACCTGCTCGGTGTGGAGCACGACGCCGTCGGCCCCGATGACCACGACCGCGCGTGAGAGCAGGCCGGCCAGCGGCCCGTCGGCCATGGTCACGCCGTAGTCGTCCCCGAAGGAGGAGCGGAAGGCGGAGGCGGTCACGACGTCGGACAGCCCCTCGGCCCCGCAGAAGCGCGCCTGGGCGAAGGGCAGGTCCTTGCTCACGCACAGCACGGTGGTGTTGTCCAGCGAGGAGGCCCGCTTGTTGAACTCGCGCACCGACTGGGCGCACACGCCCGTGTCGACCGACGGGAAGATCGAGACCACGACGCGGCGCCCGGCCAGCGACTGGCTGGTGACCTCAGCAAGGTCAGCGCCGACGAGCGTGAAGGCGGGGGCGGGCGAGCCGACAGCGGGAAGCTCACCGACAGTGGAGACAGCAGCACCGTGCACCATGATGGAAGCCATGGGCCGATGATCCCACACGAACTCCTAGCACACCAGGGGATCGTCCCTTAAGAAGGCCTCAGTACCGGGTGCGCACCGTGGCGTGGCCGGCCACCCGGCGCACCAGCCAGCGGGGGCTCAGGCGCAGCAGCGCGTTGGCCGCCTGGTAGCGCACCGAGGGGGTGCAGATGACCTGGCCGCGACGTACCGCAGCCAGCGCCTCGCGCGCCACGTCGTCGGCGTCGAGCCACACCGCGTCAGGCCACACCTCCTCCGCGACACCCGCGCGGCGGTGGAAGTCCGAGCGCGTCAGGCCCGGGTTGAGCACCGTGGCGCTCACACCGGAGCCGCGCAGCTCGGAGGCGAGCGCCTCGGTGAAGGTCCGCACCCACGCCTTGTGGGCCGCGTAGGTGCCCATCGCCGTCAGCGCCGCCACGCTCGCGATGTTGAGCACCGCCCCGTGGCCCCTGGCCACCATCCCCGGCACCGCCGCGTGGGTGAGCTCAAGCACCGCCGCCACCATGACGTCCAGTGCCCTGCGCTCCTGGGCGAGGTCCCCGCCGACAATCTCCTGGCCGACGGCGAAGCCCGCGTTGTTGACCAGCAGGTCGACCGGCCTGCGGGCCACGTCCTGCTCCGTGTGGGGGCGGCTGACCTGCGGGACGGAGGTGCGCACGCCGTCGGGAAGGTCCACGCGCAGGCGCTCGGCGACCCGCTCACGCCCCTCGGGGGTGGACAGGTCCGCGACCAGGACCTGCACCCCGACCCCCTCGCGCTGGTGGAGCTCCTGTGCGATCTCCTGCAGACGCTCGGCGGAGCGGGCGACGAGGACGAGGTCATGCCGGCCGACGGCGAGCTCACGGGCCAGGGCCAGGCCGATACCGCTCGTGGCGCCGGTGATAAGTGCGGTTCCCATGGGCTGAAGGGTATCGGCAGGCAGACGACGCTGCCCCTCACGTCCACATGTCGTGACGGGCACCGCCTGGATGAGTCCCCGGCCCTCGGCCCTCCCGGCCCGCTACCCTCACCCCATGCGCCTGGCCACCTGGAACGTCAACTCCATCCGTACCCGCGTCGACCGCGTCGTCGCCTTCCTCGAGCGCGAGGACATCGACGTCCTCGCCATGCAGGAGACCAAGTGCCGGCCCGACCAGTTCCCCTACGCACCCTTCGAGGCCGTCGGCTACCAGGTGGTCGCCCACGGCCTCAACCAGTGGAACGGGGTCGCCATCGCCTCTCGCCTCGGCCTGGAGGATGTCCAGACCTGCTTCCCCGGCCAGCCCGCCTGGGCCGCCACGCAGGACGCGGAGCCCGTCGTCGAGGCCCGGGCGCTCGGGGCGAGCGTGGGCACCTCGGCCGGGGCGGGGCCCGTACGCCTGTGGAGCCTGTACGTGCCCAACGGCCGCGAGCTGAGCCACCCCCACTACGCCTACAAGCTCGACTGGATGCGTGCCCTCACCCAGGGCCTCACCGGCTGGCTCGCGGACGATCCCTCCCAGAGCCTCGTCCTCGTCGGCGACTGGAACGTCGCACCGCTGGATGAGGACGTGTGGGACATGAGCGTCTTCGAGGGCGCCACCCACGTCTCAGAGCCCGAGCGCGCCGCCTTCCGTGCCCTGGCCGACGTCGGCATGGTCGAGGCCACCCGCGAGCGCGTGACCGGCTACACCTACTGGGACTATCAGAAGCTGCGCTTCCCCCGGAACGAGGGCATGCGTATCGACTTCGTCTACGGCTCCCCGGCCTTCGAGGCCCGCGTGCGCGGCGCGGCCATCGACCGCGACGAGCGCAAGGGCAAGGGCGCCTCTGACCACGTTCCCGTCATCGTCGAGATCGACTGAGGCCGTGCCCGCCAGACAGTCAGTCGGTGGCCCACTGCTCGGTCGCCGTCGGCCCACCGGTCGGCCACGCCGGGCCGCTGACCTACAGCGCCAGCACCTGGTCGCTCAGACCGGGCCACGCCTGGGCGTGCAGGCGCGAGAAGGGCTTAGTCCCCAGGAACACCGCCTCGCGCCCGGCCACCGGGTCCACCCAGAGGAAGGAGCCCGCCTGGCCGAAGTGCCCGAAGGTCTGCGGGCTGTTGTGCGCACCCGTCCAGTGCGGCGACTTGCCCCCACGGACCTCGACCCCCAGCCCGAAGTCGCAGGGGGACTGCCTGCCGTAGCCCGGCAGCACGCCGTCGAGACCCGGGCGCACCACCGTGCGCGCGCGCCGCGCCAGCTCCTCGCCCACGAGGGTCGGCGCCGCCAGCTCGCGGGCGAACAGCGACAGGTCCTCCGCGCTGCCCTGGCCCGAGTAGGCCGGGGAACCGGGGATGAGGACGCTCGCCATCCCGAGGGGCTCGAGCACCGTCTGCTCGACCCACTCCTCCAGGCCCGTGCCGGTGGCCTCCACCAGCCGCTCCCCCAGGATCTCGATACCCCGGTTGGAGTAGATCCGGCGTTTGCCCGCGGGCGAGAGCACGGCGTCGGAGTCGAAGGCGACGCCCGAGGAGTGCGACAGCAGGTCCGCCACCGTCGCCCCCGGCAGCAGGCACGCCCCGTCGCGCTCCGGGGTTGCCGGGTCCTCGAGGTCGAGCATCCCGCGCTCGACCGCGACGAGCGCGCTCCAGGCGACCAGGGGCTTCGTCACCGAGGCGAGGGGGAAGACCTCGTCCACCGCCCCGGCCCTGGCGATGACCCGCCCCGCCTGGGTGACGACCAGCGCCGTCGGGAAGGTGAAGCGGGACAGGGCGGGCAGGGCCACGTCGTCGGACATCGCGGGTCCTCTCAGGACAGGCACAGGCGCTGCTCGTGCAGCACCTCGCTCAACGGCATCATCGAGGCGCCACCCTTGCCCAGCATCCGGGCGATCTGCTCGGAGAAGGAGTCCACCCGCGTGTTGGCCGCGCGCAGGTCGTAGTAGTCGCGCACGGTGGTGTCGTAGTCGGCCAGCGCCTCCAGGTGCTCGGTCAGCTCCGGGTAGCGGTCGACGGCGCTCATGATCTCGCGCGGCAGGCGCGGCTTGTACTGCGGCTCCTGGGCGGGGTGGCCGACGAGCATGCCCACCAGGGGGAAGGTCCGCTCCGGCAGGCCCAGGGCGGTGATGACGCTGCGCACGTCGGTGAGGATGGAGCCGAGGTAGGTGGTGCCCAGCCCCAGGGACTCGGCCGCAACGACGACGTTCTGCGCGGCGATGATCGTGTCCTCAACGCCCTGGAGGAACAGGGTCGTGCGCTCCAGCGGCTCGAGGTCCACGCCCGCACGCTCGCGCAGGACGGCGTTGCGGTGCAGGTCGACGACGAAGACGAAGAGCTCGCCGTTGGAGCCGCCGACGTAGGGCTGGCCGGAGGAGGCGTGAAGGGCCGCGCGCACGGCGGGGTCGAGGACGCGGATGACGGTGACCTGCTGCTGGAAGGAGGAGGTGG